>DASSRJ010000040.1:0-47531 GCA_035701845.1 Pseudolabrys sp. | reverse complement strand
CGCAAGAACATCAAGCTGAAGTCCTATCCCTGCATCGAGAAGGCGGGGATCGTGTGGGCCTATATGGGGCCACCGGATCTGCGGCCGCCGCCGCCTGCGCTGGAATGGACCGATGTCGAGCCACCGCAACGCTTCGTCTCCAAGCGCCTGCAGGAGTGCAATTACCTGCAGGCGATGGAAGGCGGCATTGATTCAAGCCATGTGTCGTGGCTGCACGGCAGCGAGCTCAACAAGGATCCGCTGTTCAAGGGCTCGAAGGGCAATGTCTATAACGAGCAGGACCGGATGCCGCTGTTCGACGTCGAGGAATTTCCCGGCGGTCTGCTGATCGGCGCGCGCCGCAACGCCGAGGGCGGCAAGTACTACTGGCGCATCACGCCATGGATCATGCCCTGGTATTCGATCATTCCGCCGCGCGCGGGCCATCCTTTGGGTGCGCATGCGTGGGTCCCGATCGACGATGAAAACTGCTGGGCCTGGAGCATCAACTATCATCCCAGGCGCGCGCTGACGAAGGCGGAAGTTTCGGCGATGCAGGACGGCGAGGGCATCCATGTCAAATATGTCCCCGGCACCTTTATCCCGCTTGCCAACAAGTCGAACAACTATCTGCTTGACCGCGAGGCCCAGCGGCACGGCCACTCGTCGACTGGTGTCGACGGCATCGCAATGCAGGATGCATCGATCCAGGAAAGCATGGGGCCGATCCAGGACCGCACGAAAGAGCATCTGTGCGCGACCGACAGCGGCATCGTTATGACGCGAAAATTTCTGCTGCGCGCCGCCAGGGCGGCAGCCGAGGGCGGCGTGGTGCCGGCCACCGAGCCCGAGGCGCAACGCGTGCGCTCCGCATCGATCGAGCTCGACAGGGGTATTTCGTTCACGCAAGGCGCCAGGCACGGTCTTTACGCGGGGCCCGGAACGGACCCGTTGTCGGTATAGTCTCCGTCATTCCGGGTTCGCGCCGGAGCCTGTCATCGGGCCGCGCGTCGCGCGGACCCGTTGGGCGCGCTCCGGAATGACAGTTTACTCCGCCGCCGTCTTCGCCACCTTGCCGATAGCTGCATTAACGCGCGGCATCACTTCCTCGGCCATCAGCTGCATCGAGCGCCTGGCAAGGGTCGGATCGACCCAGTCCATTCCGGCATACACCAATTCACCGAAGTCGCCGGTTTCCTCGTGCATCTTGAGAATGGCATCGACGACCTTGTTGACCGTTCCGAATGTCACGCAGTGCTGCATGACATAGTCGTGCGTGATCTCCTCATCCGGCTGTTCCTTGTAACTCTTGAAGACGTAGAGCCGGTTGCCGCGCTTCATCTTGGCGCGCATCTGCTCGAAATAGAACCGGTAGGGGCTGTTCGCATCCTCCAGGCCGTATCGCCGTGCCACTTTGTCGTCATCGGCGACGAAGATCGTTCGCGCCACGCGCCAGTCGGCGATATTGGCCTTCGCGCCGGCCTCGGCTTTGCCTTTGGCGTAGTTCGACCAGTGCGATTTAAGATGCTTCGGCAGAAGGAAGTTCGCCGACAGCGGATGAAAGTCACGTTTTCCCATCAGGACGACGCCGGGAGAAAACGGCGCAACCACCGTGCCGACGATTTCCGGCCGCGGCTTCTGAAACGGCTTGGCAAGTATACCAACGCCGAGCTCGAGTGCCGCAGTGCGCGCGAAGGTGACCTTGAAGCGGTTGTCAGGAAAATCGATATCGTAGGGCGGGTTGCGCTCCCAGACCGAGAGGATGACGTCGATTGCCTCTGCAAAGATCTTGTTGCGGTCGAGGTCGAGGATTCCGATCGCCTCGGAATCGGATGTGAGGGCGCCTGCGCTCACGCCCATCACGAAGCGGCCCTGCGACAGATGATCGAACATCGCGGCGTTCACGGCGATCACCACCGGATGCATCTGTGCGAGATTGGCGGTGCCGGTCGCGAGCTTGATCGTCCTGGTGTCGTGGATCAGCGTCGCCTGGAACATCATGCTGTTGGTGATGTTCTCGCAGGCGTCGGTCAGATGTTCGCCGACAAAGGCGTCGTAGAAGCCGAGCTTGTCGGCAAGAATGACTGCCTCGCGGTCCTCGCGCAGCGTCTGCGACCAGTCCCGGCCCAACGGGTGGACGGGCATGGTGAAGTAACCCAACCGCATCGACGTCTCCGGCCCAAATTCCAGTGGGCCGCAAACTAACCGACCCCGCGCGCCGATGCAGCAAATCTTCCAGGATGGGCGGCGCGTAATCTAGCCGCAAGCTATTGTTTTCACGATATTAAACTTGATCGACGGACGAGCATTGCGTTGCCTTCCGGGGTGGCCAACGATGTTTCCACAGGCGCACATTCGTGCGATTTCGCAACCGCAGGCCGAGCGACTAGGTTGCCCACACGGTCACGGGGATTCTCATGCTGCGCTGGTTTCATGCCTTGATGCCGAAGGAGGAACGCTTCTTCGACCTGTTCGCCCGGCATTCGGACGCGGTGCTGGCCGGCGCCCACGCGCTGCGCGCCATGCTGGACGGCGGCGCAGCAGTGAAAGCCAACTACCAGATTGTGATGGACCGCGAGCATGACGCCGACGATGTCACCCGTGAAGTGCTGATCGCGGTCCGCCGCACGTTCATTACGCCCTTCGACCGTGGCAACATCCGTGACCTGATCACATCGATGGATAATTCAATCGACCAGATGCAGAAGACGGCCAAATCGGTCATGCTTTTCGACCTGAATGAATTCACTCCGCAGATGCGCGAGATGGCCGATGCGATCGTCAAATGCGCCAAGCTCGTGCGCGAAGCGGTGCCGCTGCTGCAATCGATCAGCGCCGAAGCGGGCCACATCAGCGATCTGACGGCGCAGATTTCCGCCCTCGAGGGCCGCGCCGACGAGCTGCATGACGTCGGCCTGCGCGATCTCTATCAGTCGAATGTCGGCGGCAGCGGTCTGGCGTTCTTTGTCGGAAACGAGGTCTACGATCATCTTGAAAAAGTTGTCGATCGCTTCGATGACGTCGCCAACGTGATGCATGGCATCGTGATCGAGCACGTTTGAGTTCTCTCAGGGTAAAGCGATGGACGCCGCCACGCTGGCTTTTCCGCTGCTGATCGGGCTAATTTTTATCGCGCTGGCGTTCGATTTTCTCAACGGCATGAACGACGCAGCGAATTCGATCGCGACGATCGTGTCGACACGCGTGCTGCGGCCGCAATACGCGGTGGCATGGGCTGCCTTCTTTAACTTCATCGCATTTATGGTATTCGGCCTGCACGTCGCGGAGACGGTCGGCCGCGGCATCGTGAGCGCCGATGTGGTCAATGATCGCGTTATTTTCGGTGCGCTGGCGGGTGCGATCACGTGGCAGATCATCACCAACCGTCTGGGAATCCCGTCGTCGAGCTCACATGCGTTGATAGGCGGTCTGGTCGGCGCCGGCCTTGCGAAGGCCGGGGTGTCCGCCGTCGTCTGGACAGGCGTGTTGAAGACGGTCGGCGGGATTGTGCTGGCGCCAGGTCTTGGCTGCGTCACGGCGCTCTTCCTGATGCTGTTCGTGTCATGGGCCTTCGTGCGCTTCACGCCTTTCGGCGTGGACAATATCTTCCGCCGTGCGCAATTCTTCTCGGCGTCCTTCTACGCCCTCGGTCATGGCGGTAACGATGCGCAGAAGACGATGGGCATCATCGCCGTGCTGCTCTATTCGCAGGGCTATCTCGGATCCAATTTCCACGTCCCGTTTTGGGTGGTGATTGCCTGCCAGGCGGCAATGGCGCTCGGCACGCTGGCCGGTGGATGGCGCATTGTCCACACGATGGGCAGCAAGATCACCCGACTCACTCCGGTGCAGGGTTGCTGCGCCGAAACCGGCGGCTCGATCATGCTGTTTGCAGCGACCGAGCTCGGCGTTCCGGTGTCGACCACGCATACCATCACCGGCTGCATTATCGGCGTTGGCGCAGCAAAAAAGGTATCGGCGGTGCGCTGGGGTGTAGCCAAAGGGATTGTCACCGCCTGGATTATCACGATCCCGGCGGCGGCGGCGGTTGCGGCGCTGTTCTACTGGCTGAGCGGGCTGTTCGGCTGATCAGGCTGCGACGCGCGCCAGGAAGCCTTCGACTTCCCGGCGCAATTCGGCGGCGGCGGCCTCCACGGCTTGCGACGCCGAGAGCACGTTTTCGGCCGATTCCCGCGTCTGCGCAGCCGCGCCGGACACATCGCCCAGCACCTGAACCACGACCTTCGCGCCGTCGGATGCGCTCGCGACGTTCTGCGAGATCTCCCCGGTAGCTGCGCTCTGCTCTTCGACAGCTGCGGAAACGGCGGTCGCGCAACTGTCGATCTCCCGCATACGCCCGGAAATTCTGCCGATCGCCGACACGGCGCCGGTCGTTGCCGCCTGCACGGCCATGATCAGCTTGGAGATATCTTCCGTTGCCTTGGCGGTCTGCACCGCGAGCGATTTGACCTCGGAAGCGACCACCGCAAAGCCCTTGCCCGCTTCGCCTGCGCGTGCCGCTTCGATGGTGGCATTGAGCGCCAGCAGATTGGTCTGCCCGGCAATGGCGCGGATCAGTTTGATGACGTCACCAATCTTCTGTGCGGCGTTTGCAAGTCCTGTGATCTGGCCGTTGGTTCCATGCGCCTCGGTCACGGCGGCACGCACGATCTCGGTCGTCTTGGAAAGTTGGCGGCCGATCTCGTTGATCGACCCGCTCAGCTCGTCTGCCGCAACCGCCGCAGTTTCGACGTTGGTCGACGCTTCGTTCGAAGCCGACACTGCTCCGTCGGCGCTCTGCGACGTCTGGGCCGAATTGCTGAACAGGGTCGTAGCGGTCGCGTGCATCGTCTGTGCGCCTTCGCCGACCGTCTTGAGATGATCCTCGACGCGTTGCCGGAAAACAGCGATCGCCTGTTCGATGGCGGCGCGGCGCTGCTGCTGCTCCTGCATCGAAACCCGTTCGCGCTCGGCATGGCGCCGCTCGGTGACGTCCTCGTGCGTTGCAACCCAGCCGCCGTCGGCCATGGGGCGATTGATGACCGATATTGACCGTCCATCCGACGACTTTACTTCGGTGCTGGTCGTCTTGCCTGCGGACATGGCGCCCAGCAGGTCACGCCGGTATTCAACGGGGTCGCGCGTGAAGCTGCTGTTCCGGATTCTGTACTCGAGCAGGTTCTGTAGTGTGATGCCCGGCCTGACGACGTCACCTGACAGTCTGTACATGTCCATATAGCGTTGATTGCAGACGACGAGACGTTCATTGCCGTCGAACATGCACAGGCCCTGCGACATGTTATTGATCGCAATCCGCATGCGCAGGTTATCCGTGCGCAGCAACCGGGAGAGCGCGACCAAGGTCAGCGCCATGGCAAGGAACGCCGCGATTGCCGAGAGGAATAGTGATGCAACCGGGCCCGGGGCCAAGACGTAATGAAGCAGACCATAACTGACGGCGAAGCTCGCTCCGCCGGCCAGCATGACCAAACGCCAATCGCGCGCGTGGGCGTTTGCGGAGGTATGCTCGACCATGTTCGCGTCCAGGTAGGCCCGCACGGTATTCCCCAACCCGTTTTTTTGCAGTTAATTGCCGGACATAACAGGTTAAACGAAGCTTAATTGGGCAAATCTGGAGGGGTGGGGGATGGCCAAGTTGCGGGCGGCGGAGTGCCGCGAATTCATCCAGGCCGTAGTCGAAAAAGCCGATGCAATGAGCGTGCCTGTTTCGGTCGCGGTCGTGGGGCCGGAGGGGCACCTGATCGCCGTGGAGCGCATGGACGAGGCGGGCTTCATCACGCCCGAAACCGCCATCGCCAAGGCTTTCACGGTTGCCGCCTTCCGTTCGATGAGCCCGCGCTTTCCCGACGGTCTGGTGATCCAGCAGTGGTTCAAGGAGCGTAATCCCCAGCTGCTGGTCAGCCTTGCGGCCATGACCAATGGCCGCATTGCCGCCAGCGGCGGCTCGGCGCCTGTGTTCAAAGGCGATGAGATGGTCGGTGCTTATGGAATCTCCGGCGGCACGTCACAGCAGGACGAGGAAATGGCGATCTACGCGCGCGCAAAAACCGGGTGGGCGGCGGTCCCCGAGCACGACACGATCGATCCCGAGGTGAAAGCGCATATCAACGCGCTTTACGCCAAAGCCGGCATCACCGACCGCAAGCTTTGAGATTTTTGGAGCATCGCATGACGCAATCAGCAGCCGCCTCCTCCGACGATGTCTGGAACGGCAGGGTCGAAGACGATGCCCTTCTGCGCGGACAGGGACGCTTCGGTGATGACGTCAAACCCGGTGACACTCTTGCCGCCCATTTTGTGCGATCACCGCACGCCTTCGCCAGGATCGTGCGGATCGACGCCTCGGCTGCGAAGAGTGCGCCCGGCGTCGTCGCAGTGCTCACCGCCGCCGATCTCAGCGACGCACACTACCATTCCATCTCGCACGGCCATCCAATTCCGGGGCGCGGCGGAAAAACCGCGATCTCGCCGCATCGTCCGTCGCTTGCTGAAACGCGGGTGATGCATGTGGGCGAACCGGTTGCCATGGTTGTCGCGAAAACTGCGGCCGCCGCGCAGGACGCCGCCGACAAGGTCGTCGTCGACTATGAGGAGCTGACGCCGGTCACCGATGCGCGCGAAGCAGTGAAGCAAGGCGCGCCGCAGCTCTGGCCGGACGCGCCCGGCAATATCGGTTTCGACTGGACCGCGCCGCCAGATCCGGAAAACAAAAAGCTGGCTGCACTCGAGCACGCCTTCGAGGAAGCGGCCCATGTTGTGCGCATCGAGCTCGTCAACCAGCGGCTGGTGGTGGCTTCGCTCGAGGCACGTTCGGCGACGGCGAGCTACGATGCCGCAGCCAGACAATTCACGTTGCGCGTCGGCACGCAGGGCGTTGCGAGCGTGCGCGGCCAGATTGCCGGCGCGATGAACATCAAGCCGGAAGAATTGCGCCTTCTCACCGAAGACGTCGGTGGTGCCTTCGGTATGAAGGGCTGGTGCTATCCGGAATACGTGCCAATGCTGCACGCGGCGCGTGCCCTGGGCAAATCCATCCATTGGGCTTCAACGCGCTCGGAGGCATTCGTCTCAGACAATCAGGGACGCGATTCATTCTGGACGGTGGAGCTTGCGCTCAATTCACGCGGCCGCTTTCAGGCGTTGCGCGTCGACTGCATCGGCAATCTGGGGGCATATTTTACGGGCGTTGCGCATTTTGTATTCACGACCCACGTCTCCGGCTGCCTGCCGACCGTCTATGACATTCCCCTCGCGCAGGTGAACACGCGCTGCGTATTCACGAACACGCTGCCTACGGGGCCTTATCGCGGCGCCGGACGCCCGGAAGCGAGCTATCTGATCGAGCGCGTCATCGACGCGGCCGCCGATGCCACCGGCATCGATGCCGCCGAGCTGCGCCGGCGCAACCTGGTCAAGCCCGAGAAAATCCCGTACACGACCGCCTTCGGAAACATATACGACAGCGGCGAATTTCCGGCTGTTTTCGAGCGCGCGCTCAAGGCGGCGGACTACGAAGGCTTCCGCGATCGCAGGAAGGCCGCAAAAAAGCGCGGCAAGCTGCGCGGCATCGGGATCGGCTGCTACCTGGAAATCTCCGGCGCCTTTCCGGAAGAAGCAGCGCGCGTTTCCTTCCCCGGCGGAAAATCGGTGCAAGTCAGCGTCGGCGCCGGCGCGAGCGGGCAGGGACACAGGACCGTGTTTGGCCGCGTCGTTGCCCGAAGGCTCGGTATCGCGCCGGAAGCTGTCACGCTCACCGCCGGCGATTCCGCCCGCGACGTCCCGGGCTTCGGCGCGGTTGCGTCGCGCTCGGCAATGATGACGGGTGGCGCGGTTGCCCGTACAGCCGATGCGGTACTGGAGAAGGGCAAACGCGTTGCCGCGATGCTCCTGCAAGCCGTCGAAGACGAGATCGACTACCATGACGGCAAGTTCAGCGTGAAAAATTCAGGACGCGAGGTCTCGCTGTTCGACGTGGCGGAGCGGGCGGTCGAGCTCAAGCGCCAGGGCGTGATCCCGGAGAGTCTCGATACCCAGGCCGGCATCAAGGTGCCGCCGTCGTTCCCCAACGGGTGTCACGTCGCCGAAGTTGAGATCGATCCCGCGACCGGAGCCGCCGAGATCGTGTCATATGTCGCCGTCGATGACTGCGGCAATGTGCTCGATCACACCATCGTCGAGGCGCAGATTCACGGCGGCGTTGCGCAAGGCATTGGCCAGGCGCTCACGGAGAACACGATCTATGACGCCGGAGGCCAGCTCGTGTCCGGCTCGTTCATGGATTACGCGATGCCGCGCGCCGACTTGATGCCGGGGATGAGGGTCGAGCATCACACTGTTGCCTGCCGCACCAATCCGCTCGGTGTGAAGGGAACCGGCGAAGCCGGCACGACCGCGGCACCTCCTGCGGTGATGAACGCCATCATCGACGCGCTGCCGAAAGGCATCAGGCTCGACATGCCGGCGACATCCGAGCGCATCTGGCAGGCTTTACGTTCTTCACAGCAGTAAGGCGTTAATCACCGTTCGGCCATTGTCATGAGGCGAGGTCGAACCGTTGAGTCGGAGAAATACCGGTGATGCCGCTCTATCGCTTGCTGCTGTTGCTGCCTGCGCTCTGCATGCTCGGAAGTTGCGCCGACAACTACGTTCCAAAGTCGGAACCGAGCTTTTATCGCAATCTTGCGCAGCCGGGTGCTCAGCTCGATGCCGCCGCTGCCGCTTCGATGATCTCGGGGTATCGAGCGAACAACGGACTGCCGGCGGTCGCGCTCGATACCGACCTGATGCGGCTTGCGCAGGCGCAGGCTGACGTGATGGCCAAGCGCGATAAGCTTGATCACGGAGCCGGAAAGCCGTTCGTGCAAAGGCTGAAGGCTTCGGGCTACGATGCCAAACGCGCTGCCGAGAACATCGGCGCGGGTTATCACACGTTGGCCGAGGCGTTTTCCGGCTGGCGTGATTCAAGTCCGCACCGCGCCAATATGCTGCTCGCCGGCGCAACCCGCATGGGCATCGCGGCGGTCTACACGCCGGGCTCGAAGTACAAGGTTTATTGGGCAATGATTCTCGCCGAGCCCGACGGCAAAAACTGACCCTTTGGTTCAGCGTCGCCCGACCGTGAGGAGCAATTCGTTTGGCCCTTCCCATCCGCCAGGCGTGTTGAAGGCACTCAATTTGCTCTCGATTTCGGCCCAAGCCGCATTTCTTGCGACTTCGTCCAGTTGCGCCAGGATGTGCAGGATCGGACTGGCGGATCTGCGGACGAAGTCAAGGTAATTTTTTACCGAGGGCAGCCTGAATGGCGCCTGGACCTTTGTCGTCGCTACTCGCGAAAATCCGACTTGACGGAACAATTCATCGATTAGTCCGGGTTTGCCGAGGCTAAGCAGCCCGCCTGGCTGATACGGGTCGCGTGGCGGCAAGGCTGCGTGCCTGAATGCAGTCGACGCCAGAATGCCGATGCAAGGATTCCTGTCGGGAGTCGAGAACACCATGGTGCAAGCGCGTCCTCCTTCTTTTAGTGCGCGGAAAATCTCGCGCAGTCCCTTGCCCGGATCAGGAAAGAACATCAGCCCCAGTCGGCAGATTGCCGCATCGAAAACACCATCCGCGACGTTCAGATTCTCGCCGTCCGCCACCCGCGTTTCGACGTTGCCGCAACCCGCACGCCGCGTCCTCTCCTTCGCAAATTCGAGGATGACCGAGGAAAGGTCGGTTGCCAGCACCGAACCAATGGGTCCGACTCGCTTGGCGATGTCGACGGTCTGATCGCCGGCACCCGCCGCAATATCCAATACGCGTGAGCCAGGCGTGACCTCGGCCATTGCCAGCAGGGCGTCGGTCGATTCGCGCAACCAGTCGTGGATCTGTGCACTATGGTCGCTCCAACCTTTTGCGTGCTTGTCCCACTGTTCGCGTGTAGCCACCTTGAATTTTTCCGCGTCAAAAGGCGCATTCATGACGGTTCACTCCGATTGGATCGCAGGATTCGAAAATCGTTACGCCAACTGGCCTGCTGGCGGCAGCCGCAAGATTGCGACAGGGGGCCACGAAATTGCATAATGCTTCAATGTTCGATTGGAATGATCTCAAATACTTTCTCGCTGTTGCGCGCGGCGGCAGCACGATCGCTGCAGGCAAGATACTTCGCACTAGCCAATCGACAGTGCAGCGCCGGCTCGCCGAGCTGGAAAAGCGGCTTGGGCGGAAACTGGTAACGCGCACACCTGCCGGCTATCGCCTGACCGACTTTGGCGCGGAGTTGCAGCCCTATGCCGAACGCATCGAAGCAATGGTCAGCGATTTCGAGCGACATGTGGCTGGAAGCGAACGCGATCGCAGCAGCGTCATTCGGGTGACTTGCCCAGAACCGATTGTCCAACGAATGACGCCCTTGATTGAACGCTTTCATGCCGGCCATCCCAGGCTGCGCGTCGAATTTGTGATGAGCGACCGCTATCTCGACCTTGCAAAGGGCGAGGCCGATGTCGCATTCCGGTCGGGTGATACGGACGACGAACTGGTCGGCCGCAAAGTCGCCGACTCAATTTGGGCGATCTACGCCAGTCGAGACTACGTTGAACGTTACGGTAAACCGGCGAGTGTCGAGGAGTTGTCGCAGCATCCACTCGTCTGTTTCGACGAATCGATGATGAATCATCGTCTTTCGAAATGGCTGAAGCAGGTAGCGCCAGACGCCAAAGTCGCCGCACGAAACAACAGCGTGCTCGGATTACTCTACGCGGTAAAGTCCGGGGTTGGTGTTGGCGCTTTGCCGACGGCCATTGCTGACAACGAGCCTGAGCTTGTGCGCGTGCTGGGGCCGATTCCTGAACTTGCCAGAAGTTGGCGCCTGTTAACGCACCCTGATCTTCGGCGTGCCCCTCGCGTTGCAGCCTTTTTTGATTTCATCACTGCGGAACGCAACGAATTGAAATCAATCCTGACTGGCTAGATCTGACAGTTTTGCGTCCGGTTCAGGTTACGATAGTTTTATTGCGCAGCTTCAGGGAGGTTGCATGACGCAATCAGTATCGCTTAAAGGAGTCCTGATTGGGATCGCTGCGCTATTCGGCCTACCCGCTGCGGCGGAGACATTGTTTCATCGCGCTGAAAATCAGGTGCCGGTCGCAATCGTTGAGATCAAGCGTCCGGCCGAATATACCGAAATTCATTTGCAGGCCCAGGCGGCGCTGACGAAAGTCTGTTTCGCTGCGAGCGGTCCGAACAGCCCTTACCTTCTCGCCGCTGGGCGCAACTATCGCTATGTCGGCGGGGACAATGTAACGGCGTGCCCCGAGCGCCGCGACTATGCCGTCGGCGACACCATGATCCTGCGGTTCGAGCCGCTGGCGGCGGGTTCGAGCACGTTTTCATTCGTGTCGGGTCAGGGTGGAGAAAAGCAATCGATCGACGCCGTCTCCCCGACGACGCCTTATTGGAATTTCCTGCGCGTAAGGTTGAATTGAAAGGTGGGCTGGACCTCGCGCCACCCGCTGACTAGTTTTGCGACCCATGCCGGTATTGCCCCGCGTCAAGGACTATGACTCGCTTTGCCGCCAGTTCCGCTGGCCGGTTCCCGCCCGTTACAACATCGGCGTCGATGTCTGCGACCGCTGGGCGGAAAAGGAGCCTGGCCGCGTCGCGATCCTGCATGCCAGGTCCGACGGGCGTGACGAAGCGATCACCTATGGCTGGCTGCGTGAGACGTCCAACCGGCTCGCCAACGCATTGCGGGCCCACGGTATCAATCGTGGCGATCGCGTTGCGATACTGTTGCCGCAGCTTCCCGAGGTGGCTGCGATCCATATCGCGATCTACAAGCTTGGCGGCGTTGCTCTGCCGCTTGCCGTGCTGTTCGGGACGGAAGCGCTTGCCTATCGTCTGGAAAATTCCGGTGCCGCAGCGCTGATAACGAATGCGCGCGGTGCCGAGCGCATTGCCGAAATCCGGAAGGATTTGCCCGTGCTCAAGCTGGTGATGTCGCTCGATGGCGCAGATGAGGATACGCTCGGTTTTGCCGATTTGCTTGCGAAGGCCTCGCCGGATTTTGCGCCGGTCGACACGTCGGCCGACGATCCGGCGATGATGGTTTATACCTCCGGCACGACCGGACAGCCGAAAGGCGCCCTGCATGGCCACCGCGTGCTGATCGGCCATTTCCCCGGTGTCGAGACGCACCACGATTTCCTGCCGCAGCCGGGCGACCGGCTTTGGACGCCGGCCGACTGGGCCTGGGCCGGCGGACTGTTGAACGTTCTACTGCCCGGCTTGCACTATGGTGTACCGGTGGTGGCGCGCCGTTTCGAGAAATTCGATCCGGAAGAGGCCTTTGCGTTAATGGCGCGGACGCAAATCCGCAACGCCTTCATTCCACCGACTGCGCTCCGCATGCTGCGTGCGGCTCCAAATCCAAAAGGCCGCCACGCCATCACCATGCGCTCGATCGGCTCAGGCGGTGAATCGCTCGGTGCGGAAACCTATGAGTGGGGCAAGTCGGCCTTCGGTCTTGTTATCAACGAGTTTTACGGCCAGACCGAGTGCAACATCGTCCTCTCGGCGTGCAGCGCAATCGGCGTCTCGAAACCGGGCGCCATCGGCAGGCCGGTCGCCGGCCACACCGTTGCGATTATCGATGCCGCCGGGACTCCGCTGAAAGCGGGTGAAACCGGGCAGATCGCGGTGAAACGCCCCGATCCGGTGATGTTCCTCGAATATTGGCGTAACCCCGATGCCACGCGCGACAAGTTCATCGGTGACTGGATGACGACCGGCGACCAGGGCGTCATGGACGAAGAGGGTTATGTCAGTTTCGTCGGCCGGGATGACGACGTCATCACCTCCGCGGGCTTCCGGATCGGGCCCGGAGAGATCGAGGATTGTTTGATCCGCCACCCGGCGGTCGCGCTGGCGGCTGCCGTCGGCAAGCCGGACGCATTGCGTACCGAAATCGTCAAGGCGTTCATCGTGTTGAAGAAAGGCTACACGGCGTCGGATTCACTCGCTTCGGAAATCCAGGGTTTTGTGAAAACTCGCCTGTCGGCGCACGAATATCCGCGCGAGGTCGCGTTCATCGACGCCATGCCGATGACGACAACCGGCAAAGTCATCCGCCGCCTGCTGCGACAGCAGGTGTGACGTCAGGTCTCCGGCCGGCCGAACACGAAGACAGTGAACCCGAGCCGCTTTTTTGCCACCCACAAAAACATCAAGGATTCGGCGATCAATGCTGCGGAGGTTGCAGCAGCCGCGCCTTCAATTCCCAGACGCGGGACCAGGATGACGCACAGCGTCAGGTTGATGGCGAATGCGACGGCGTAGACCGTTGCGCATTGTTTGCGCTCACCGATCATGTTGAGCAGGCGCTCAGCTGGTCCGACTGACGCGCGCGCCAGCAATCCGACGGCAAGAATGAACATCACGCCGTAAGCCGCTTCGAACCCCGCGCCAAACAGCGACAGGAGCGGCTTGCCGAACGCGAGGATCACGGCGCAGACAGCGAGCGAAGGCCAGAACGTCCAGCGGACAGTCTCGTGGAAGAATGATGCGAGTCGCCGCCGATCGCCGGAGACGTCATATTCGCTGAACTTATGTGTCGTCGCTCCCGCAATTGCGAAATAAACGAAGGCTACGATCGCGAGCAGGCGGGCACCCGCATAATAGATTGCGACATCGTGCGGCGAACGAAAATGTTCAAGCGCGATGATGTCTACGTAGGTCAGTAACAGGTAGAAACCTTCGACGATGAATATCGGCAGCGATGTCGCGAACCAGATTCCCGGCTCGTAGACTTTTCGCCCTTTCGGCACTCTGACGTTCAGCCGCCGGTTGAGCAGTGCGAGCTGGCCGATTGTCACGGCCCAGGTCGTCACCACGGCGATGATCATGGCCGTGACCGCGCCGGTCGGCGCCCCAAAAAGCCAGGCGGCGCCCATCAGCACTGTGAGGATGAGTTGGCGCCAGATGTAGAAAGGCATCAGCGCGAGGTTGGGCCAGTCGTAGGACTGCGCAATGCCGGCCTGCACCTGCACCAGCCCGTAGGCTGCGATCGCGAGACAGGCGAGATAAAGCGGAATGATTGCAAAGTGGTCGAGCCAGGGCGCAAGAAGATTCACGCCGAGCGCGCCGAACAGGCCGATGGCCGTCGCCAGGCCGAAGCCGAGCCAGCGCGATCCACTGAGAAAGCCACGCAGCCTGTCGAAGTTTTTGAGCTCCGTGTATTCGGGAATGAAGCGGCGCGCGGCGGACGAAAGCCCGACGTCGGAGAGAGCTCCGATCATCAGCACCCAGGTCCATACATAAATGTAGATGCCGAACTCGAAACTGCCCATCCAGCGCGCCAGCAGAACCTGCGATACCAACGCAAGCAACGCGCTGCCGACGCGGATAAGGAAAACCTTTCCAGCGACAAATTGCGTCAGCCGGCTGTCGTTGCGTTCGGCGAGCACGGATTTGACGCGTGCAACGATGCGCGCCGGTGCCGACGGCGGCGCAGGTTTCACATTGTCGGGTGCGAAGGACGGCAAGGCCATCGCCTTCGCCTAGCAAGGAACCGTTAAGATTCAGTTGGATGAAATACAGAAAGCCGCCAAATCAGGGCATTTCCAGCTTTGCGACGTCGGTCAGGATGGCTGCAACCGCTTCCCGATCGGCCGGTCCAAGCGCCGTCTGTGGCGGTACCGGATCGCCCACGGCATAGCCCTGGATCTGCAAACCAGCCTTGATGCAGGCGGCGAGATTGAAGCGCGCGAAGGCCTCGTTGATCCGCCAAAGATCGCGTTGGAGTTTCATTGCTTCGGGCCACTGTCCCGCGCGGCACAGCTCGTAAAGGCGGACGCTCTGGCGTGGCACAACGCAGGCGGGCCCAGCCATCCAGCCGACGCCTCCGATCAGCATCACCGCCGCCGGAATGTGCGCCGATGCAGAAAATACCTTCATGCGCGGCGCGCGATTCATGATCGAGAGCAGGCGTCCGGTATTGGTCGATGCATCCTTGATGTAGCGGATGCGCGGGTGCTCCGACAGCCGTGCGATCACGTCGAGTGAAAGGTCGCTGCGCTGGAATTGCGGATTGGTGTAGAGCACGACGGGGATGTCGACAGCGTCGGCGATCGCGCGAAAGTAGGATTCGATCTGCGCGTCCTTGAGCGGAAAATAGGCTTCGAGAATTGCCAGGATGCCGTCGGCACCGAGCTTCTGGCAGGCCTTGGCCTGTTCAATCGCATCCGCGGTCGCGGTCGATGCGACGCCTGCGATCACCGGCACTTTTTTCGCCGAAGCTTCGATTGTCGCCTTTACGACCGCCTCCCGTTGCGCGCGATTGAGGTATGCAAACTCGCCGGTCGAACCGAGCGGCGTCAGCCCGTGTACGCCGGCTTTGATCAGGTCGGACGCCAGCTTGCCGAGCACGTCCGTGAGGATACGGCCGCCCGCATCAATCGGCGAAACGAGATAAGGAAAGACGCCGTGAAAATCGGTCATCGGGCAGCCTGGAACACCCACAATGCGTCTGGTGGAAATTCGACATAGTGATCGCCCGGATCGAGCGGAGCAGATGCGTAGGCGCGTACCGTTAGGTTCTCACGCGCGAATACAAGCTCCCAGCGCTCGCCGAGATACATCGGCGCCTTGAGCTGCATTTTCAGCCGGTTCGGGCCGGGACTCGACGCGCAGCGTACACGCTCGATGCGAATGATGCCTGTCGCCTTTGCTCCGGCCGTTGCCGGCGTGCGCGAGATTCCGGTCAGCCGCTCGCCAAACACGTCCAAAGCCGCGCGGCCGCCGGAATTTTCAGCCAGCGCGGCGTTGAGCCGGTTATTGGCACCCATGAATTCAGCGGCGAACAGCGTCGCCGGCTCGTTGTAAAGCGCGGTCGGCGTGCCATCCTGTGCGACAAGTCCGTTGTCAAGCAATACGACGCGATCGGCGATCGCCATGGCCTCGACCTGGTCGTGCGTGACGTGAATTGCCGATAATCCCAAGGTAACAATCAGCGTGCGCAGCCAGGCGCGCGCTTCCTCGCGCAGCTTGGCGTCGAGATTTGACAGCGGCTCGTCGAGCAGGATTACCGGCGGCTCATAAACGAGGGCGCGCGCGATGGCGACGCGCTGCTGCTGTCCGCCGGACAGCTGGTGCGGGTAGCGTGCTGCCAGATGGCCGAGCCCGATCTGCGACAGCGTCTTCTCAACGCGAGTCCTGGTTTCCCCGGCCGAGGCGCCGCGCAACTTGAGGCCATAGGCGACATTGTCGAACACCGTTCGGTGAGGCCACAAGGCATAGGACTGGAACACCAGCCCGAGGCCGCGCTTCTCCGCAGGCAAATCGATGCTGCGCGCTGCATCGAAGAACACGGTGTCGCCGATTGCGATCGAGCCCTGGTGCGGCGTCTCCAGGCCGGCGATGGCGCGCAGCAACGTCGTCTTGCCGCTGCCCGATGGGCCAAGCAAAGCAACCACTTCGCCCGCCGGTACTGAAAGCGAAACGCCCTTGAGAATTTCGTTGTCGCCGAGGCGCAGGGCGACGTTCTTGACGATGAGCTCAGCCATGCAGACGCACTCCAAGGCGGACCGCGACGGCGAGGCCGACGCCGATCATGACCACATTAACGACTGACAGGGCGGACACCAGATCGACCGCCCCGGTGCCCCAGAGCGACACCAGAAGCGAGCCGATCACCTCGGTGCCCGGGCCAAGCAGGTAGATGCCGGTCGAGTATTCGCGCACGAAAATCAGGAACACCAGCAGCCAGCTCGCCAGCATGCCGTATTTGATTAACGGTACAGTGACGTCGCGCTTGACGCGCAGATCGCTCGCGCCGGCGGTGCGCGCGGCTTCCTCAAGCTCCGGTGCGACCTGCAGCAAGGTGCCGGAGACGAGCCGCATGCCGTAAGCGAGCCAGACAATGGAATAGGCCAGCCAGATCGAGGCCATCGTTGACTTGAGCGGCGACAGGAACGGCACGAACAGGAAGACCCACAACAGGGCAAGGCCGGCGACGAGGCCCGGCATGGCGCGCGGCACCATCACCAGGTAGTCGACGAGCCGCGTCCAGCCGGAGTTCCAGCGGTGCACCGCAAGCGCAATCGCGGTGTAGCAGGCAACGGCTGCGGCTCCGCCGATGACGCCGATGCCGAGCGTGTTGAAGATGCCGCGCACCACGTTCGGATAGTCGGTGAGCTCGCGATAGTGATCGAGCGTCAGCACGTCGAGCAGCTTTACGCCTTCGCCCCAGGTCACCACGAATGAACGCAGCGTGATGCCGGAAATCGGCACGACTACGGTCACAAAGAGCCAGAAAACGATTGCGGCAAAGGCGACCCAGCGCCAGCGATGCAACGGAAGCGGCTGTGTCTTCAGGCCTTTACCGCGCACGGAGACGTAGCGTTGGGCCTGGCGCAGCAGCAGGCGCTGCATGAATACCAGCGGTGCGGTGATTGCGATGATCGCAACGACGACCACGGCCATCAGCTGATATGACGGCACCCCAAGCTTGTTGGTGAGCTTGAACAGATAGGTCGACAGCACCAGCAGATCCTGCGGATCGCCCAGCACCAGCGGCAGGCCGAACAATTCGAAGCCCAGGAAGAACACGAGCACGCCGGCAAACAGGATTGCGGGCAGGATCATCGGCAGGCTGACATTGACGGCGACACGGAATGGATTGGCGCCGGACACGCGGGCGGCTTCTTCAAGGTCGGTGCCCAGGCCGCGTAATGCGGCCGCGCTGTAGAGATAGACGTGCGGGACGTGCGTAAGGCCGGCGATCATGATCAGCGCCAGGAGCGAATAAAGATTCCACGGCACGAAGCCGAGGACGTCCTTCGCAAGCGTCGAGAAAATCCCGACCGGACCGATGGCCACGACGTAACCGAATGCAATCACCACGGCCGACACGAAGATCGGGATCAGGATCAGCGGTTCGAGATATCGCCGGCCGGGAACGTCGGTGCGAACCATCAGGAAAGCGAGCAAGGCGCCGAGCGGAACGGCGATGGCGGCCATGCCGCCGGCGACCGCGATCGTGGTCCAGAATGCTTGCCAGAAATCCGGATCGGCCAGGACGAACGAATAGGCGAGCAGGCCGACTTTTGCCGAAGGATCGAAAAACGGTGCCGTGAGGAAGCTCTGGTAGATCACAAGCGAGAGCGGCGCCACTACGACGAGCGTGGTGACGCCGAGTACGAGCAGGCGGTAAGCCACAATCGGCATTTGTCCCCGTCATTCCGGGGCGCGAGTACAGCGAGCGAACCCGGAATCCAGATGCACGCACTGATTAAGTTTCTGGATTCCGGATCCGGCCTTTGGCCGGCTCCGGAATGACCAGATGAATAATGCCTACTGTCCCTTTTTCGCCTGTTGCCATTTCGACAGGAAAGCGAGCCGCTTCGCCTGGTCGAGATTCTCCAGCAGAGTTTGATCGATCGGAACGGGCCGCGCTTTGTCGCCGATCAGGTTCGTTACGCCCTTGATTGTCGCCTCGCCATCAACGTCGGAACGAAGCGAATAGAGGTCGGCCTTGTTGGCGATGATCTCCTGGCCCCGCTTCGACAGGACGTAGTCGAGGAACAGCTTGCCGGCGTTCGGATTTTTGGCGTGCTTTGAAACGAAGGCGACGCGTGAGGTCACCATCGTGTAGTCCTTCGGCAGAATGATGCCGAGGTTCGGGTCCTTCTTGGAGCGGCCGAGCGCGTAGGAACCGAATATTCCATAGGCGATCAGGTGCTCGCCCGACGTGACGCGCTCCATCATGGCGCCTGCGCTGGTGTAAAGCTTGGCCTGCGCCTTGCCCATCGCCTTGAAGAGGTCCCAGGCCTGCGGGAAATCCTTGATGTCGGCATTGCAGAACAGATAGCCGACGCCCGACCGTTCGGGGTCATATGCCGTGATTTTTCCCCTGTAGAAGTCCGTCTTGGCGTTGAGCAGCTTCAAAAGATCGCTGTGATCCTTTGGCACATCGCCTGCGGGAACGAGGCGTTTGTTATAGACGAAGGTGATCGGCTCATAGGTCGTGCCGTAGGCCGAATCCTTCCATACGGCCCATTTCGGCAGTGCCTTGATCTCGGGGGACGCATAGGTGATGGCGTGGCCGTCAGCGACGAGCTTCACCTGCAGATCCATCGCCGATGACCAGATGACGTCCGCTGTGCCGTTGTTGGCCGCAGCCTCTGCGATGAACCGGTTATAGAGTTCGGTGGAATTGAGATCGGAATATTCGACTTTGATGGCGGGGTAAAGCGCCTCGAAGTCCTTGATCAGCGGATTGGCGGCGACAGCGTCCGTGGTGGAGTAGATGACGACCTTGCCTTCCTTCTTGGCCGCATCGATGATCTTGGCGTAGTCCGCCGGATAACCTTGCGGTGCCTGTGCGTGCGCGGCGCCACCGAGGGCAAATAAGGTTGCAGTGAAAAGGGCGGATAGGACGTGACGCATGGCAGCTCCCTGACGTTTTTCGGCGCCTGCCCCCGCGGCGGCCGTTCGGGCTCGATGCTACTCCAGAGGTTGATCCACCGCCTAGGCCTACAAAAGCGAAAGCCTCCGCCGCAGGCGGCGGAGGCCGTTCGCGCGACTCGCGCCCACGCTCAGTGTGCCAGCGGATCGGGCCGCACCTGGATGTGCACCGCACGGGGGCTGGATCCTTTGCCGCCTTCCATCAGCCAGGGCGTGCGGTCCCCGTTGGTGCTCCATAGCCCACGGCCCTTCCAGCCGGCGTTTGGATCATCGATGCGGCCGTCGAGACCCTTGGCGTAAAAGCCCATGGGGTAGGGAATGCGCAGCATGACCATCTTGCCGTTTTTCAAAGCGACAAAACCGTCGTTGAGATTGGCGGTCGAGATCGGGATGTTTTCGCCGAGGCCGACCGTGTCGTGCTGATCGACCCAGGTGTAGTAGCTCGCCTCGACGCTCCGGTCCTCAAAGCCTTCGAAGCCCGGGCCGGGATACCTGTAGAACTTCCACCCTTCCGGGCAGTGATTGCCGGTCGCTTGCGGACCGTTGAGCGGCCCCTTGCACAGGCGGCGGTCGAAGCTGACCAGGTGCCCGCTTGATTCCGAACCCCAGGCGACGCCGTTTGCATCGATGTCGCCGCCGCGAATCCCAATGCCGGGTTTCGGCATGGCGAAGAATTCCGACAGCTGAGTTTTCGGGTCGAAACGCAGGAAACCGGGCTGGCCGCCAAACACGCCAACCGTGTACCAGACCGAGCCGTCTTTCGGATCAGGCATGACAGCGTAAGGTCCCGAGCCGCCGGTGATACGTACGTCCTTTCCCGCGTCGGTCGGTTGGCCCGGCTCGGTGTATTCGTCGCGCTTGCCGTTTCCGTTTGTGTCGAGGACGAAAGGCGTCCAGCCGATCGCCTTCTGCGCGTCGTGCGTTTCATCCCACACCTTCGTGTTGATCCAGCCAGCGACAGGACCGGTGCCGGACAGCCACAGCGTGTTGTCGGCGTCGTAACCGAATTGAGGATGATGGGTACCGAAGCAGGTATCGATGAACTCATATTTCATCGTCTTCGGATCGAGCAGCGCCACCTGACGCGGGCTCTTGTCGAGCGGGAACGCCTTGGCATACGGGTTATCCGAGCCCTTTTTGCACCAGGCGGGATTGTCCATGCCCCGCACGGTTGCCGCGAGCCAGATGCGGCCCTGCTTGTCGAACATCGAGTTGTGGTTATTGGCGCGCGTATCCCACAGCACTTCATTGCCCCAGTAGGGGGATTCCGCCGTCGGTTTTACCGCGCCGGCGTGACCCGGGCCGAGCGATACCGGCATTTCAGGATCACGCACCGGCATCTTGAAGAACGAAACCTTGTTCGTCTTCGGGTCGAGGATCGGCATATTGTCGGTCGAATATTCCGGCGAGCCGAACAGGGGCCCGTAGGCATTCACGGTCGGGTAACGCCGGTCGGACGAGATCAGGTCGTGCAGATATTTGTCCGGCTTCGACCACTCCCACGACGTTACAACGATATTGCGTTCCTCGCCCTCGGGACGCGGCGGCTTGCTCTTCGGCAATTCGCCCTTCGCAATGCGGTCCGTCCAATCGCCGAAATATTTGTAGGGCACGCCGCCGAACTGGCCGGCGATCCTGTTTGTCATCATCTCGCCGGACTGACCGGAGAGAATGCGCCGTTGCCACGCTTCGGCGCCCGATTCAAACTTGCCGAGCTCGGCAGGAATCGTGCGGGTCGACTCCTGGCCGAGTTGATGGCAGCCGATGCAATCGACATTGTTCATCTGCCGCAGCCAGTTGTCCTGCGTGATGGTCTTCGGGATATCGGTCGAGCCGCCGAAATCCTTCGCCGGCGGGATTTTCAGCATCGCGTACCAATAGGCCGCAGGATAATAGTGTGCCGCTGCCGCATCGTTCGGCGCGATGATCGCCGCGTGGTTAAGGGTCATTCCCGGCTTGGCGCGCATCTTTGGGGAGTCGACCAGGCCGTAGCCGCGCACCCACACGCTGTAATTTGCGGCCGGAAGATCGGGGATGAGATAACGGCCCTGATCGTCGGTCACGACGATGCGGGCAAATCTGGTCGGGAGGTCTGTTGTTTCGGCGATCACCCAGACGCCGGCTTCGGGACCTTTGGTGCTGGTCACGACGCCGCCGATTTCATTGGCACGAACATCGACCTGCTGCGCGCGCAAACTCGTAGCAAGGCAGACTGTCAGAATCGAAAGACAAATGGTCGTCAGCAAGCGCCGAAGCGCTTCAGCCAGGCAAGACATGAGGTCGCCTCCCGAGCATCAGGGCGGCGGCCCATGCGTAAAGCCGGCTAGCCGCCGGTTGTTATTGACCCAAGCCTAACAGAGGCAACGGGGGGTCGTCCCAAAATTTTTGCGTCGGGAATTTTTCAGCCGGCGAAACCGCCGCTGTCGAGGAAGGCCTGCTCGTCCGGTGTGGTGGTACGGCCGAGGACGGCATTGCGATGGGGAAACCGTCCGAACCGCCGAATGATGTCGGCGTGAATTTCCGCCCATTTCAGATTTTCGGCATCGCCGGCCGCGCTGTTGAGAGCGATGCAGCGTTGCTGGTCGGCAAGATCCTCGGAGTGCTCGAAAGGGAGATAGAAGAAGTTTCGCAGCTCTTTCGGTACCTGGCTGTCGAAACCACGGACGATGGCGCCTGCGGTAATGGCGCGCGCCAACGGGTCGGTGGCGAAAGCCCGCGCCTCACCGCGAAACATGTTGCGCGGAAACTGGTCCAGCAAGATGAGCAGCGCCAGCGCGCCTTCGGCACTCTGTTCCCAGCCCGATAATTGTCCGGCAGCGGCGGCCTCATAGGTGGCGAGAAAACGCTCCCGGATTTCGTAATCGAACGCTGGATCTTTTTCGAACCAGCGGTCCGGGCCTGCCTTCTGCCAGAACGACACGACGTCGGCTGCACTTGCGACCATTGCGCCTCGTATCAATTGGCCGCCGGTTGCGACGGTTCATCGCGCAGTGCGCGCCGCAGGATCTTGCCGACATTTGTTTTCGGCAACTCGTTGCGGAACTCGATCTGCTTCGGCACCTTGTAGCTGGCAAGGCGCGAGGCGAGGAAAGCGCGCAGGTCTTCGGCGGTGACATCGGGCTTTTTCCTGACCGCAAACATCTTGCCGATCTCGCCGGAGTGCTCGTCGGGTACGCCGACGACGGCACATTCCAGCAGGCCGCCATGACTCATGGCGACTTCCTCGACTTCGTTCGGAAATACCTTGAAGCCCGACACGGAGATCATGTCTTTCTTGCGGTCGACGATCCGCACGCGGCCTTGCTCGTCCATCAGGCCGATGTCGCCGGTGCGGAAAAATCCATCTTTCGTCATCGCCTTTGCGGTTTCATCGGGCCGTTTCCAGTAGCCCGCCATGACCTGTGGACCGCGCGCGCAAATTTCACCCTGCTCGCCGATCGGCAGTTCTCGTCCGTCGTCGTCGCGGATCGAGATTTCCGTCGAGGGCAGCGGAAGACCGATAGTGCCGGTCCATTCACTGATATCGCCGCGGTTGCAGGTCAGCACCGGAGAAGTCTCGGATAGCCCGTATCCCTCGATGATTGGCCTGCCGGTGGCTTTCACCCAGGCGTCGGCGACCGGCTTCTGCACGGCCATGCCGCCGCCGATCGTGCACTTCAGCATGCTCCAGTCGATCTTGCCGAAATTGGGGTGGTGGAGCAGCGCGTTGTACAGCGTGTTCACCGCCGGAAATATGTTTACTCTGTAGTGCGAGAGCTCTTTCACCAGGCCGGGAATGTCGCGTGGATTCGGAATCAGCAGGCACATTCCGCCGATGCGCATACTGAGCAGGAAGCACCCGGTCAGGGCGAAGATGTGGTAGAGCGGCAGCGCCGTCACGATGATCATATGGTCGACTTTCGGCGGGATATCGACCATCGGCTGATTCCACGCTTCGACCTGCAACATGTTGGCGACGAGGTTGCGATGAAGCAGCATCGCGCCTTTCGCAACTCCGGTGGTGCCACCTGTGTACTGGAGGAATGCGATGTCGTCGGGAGCAGACGTTGATGCCTCGAGCGCCATTGTGCCTCCGGCCGTAACGGCATCGTTGAACCTGATCGCGCCCGGAATCGTGTAAGCCGGCACCATCTTCTTGATGTAGCGAACGGCTGCGTTAACGATCGTACCCTTCAGCGCGCCGAGCATGTCGCCAAGGCTCGCGATCACGACGTGTTTGACTTGCAGATTTGGCAACGCCTGTTGCAGGACGCTCGCGAAATTTTCGAGCACGATGATGGCTTCCGCGCCGGCGTCGGCGAGCTGGAATTCCAGTTCGCGCGGCTTGTAGAGCGGGTTGACGTTCACCACAGTGTAACCGGCCCGCAGTATGGCGGCGATGGCTATCGGGTATTGCAGCACGTTCGGCATCATGATGGCGACGCGGGCGCCGCGTCTGAGCCCCAGGTTTTGCAGCCAGGCTGCCAGGGCGCGTGATGTCTTTTCCAGGTCCGCGTAGGTCAGGGATTTGCCCATGCAGGCGCAGGCTTCACGGTCAGCATATTTCGTGAAGCTTTCCTCGAACATCGCGATCAGCGACGGGTAGCGCGCGGCGTCGATCTCGCCGGGTACGCCCGGCGGGTAATGCCGCAGCCAGAGCCGGTCCATGATGCTTCCCCCGCGACCGTCTTCCGCCGGTGCGCCGACGGTCAATTCCGTATCAGCATGAGTCCAACCGGTCCCGCATGCAAGACCGGCAATCTTTAACGGCCGCCGAATGGGACGAGCGGATTATCGAGCAAAGCGGCGCGGTCGGGCCGGTCGGGTGCCGCGACCCCGAGAAAAGCCTCGAAAAGCTCGCGTACGGTGCGTTGCGGCAAATCTCGGGTGATGAAAACCAGCCGGGTGCGATGATCGTCGTCAGGCCAGCGCTCGAGCCGGGCGGTCGGGTGGAATATGTGCTGGACACCGTGCACGACAACCGGCGTATCCGGCATTTCCGCGAGCTTCACGATGCCTTTGACGCGCAAAAGCTTTTCGCCATGGGTTGCACGCAAAAGCTCGAGAAACATCTCAAGTGTTCCGGAGGGGATCGCGTCGTCGGCGGTGAGAACGAAAGAGCTGATGTGCTCATCGTGTCGATTGACATCGCGATGATGGTGGTGGTGATGGCTGTCGGCATAGGCTTCGGCAGCAAGCCATTTCTTCACATCAGGGATTTTCCGGCCCGGGTCGTAAAGCCCGCTGCCGAGCAGCGTTGCAGCCGTCGCCTCGCCTTTGGCCGCGTCGAGGATCGGTGCCGCAGGATTGAGCGTACGGAGCCGGGCAACGATCCCGTTCCGCTGCGTTTCATCCGCGAGGTCGGTCTTGGTCAGCACGATGCGGTCGGCAACGGCAGCCTGCTTCACCGCCTCGGCATGCGTATCGAGCGTCACTTCACCGGCAGCGGCATCCACGACGGTTATGACGCCATCCAGACGGTAACGTAAAACGAGATAAGGATGCGACATTGCGGTGTGCAGCACCGGCGCCGGATCGGCGAGACCCGTGGTTTCGAGCAGCAGCCGCTTGAACGTGCAGCGCCGGTTGTCGAGGTCGCGCAGCAGCGTCTCCAGCGCGTCGACGAGGTCGCCGCGCATCGTGCAGCACAGGCAGCCCGATTGCAGCAGCACCATGTTGTCGCTGACATACTCCACCAACAGATGGTCGAGCCCGACCTCGCCGAATTCATTGATGACGACCGCCGTCTCCGCCAGCGCCGGATCCTTCAGCAGCCGGTTGAGCAACGTGGTCTTGCCGGCGCCCAGAAAGCCCGTGAGAACCGTGAACGGAATCGGCGCGGGCGGTATCTTTCGCTCGGCGCGCGGCGCGGGCTCGCTCATTGCGTCGACGAGGTAACTTTCGGTTTGGTCTGTTTTACCGGCTTCGCGGCCTTGGCCGGCTTTGCGTCATCCGTCCTTTTCTTTCCGGCTGCCGCACCCTTGCCAGGCTTTTCGCTGCCTTCGCCCTTGGCGGCGGTCTTCTTCTTCTTTTTAGGCGTAGCGCTGGCGGTCTGCGCGACCGGATCCGGATGATCGGCCGGCCCCGTGAACACCACCACCGGCGGGGTGGTCTCGACCGGCGGGCCAAGCACGAATTTGCCGTTTGCCGGCTTCAGGCTGGAAAGCATGAAAGCCTGTCCGTTTTCGGATTCTCCGTTCGCGGCGGTCGTCGACTCTTCCGGCTCCTCCTCGTTCTCCTCGGAAGGCGGCTTACGGCGATGTCCGCCGCACATTTCCTCGCGCAGGTTCGGAGGCTGGGCATCGACCGGAGCCAGGGCATCGACCGTGCCGAGCGAGGGCGTGAGCCAGGACAGGCCGCCGCTGTTAAAGCCGCGCTCGAGGAGCTGCGCCGCCTTTTGTGCCCGCACTGCGCCGGACCATGATCCGAGGATCACCGCAATCAGCCGGCGGCCATTGCGCGTGGCGGAGGCAACGACGTTGTAGCCCGACGCGCAGATGAACCCGGTCTTCATGCCGTCAGCGCCCGGATAACGATCGATAAGCGAATTGTAGTTCCGCATTACGCGGTTGCCGTAGCGGATCGAGGAAATGTGCCAGTAGCTGTCGTATTCGGGAAACTCGCGGATCAGCGCACGCGCCAGGATGCCGAGGTCGCGGGCCGAGGAGATGTGGTTTTCCGCGGGCAGGCCGTTCGGATTGACGAAATTGCTTTGCGACATGCCGAGCCGGCGTGCGTTGGCATTCATGAGATCGGCAAAGCCTGCAATTGAACCGCCAACGCCTTCCGCGATCGCGACCGCAATGTCGTTTGCGGATTTCACCATCAGCATCTTCAGCGCGTTGTCGACGGTGACGGTGGTGCCGACCTTGAAGCCCATCTTCGTCGGCTGCTGCGCGGCGGCATTGCGCGATATCGGGAGCAGGGTATTGAGCGATATGCGGCCTTCCTTGATTGCGCGCAGCGTGGTGTACGCCGTCATCAGCTTCGTGACCGACGCGGGATACCAGGGATAGGTGGCATTCTCGGCGTGCAGTACCTTGCCGGTCGACGCCTCGATCAGCAGTTGCGCCTCCGCGCGCGCATGATCGGCTGCGACAAGCACAAGCGTTCCTGCGGCAAGGCCGAGGATCATGACGCGACGGCAGTGGCTTGGGCGGGCGGTCATCGTTCGCGGTTCAGGGTCCCAAGGCCTCAGAAACGGGAAAGTTCCATAGCCGGCCGTGCTAGGCTATCTAAGCTTCGGATGCTAGGCAAAGCGCGTGAACCACACGTGAATATCGTGAACCACACGTGAATATATAGTGTGTAGCAGCAGAGCCCGATGAAAACGACCAAAGTTCGGCATAGGAGGCGTTAATGACGGCCTGTATCGTCGGGTGGGCGCATGGCCCCTTTGGCAAGCTTGCCGGTGAAACGCTTGAAAGTCTGATCGTGAAGGTCGCAGGCGAGGCGTTGGCTGACGCCGGAATCGCCGCAAAAGACGTCGATGAGATCGTGCTCGGGCATTTCAATGCCGGTTTCTCCGCGCAGGATTTTACCGCTTCTTTGGTCCTGCAGGCATCGAATGACCTGCGCTTCAAGCGCGCCACGCGTGTAGAGAATGCATGTGCCACCGGTTCAGCGGCTGTGCACCAGGGCATCAAGACGATCGAAGCGCGCGCTGCGCGCATCGTGCTGGTCGTTGGTGCCGAGCAGATGACGGCGACGCCCGCGCCGGAGATCGGACGCAATCTGCTGAAGGCGTCGTACGTACGCGAGGAGGCCGACATTGACGGCGGCTTTGCCGGGATTTTCGGAAAGATCGCGGGTCTTTATTTCCAGAAATGGGGCGACCAGTCCGACGCTCTGGCGATGATCGCCGCCAAGAACCACAAGAACGGCGTCGGCAATCCCTACGCGCAGATGCGCAAGGATTTGGGTTACGACTTCTGCCGCACCGAAAGCGAGAAAAATCCGTTCGTGGCCGGCCCGTTAAAGCGTACCGACTGCTCACTGGTTTCGGATGGCGCCGCGGCCGTCGTCCTTGCCGACGTGGAGACTGCACTCAGGCTCAAGAAGGCGGTCGCGTTCCGCGCTGCCGAGCACGTGCAGGATTTCCTGCCGATGTCGAAGCGCGATATTCTCAAGTTCGAAGGGTGCGCGCAGGCCTGGCAACGCGCGCTCGCGCAGTCGGGACTTCAACTCGGCGATTTGTCATTCGTCGAAACCCACGACTGCTTCACCATCGCCGAGCTGATCGAATATGAAGCGATGGGTTTGACCGCGGAGGGGCAGGGAGCACGTGCGATCAAGGAAGGCTGGACTCAGAAAGACGGAAAGCTCCCGGTGAACCCGTCCGGCGGGCTAAAAGCGAAAGGCCATCCAATCGGAGCGACGGGCGTTTCGATGCACGCGCTTACGGCAATGCAGCTCACCGGCACCGCCGGCGACCTGCAGGTCAAGAATGCTCGGCTCGGCGGCATCTTCAATATGGGCGGGACGTCGGTCGCGAACTACGTGAGCGTTCTTGAGCGGATCAAATAGCGGTTTCCGCGCGGCCGGCTAGTTGAACTTGCGCTCTTTCAACGCAGGCAGAAACGACGAGTCGAAAACGTCGTCCAGTTTCGGTTTCGCAGCCTTGAACTTGTGGGCCATCGCGATCTGGTCGATGGAACGCGTGAAGCGTTGCTCGTCAATGGCCCCGTAACCGTTCGCCTTGACCTCGGGCGTGACGATATTTTCGCGGATAGCCATCGTCAGGCGCTCGAGCTCGACGTTTTTCCTGGCGTCGGGATTGCGCCGTAAAACGGAATCGATAGCGGTCGCCGGGTTCCTTACGGTCTCCCTGAGGCCGCGCATGAACGCGTTGAGAAAACCTTTCACTGCGTCCGGATGCTCGGCAGCGAATTTCGAGCTCACAATAATGGCGTTGCCATAAAGTTCGACGCCGTAATCCGCCATCAGCAGCACCGAGATATCCTCGACCGGCACGCCCTTGTCCTTGAGATCGACATAGGTCGTAAAAGAGTAGCCGGTAATCGCGTCAATCTGTCCGGCCGCCAGCATGGGCTCGCGCACCGGAAAACTTACATTCTCAATTTTCACTTTTGACGCGTCGATGCCGTTCACCTGCACAAAAATCGGCCATTGTGCGAAAGACCCATCGGACGCCGGTGCGCCGAGCGTCTTTCCTTCCAGGTCCTTCGGCGCGACAACGCCGCGGCTCTTTCTGCCGATCACCGCAAAGGGCGGCCGGTTGTACAGCATGAACACTGCCTTCACCGGTGCGCCCGGCTTGGCATCGCGGTACCTGATCAGGGTGTTGATATCGCCGAAGCCGATATCGTATTCGCCCGACGCCACACGCTCGACCGGCTCAATCGAGTTGGAAGCCGGATTTATTGTGACGTTGAGACCCTCCGACTTGTAATAGCCTTTGTCGAGCGGATGCAGGAAGAGCGCGGCCGGTCCTTCGATGCCGTGGTCGAGCGAGAATTTGACGATGGTTTCCCCGGCTGCGGCGTTGGTCGTCAACGTCGCGGCGATCAATAGCGGCGGCCATGCCCACCAGCCGGTGTGGTGAGCTCTCATCACGCAAATCCTTCTTCAACGGCCCGCGCCCATTGCGCCTGCTTCGGCCGCGGCACAGCAAAGGACACGTTGCTGCAAAGGGCAATACACGCACACATATCTCGCGGCCGATTTGCGGCGTTATGACTAACGCCGCCGGTTACGATGACCGGAAACGTAAATCTTGAGCACGATAAAGGCGGCTTTGAGATAGAATTGCGAGACACTTCGGAGATTCAGTCAATGGCGCCAACAGCCGCCAGAAAGCTTGTACGCGACATTCCGCCGCTTCGGGCGCCCTACGCTCCGCCCGATGAGGCTATTGCGGCCGAATTACTGGCATCGGCCGCCCGCAGGAGCGATGCAGAAGCGCGCATCGACGCGCGCGCGACGCGTCTCGTCGAGGCAATCCGGGCGCGTACCGGCGGTCTTGGCGGGGTCGAGGACTTTCTCCATGCCTATGCGCTGTCCACCAAGGAAGGCCTGGCGCTGATGGTGCTGGCTGAAGCGCTGTTGCGCGTGCCCGACGCGGAAACCGCAGATCGCCTGATTGAGGACAAGTTGCAGGCGGGCGACTGGGCCCGTCATGGCTCACGCACAGCGCCCCTCCTGGTATCGGCCTCGGCCTGGACGCTCGGCCTCACGGTCAAGGTCATTCACCCTGGAGAAACTCCTGAAGGCATCGTCGATGCTCTGATCAAGCGCCTTGGATTGCCGGCAGTGCGGGCGGCGACCCGCCAGGCCATTCGTCTGCTCGGCTCGCATTTTGTGCTGGGACAAACGATCAAGGACGCGCTCGGACGTGCCGGGTTGCATCGCGAATTTCTTTATTCTTTCGACATGCTGGGCGAGGGTGCCCGCACGGGCGCCGACGCCAGGCACTATCTCGACTCATATGCCCACGCGATCGAGGCGATCGGCAAGACCGCCGGCAACGATGCGCTACCGCGGCGCCCCGGAATTTCGGTCAAGCTTTCGGCGCTGCATCCGCGCTTCGAGGCGCTGTCGCGCGATCGCGTGCTTGCCGAGCTGGTGCCGAATTTGCTCGAGCTGGCGCAGCTCGCAAAGCACCACGAGCTCAATTTCACAATCGACGCCGAAGAGGCGGACCGGCTGGAACTGTCGCTCGATGTCATCGGCGCAACATTGCGCGATACCTCGCTCGCCGGGTGGGATGGCTTCGGTCTTGCGGTGCAGGCCTATCAGAAGCGCGCCGGGCCCCTGATCGACTGGATTGACGCCGCCGCAGAAAGCCTGAACCGGCGACTGATGATCCGTCTCGTCAAGGGCGCCTATTGGGACACCGAGGTGAAGCGGGGGCAGGAGCGTGGTCTTTCCGATTACCCGGTGTTTACGCGCAAGGCGATGACCGACCTTTGCTACCTCGACTGCGTGCGCAAGCTCCTGCTGGCGCGGCCCCGGCTTTATCCGCAATTTGCGACTCACAATGCGTTGACCGTTGCCTGCGTGATCGAGGATGCCGGTGGCACCGGCGGTTATGAATTCCAGCGGCTGCATGGCATGGGTGAAGCGCTCTACGAGGCGCTGCTTGCGGAATTGCCGGATCTGAGCTGTCGAGTCTATGCGCCCGTGGGTGGACACGCCGATCTGCTCGCCTATCTGGTGCGCCGGCTGCTGGAAAACGGAGCCAATTCCTCGTTTGTATCGGTCGCCGCCGATCCTTCCGTTCCGGTTGAAACCATCCTGCGTCGGCCGCAAAGCTGGATCGGTGACGCGTCGCATGCACGGCACTCGCATATTCCGTTGCCGCGCGATCTTTTCGGCGCATCGCGGCGGAATTCATCCGGTGTCGAATTTGGCGACAGTGCTGCGCTTGAGGCGCTGGTCGCTGAAGTCCGCTCGGCCCCGAAAATTTCCGGCGCAAAACCGTTGATCGACGGTTCGGCGGTGACCGGACGTGAACGTGCGGTCAACTCTCCGATTGATGGTGCTGTCATCGGCGCTGTGCAGGAAGGCGATGAGGCTCTGGTTGCTGCTGCTATGGCATCTGCACAGGCTGCTTTCCCGGCGTGGAGCTCAACTCCCGTCGCCGAGCGCGCAGCGGCCCTCGAACGCGCGGGCGACCTGTTTGAGCAGAATCGTGGCCGCTTGATCGCACTGCTGCAAAGCGAGGCGGGCAAAACGATCGACGATTGTGTGTCCGAGGTGCGCGAAGCGGTCGACTATTGTCGGTTCTATGCGCAAGACGCGCGTCGTGTGCTGGCGCCGCAAGCCCTGCCGGGTCCCACAGGCGAATCCAATGAGTTGCGCATGCGGGGCCGCGGGGTGTTCGTCTGCGTCAGCCCGTGGAATTTTCCGGTTGCGATTTTTACCGGCCAGATCGTTGCCGCGCTTGCCGCAGGAAACAGCGTGGTGGCAAAGCCCGCCGAACAGACGCCGCTTGTGGCATACGAGCTTACCGGGCTGCTGCATCGCGCCGGCATCCCGGCCGCCGCTCTCAATCTCGTTCCGGGTGACGGAGAAACCGGCGCGCTTCTGGTTGCTGATCGCCGCGTGGCGGGCGTTGCCTTCACGGGTTCGACCGAGGTTGCCCGCAATATCAATCGTGCCCTCGCGGCCAGGGACGGGCCAATTCCGTCATTGATCGCCGAAACCGGCGGCGTCAACGCCATGATCGTCGATGCGACCGCGCTGCCCGAACAGGTCACGGACGATGTGATCACATCGGCATTCCGTTCGGCCGGGCAGCGCTGCTCTGCATTGCGGCTGCTGTGCGTGCAGGACGATGTCGCCGATCGCGTGCTTGACATGGTCGCGGGTGCAGCGCGCGAGCTTAAGCTCGGCGATCCGCGCGATCTGGCGACTCATGTCGGTCCGGTCATCGATAGTGACGCCAAGAGCAAGCTCGAGCATTGGATATCGATGATGGACTCGCGCGGCGCGGTTCTGTTTCGCCTGAACGCAAGCCCCCCGGCCGGCGGCACCTACGTTGCCCCCGCGATCATCGAGCTCGACAGCGCGCGCGAGCTCACGGAAGAGATCTTCGGACCGGTCCTTCACGTCGTGCGCTGGCGCTCGAACGGACTCGACCGGCTGCTTGACGACATTGCGGCCAACGATACGGCGTTGACCCTCGGTATTCATTCGCGCATCGAATCGGTCGTCACGCATATTGCCGCGCGCATGCCGCACGGCAATGTCTATGTGAATCGGAACATGATCGGAGCGGTGGTCGGCTCGCAGCCATTCGGCGGGAGCCATTTGTCCGGCACCGGCCCGAAGGCGGGAGGCCCGAACTATTTGCGGCGGTTTGCCATCGAGCAGGTTGTTACGGTGAACACAGCGGCGTCAGGAGGCAACGCGACGCTCCTGTCGGAAGAAGAATAATTTGGAGGCAAGCACGTCAGGTGCGCTTGTATGACCCGTTCAAGGTGAAATTGCCTCCCTTTGGACCAATTTTTCCGCTTAATCCTTGGATTGCCGTGACGGAATGCCGGGTCGCGACTGGCGATGACTGTCACATGCGTTAACCGGTTTCGCGTGCGGTTCGGGTATTCTGCCGCTTATGACTGATTCGATTGCCAGGCTTTATGACGCCGTGATTGCCGCGCGCTGCGCGGACCCGGCGAAATCGCGAACCGCCCGGCTGCTGCGTGCCGGCCGCGCGAAAATGGCGAAGAAGCTTGCTGAAGAGGCGGTCGAGGTCGTCATCGATGCCATGCACGGACAGCCCGAGGCCGTGGTCATGGAAAGCGCCGATCTGATGTACAATCTCGTGGTGCTCTGGGTCCATGCCGGTGTGCGTCCGGAGGATGTCTGGGCCGAAATGCGCCGCCGCGAGCTGATGTTCGGAATTGCCGAAAAGATCCCAAAAGATTTGGTCCGGGCCGCGTCGCGTCGTAAAGTCGTGCAGTTGGAGAGCAGGCGCGTTCGCAAGCGCCGTTGATCCGTCACAATTCTCCCTACGAGTGGACTAATGACTGCTGAGGCCGCCGAGCCGCGATCCCTGCTACGCCGTCTTTATGACTGGTGCCTCGAGGCCGCCCATAAGCCGCATGCGATGTGGCTTATGGGCGCCGTTTCCTTTGCCGAAAGCTCGTTCTTTCCGGTTCCGCCCGACGTGATGCTTATACCGATGGCCCTGGCGCGGCCGGAACGCGCCTACGTGATGGCGTTCTGGTGCATGGTGACGTCGGTGGCCGGCGGCGTGCTCGGCTATGCCATCGGTGCGCTTCTCTATGACTCCGTCGGTCTTTGGTTGATCCAGCTTTACGGCTACGGCGACAAGGTCGAAGCGTTTCGCGAAGCCTATGCGCAGTGGGGCGCCTGGATCATTCTTTTGAAGGGCCTGACCCCGATCCCCTACAAGATCGTCACCATCACGTCCGGATTTGCCGGATACAACCTCGGGCTGTTCATCCTTTTTTCGATTATTACTCGGGGTGCGCGGTTCTTCGTGCTGGCATTTCTCCTGCATCGTTACGGCGAGAGTGCGCGTCACATCATTGAAAAACGCCTGGGCCTATGGGTGCTGCTTGGCGCCATAGTTCTCGTCATCGGCATTGTGGGCGCGCTATACTTGTTCTAACGGCACCAGGCTCCTCATTTTTGCCACCGAAAATAGGTAAGCGGTTGCCGTTGGGCTGATTGATTTCCGGTTTTGCAGGCCATGAAGTTTTGTCGGACTGGCTCGTTCGTCTGGCTGTTTGCGATCGTCGTTGTGCTGACCTCAGCATTGGCGTTCGCACAGGACGTTGCGCCTTCGAATGAGACGCGACAGGAGGACACGGGGTTTTTCGCGGCTGTAGGCCGCTGGTTTTCGCAGCAATCTGCCAATGTGAACTCGACATTCAAAGACGCGCGCCAGAAGGTTGAAGGATTTAGCCAGGACGCAGGCGCGGCCGCGAAGTCAACCGTCGAGGGCGCCAAGGATGCGGCCGAGGCGGTCGCGCGTATCCCCAACGTACGGACTGTGAGCGGCCACGAAAAATGCCAGGTCGCGCCGAATGGAGCACCCGACTGTGTTGCGGCGGCGAACGCCATCTGCAAGACGAAAGGTTTCGATTCAGGGCGTAGCCTCGACATGACCACGGCAGAGATTTGTCCCCCCAAAGTCTGGATGGCAGGGCGATCGACCGGCCCCGAATGCCGGACGGAAACTTTTGTCTCGCGGGCCGTCTGTCAGTGAGCGTTGCCGCCTGATCGTCCGCTGCTTGTACTAAGGCCGTGTTTATGTTTCCGTCGCGCTTTGGCGACGGAGCGTTTCTTGAATCTCCATGCGAAACTTCTTGAGCGTGAGGCGGCCGCTCGGCCGGTGACGATCGCCGTCATCGGCGCCGGAAAATTCGGGACGATGTTCCTTTCGCAGGCACGCCTTACGCAAGGCATGCACGTCGTCGCCGTTGCCGATCTCGACGTCGGCCGAGCGCGAAGTCAGCTGAAAACCGCCGGATGGCCGGACGAAAGCTATGCCGCTCCTTCGCTGGCAGACGCATATAAGAAGCGGACGACGTTCGTCACCGACGACGCCGAGGCAGTGATTGCCGATCCGCGGATCGAGGTGATCATCGAGGCAACCGGCGTGCCCGGTGCCGGCATCCGCCATGCGCTCAAGGCGATCGCTGACGGCAAGCACATCGTCATGGTCAACGTCGAGGCCGATGCGGTCGCTGGTCCATTGCTTGCGCGCCGTGCGAAAGCCGCCGGCGTTGTCTATTCGCTCGCGTGGGGCGATCAACCGGCGTTGATCTGCGAGCAGGTCGATTGGGCGCGCGCTGCCGGCTTCAAGGTCATTTGCGCGGGCAAGGGCACGCGCTACGAGCCGCATTATCATAAGTCCAATCCCGACAACGTCTGGGACATCCTCGACAAATATCTCAATATCTCGGATCGCAAGTCGATCAATCCAAAGATGTTCAATTCATTCGTCGACGGGACGAAGTCCGGTATCGAAATGACGGCGGTATGCAACGCCACCGGGCTGGTGCCGCAGTCGAATGGATTAGGCTTTCCGCCTGCGACGCGCTTCGAACTCGCTGAAATCTGCAAACCCAAGAGTGATGGCGGCACCCTGGAAAAGGCCGGCGTCACCGAGGTGACGTCGTCTGTCGATCGCGACGGTTGCGACGTGCCGCATCATCTTGCGCTCGGCACCTATGTCGTCTTTGAAGGCGATACCGAGTATGCGCGGCGCTGCTTCAAGGAGTACGCGATGCTGCCGGACAAGACCGGCAAATACGCCGCTCTTTACCGCCCGATCCACATGATCGGCCTCGAGCTCGGCATTTCCGTCGCGAGTGCGGCGCTGCGCAACGAGCCGACAGGAGCGCCGACCGGCTTCCGTTCCGACGTGGTTGCGACGGCAAAGCGCGCGCTGAAAGCGGGCGAAGTGCTCGACGGTGAGGGCGGGTTCTGCGTCTGGGGCAAGCAGACGCCCGCGGATGTATCGCTCGATCGCGAATTGCTGCCGCTCGGCCTTGCGCACGCGGTCAAGCTCAAGCACGACATTGCGGAAGGGCAGGCCCTGCGGTGGTCGGACGTTGCCTATGATCCGGATGAGTCCGCGGTGAAAGTGCGGCGCGAGATGGAGGCTGCGTTCGGCCGGCGCAACGTCGGTGCCGACGCTGCCACATAGGGCGCGCTAGCTGAGTTCGATCTCGCCGTCGACCTTGTGATTGAGACCGATCTTGCCGATGGTGAGGACCATCTGCGCGCCGATGGTTTCGTTACCCTTCAGCCGGCCATCAGCCACCGCCGCGCGGATTGCTTTCTCGATCTCCTGCTGCGACGTCACGCCTACGACCTTGAGAAATTTGCGAAGCGACATGTTCAGGGCTTCTTCGTTCATCTTGGAGACTCCTTGAAAATTGCATCTTACGGCGCGCGGGCATGGCTACCAACCGGTTTGCCATCACATGCAAGACACGCCTTTTTGTTTGGCTGTCCTGCGACTTGACGCTATAGCTAGGCCCCCAAAAGCCGGTGTGGCGGAATTGGCAGACGCGCACGACTCAAAATCGTGTTCCCAAAAGGAGTGTCGGTTCGACCCCGACCACCGGCACCATCCAAACCGCCGATGACGATGAACAGACAGGCCGTCGGAGCATTAATGAGTGACCCTCTTGCCCTGGCGCGGCGCGATCCGGTGCTTGCTGCGGCCGCGGTCGTGGCGGGTGTCGGGCTGCTCACGATCTGCGGGTTCTTTTTCTTCGAGTACGTGCTCGGCTATCCACCGTGCCCGCTCTGCCTTGATCAGCGCAATGCATACTATGTCAGTGTCCCGCTTGCAGCGCTGCTCTGCCTCGGCGCCGGCTACGGCGCGTCGAACAAAGTGATGATCGCGGGTTTCGCCGTCATCACTGCGGTCATGCTGTGGAATACCGGGCTGGCCGCCTATCACGCCGGCGTGGAATGGAAATTCTGGGCGGGCCCAAACGACTGTTCGGGACCGATCAACAGTTTTGGCTCCGCAGGCAATCTGCTGAAACAGCTTCAGGACATCAGGATCGTACGGTGCGACGAGGCGGCCTGGCGTTTCCTCGGCATTTCGCTTGCGGGCTACGACGTTCTGATCTCGCTGTTCCTTGCGGCCGTCGCCGGGTGGGGCCTGAAAGCGTCGTTCGCGCGGCGGCATTGGTCCGGCTAAAATACGCACGAGAGGCGGTTCATCATGGAAGTTCTGGTTATCGGCGCCGGCATCGGCGGGTTGACGCTGGGCCTGATGCTGCATCGTGCCGGCATCGCCTGCCGGATCTTTGAAGCGGCGCCCGAACTCAAGGCCGTCGGTGTCGGCATCAATATCCTGCCGCACGCGTCGCGCGAGCTGTGTGCACTCGGGCTCGAGGATGCACTCGCGAAGGTCGCTGTCACCACCCGCGAATATTGCTTCTACAATCGCTTCGGTCAGTTCATCTACAGCGAGCCGGCCGGGAAGTTTGCCGGCTACGATGTGCCGCAATTTTCGATTCATCGCGGCGACCTGCAGATGGTCCTGCTCGATGCCTTCGTTCAGCGTGCAGGCGCAGATAAGGTGATCACAAGCTGGCGTTGCACGCGCGTCGAATACGATGGGCCGGAGGCGATCGCGCATTTCGAGGACGTGGACGGCACGCCACTGCCCCCGCAGCGGGGCAGTGTTGTCATCAGCGCAGAAGGCATCCACTCCGTATTGCGCAAGCAGTCTTATCCGAACGAAGGGCCGCCGAAGTATTCCGGGATCAACATGTGGCGTGGCGTTACGCGCTGGAAGCCGTTTTTGTCGGGCGCCAGCATGATCCGTATTGGCTGGCATCACCCCGCGAAGCTGCTGATCTATCCGATCCGCAACAATGTCGACGCCGATGGCCGCCAGCTCGTGAACTGGGTTTGCGATATCGAGACGCCGCAATACCAGGCGCGCGACTGGAACAGGCGCGGACGCCTGGAGGACTTCCTGCCCGCGATGGCCGACTGGCATTTTGACTGGCTTGACGTGCCGCAGTTCATCAGCAGCTCGGACACGATCCTCGAGTATCCGATGGTCGATCAGGATCCGCTGCCGCGCTGGAGCTTTGGCCGCTTGACACTTCTGGGCGACGCCGCGCACCCGATGTACCCGCGCGGCGCCAACGGTGCCGCGCAGGCAATCCTTGATTGCCGCGCCCTGACCGACGCATTCGTCGCCAATGACGATCCGGTCGCAGCGCTCAAGGTCTACGAAGCCAGGCGCCTGCCGGCGACAAGCGAGGTGGTGCTGGCCAACCGTAGGGCGCCACCTGACGCGATTCTGCACGAGGTCTATCGTCGCACCGGCGATAAGCCGTTCAAAAATATTGACGATGTCATCACCCGCGAGGAGCTGATCGCGCTCTCCGAGAGCTACAAGCGTGTCGCCGGTTATGACAAGGAACGGCTCAAGTCGCAGGCTTGACGTTTGTCAAAACGCTGACGACCACGAAATGCGAAGGTGCGCGTACATCCGGCGTCACCCGCTGCATCTTCGTGGCCGCTCGATGACGGAGCCTGAAGGCTCAACATCACCGCTCCGGCCCATATAGGTATCGTTAGTTCAGTTACAAGGGCGACAGAACCATGGCTAACGCATCAGGCTACACATCGACCGCAAAGTTGCTGCATTGGTTGATCGTGGCGCTGCTTGTCGCCCAGTTCATATTTGCCTGGACAATGCCGCACATCGGCCGCAACACGCCGGTGACAACGCTGATCAGCCTCCACTTTACCTTCGGCATCATTGTTCTCGGTGTTGCTGTGCTGCGGCTTGCCTGGCGGGCAACCCATGCAGAGCCGACGCCTCTGGACGGTTTACCACTCTGGCAGATGCTGAGCGCGCGCGTCGTGCACTGGGGCCTCTATGTCCTGCTGTTTGTCGTGCCAATTCTCGGCTGGATCAACGCCTCGTGGCGCGGCATGCCGGTCGTGATGTTCGGAATGGAGCTGCCGAAACTGATCGCCACTCGCGCGCCCGGCTGGCGCTGGACGGGCGACGTGCACGCGTCTCTGTCAAATTATCTGATGCTGACGCTCGTCGGCCTGCACGTTCTGGCAGGGCTCTATCACTATTTCATCCGCCGCGACGGCGTGCTGCAGCGAATGTTACCGGAACGCTGAATTTTAAGGCTTACCCATCACCTTGCGCTTCCAGCCCTCCCAGGTGCGCGCGAGTCCATGTCCTTCACGCGCTTCGATTTTGCGGGCTTCTTCGTCGTCCATGTAGGTGATTGGCGCGCCCATACTCATGGCCTGCATCTGCAGCGTGGCATTGAGGGAGAGGAATATGGTGCGGCCGACGACGCGCGGCAGCGACGGGCCGGTGACGACCGCGCCGTGTCCGCGCATCAAGGCGGCCGGATGATTGCCGAGTACCTCCGCAAGATCGTGCCCGAGCGTCGGATTGCGGATGAGCATGTCGGTCATGCCCGCACGGTCGCGGATTTCAAAAACCGGAATGCCGAAACTGATAAAGGCCGAGCGGTGGTACATCGGCTTGAGCGGCACTTTGGTCACGCCGAACGGAATCAGGGACGGTGCGTGCGTATGCACGACGGCCATCACATCCGGCCGCATCTTGTAGATTTCGCCGTGGATATACCGTTCGGTGAACAGCGCCGACATCGGCAGGCCATGTGTGTCGACGGGCCGGCTGTCGAGATCGAATTCCAGGATATCTTTCTCGGTGACGAGATCGGCTGAAAGGCCGCGCGACATCAGATAGCGGTTGGGATCGCGGTTGTGCCTGACGGACACATGACCCCAGCCGTCGAGCAGGCCGTGATCCGCAAGAATGCGGCCGGCGGCGACCAGGTCTTCGACCAGCTTCGGATCGGGTGGCCCAGCCGACGCAGGGGCGGGCTGTGCGGCGGCGCCGGCACCCCAAAAGCCGGCGAAGGCGGCCACGAACAGCACGCTGCGGAAATATTGCAGCCTGCTCGCCATGACAAACTCCAAAGGTATGAAACCTTACGGCTCGAGCTCGGTGTCCCAGTAGAGGTAGTCGAGCCAGCTTTCGTGCAGATAGTTCGGCGGGAACAGCCGGCCGTTGCGGTGCAAGTGATGCACCGTCGGCTGGAACGGCATTTGCGACGGCCACATCCTGGCTTCGGCGGGTGTGAGATTGCCCTTGCGCAGGTTGCACGGCGAGCAGGCTGCGACGACATTGTTCCAGGTCGTGTGGCCGCCGCGCGAGCGCGGCAGCAGGTGGTCGAAGGTGAGGTCATCGCGCTCGCCGCAGTACTGGCAGGAGAAGCGGTCGCGCAGAAAGACGTTGAACCGGGTAAAGGCGGGGTGCGTCGACGGTTTCACGAAGGTCTTCAGTGAAACGACGCTCGGCAGCTTCATTTCGAAGGACGGGCTGTGCACCGCGCGGTCGTAATTGGCAACGATGTTTACGCGTTCAAGGAACACCGCCTTGATCGCGTCCTGCCAGGACCACAGCGAAAGCGGGTAATAGCTCAACGGCCGAAAATCCGCGTTGAGCACAAGGGCCGGAAAACCACCGGGCGAAACGTGAACGTTCAAGCGACGCTCCTCGACCTCCTTGAGGCTGCCGCCACGCAGCTGATGGGCTAGTAATAGGGCAGCGTGGCGGGATTGTGAAGCGGGGACGAGGGGTTACCCGCAAGGCCGCTATTTGCCTGCGGCAAAGCACCTGGACAGAAATTCGCCACCCTGGCGCAGGCCTTCCTGATCGATGCCGTGGCCTATTCCGGATGAAATGTGCCACTGCGCGGGAATGCCCAGTGCGGCGAGGCCCTGAGCGGCATGAAAAACTGCTTGCACGGGAATGAGCTGGTCGGCGTCGCCGTGAATCAGGAGCACCGGCGGCTTGCTGCGGATCTCCGCGGCAAAGGATTCGCGATCGACGTTCTCAGGCGTCACAAGCATGCCGGAATAGCCGACAATTCCCGCCGGCGCGATCACGCGGCGCAGGCCGACATGGAGCGACATCATTGTGCCCTGGCTGAAGCCGACAAGCGCCAGGGCCGACGGCGGAAGATTGCGGCGCTTCAGTTCGGCATCGAGGAAGCGTTCGAGAATTGGCGCAGCCTCGTTGACACCGGTCCAGCGCTCGTCCGGATCGCGGAACGTCAGGGGAAACCACTCGCGGCCCATGGGTGCCTGTCCGCAGGGGCGCGGCGCATGCGGCGAAACGAACGCGGCGTCGGGCAACAGGCCTTGCCAGGCGCGGCCGACCTCGATCAAGTCGTTGCCGTCAGCTCCGTAGCCGTGGAGAAAAACCACGAGCTGGCGCGCGCGTCCGGAGCGCGGCTCGAGGCGCGGTCCGTCAAGTTCAGCCATTCTTCCTTTTCCTTGTCGCGGTCTTTGTGCCGGCCGCTTTGTTCGACCGGCCATTCGGCTGAACCGGCATCACGTCCCGCTTCTTCACGACATGATAATATGCCCAAAGCAGATGCGCTGCCACGCCGCGCCACGGCCGCCAGGATTCCGCAATCCTGGTGAGCGCCTTGGCGTCCGGACGTTTGCGCAGGCCGAGGGCAAGGCGCGCGGATTCCTGCACGGCGAGATCGCCGGACGGAAACGCATCCGCGTGCCCAAGGCAAAACAGAAGATAGATGTCGGCTGTCCATGGCCCGACCCCGTGCAGGGCGGTAAGCGCCACGTGCGCCGCGTCGGCATCCATGTTGCCGATGGCGGTGAGATCGATCCGGCCTTTGGCGACTGCCTTGCCGATTTCGCGGATCGATTTGATTTTCGGCGCGGACAGCCCAAGCCGTTTGAGCCTGCCGGCGCGTGCCCGGCGCACGGTGTCGTGGTGAAAGGGAACGAACGCGGCGAAAAGTCGGGTACGGATCGCAGCCGCACTCGCGGTCGAAAGCTGCTGCCCGCAGACGATCGCGCACAGACCCGGGAATCCCGGCTCGCGCCGGCGCAAGTTGAACGCGCCGGCTTTTTCCGCGACCGGCTTAAGGCGCGGATCGGCGGCAATCAGTTCGGCAAGGCCGGCCCGCAGGTCGGCATCGGTATGGAGGAAACGGGTCATGCGCTATTCGTGTAGCAAGCAAGACGATAAATAGAAAAGCCATGCCACCCGTTTTCCGCTTTGCGCCTTCGCCGAACGGCTATTTGCATGTCGGCCATGCGTTGTCGGCTTTGCTCAATGCCGACATGGCGCGCGCGAATAATGGCCGGCTGCTGTTGCGCATTGAGGATATCGACACCGCTCGCTGCCGGCCGGAATACGAGACGGCGATCCATGAAGACCTGGCATGGCTCGGCGTCCGCTGGGAGGCACCCGTCCGCCGGCAATCCGAGCACTGGGAAGATTACCGCCGCGCGCTCGCCCGGCTGGAGACTGCCGGGCTGATCTATCCGAGCTTCGAGAGCCGCTCCGAAATTGTACGTTTGGTGGCGGAGCGCGAACTGCAGGGACCCTGGCCGCGCGATCCCGACGGCGCGCCGCTTTATCCGGGCAATGCCAGGACTATGAGCGCAGCCGATCGTAACCGGCGTATCGAAGCCGGCGAGCCCTTTGCGCTGCGGCTCGACATGCGCGCGGCGATGCAACGCGCCGGCACGCTGAACTGGACCGAGACCGGCGCCGGTCCCGCCGGCGAAACCGGCACGGTCGCAGCCGATCCTTCGGTTTGGGGCGACGTGATCCTGGCGCGAAAGGAGACGCCGACCAGCTATCACCTGGCGGTTGTCGTCGACGACGCCGCGCAAGGCGGGACCGACGTCGTGCGTGGCCGAGACCTGTATTACGCGACTGCGGTCCACCGGCTGCTCCAGGTGCTGCTCGGCTTGCCCGCGCCGCGCTACCACCATCACCGGCTTGTTCTCGATGAGGCCGGTAACAAGCTGTCAAAATCGACGCAATCCACCGGCTTGCGCGAGCTCCGCGCGCGCGGTGTCACGCCTGCCGAGGTGCGCCGTCTGGCCGGCCTCGCTTGAGCCGGACATCCGTGCCAAAGTTGGATTGCGGGTAAGGGTTCAATGTCAAAACGCCGGAAAAAATCGTCGCGGCGTCGGCGTCGCGCGGCCGAATCGGCTGCGGCGAAGGCGCCGTCGGCGCGCGCAATCGAAGCCGCGCTTGCCGGCATCGCCCACGACATACGCACGCCGTTGACCGGGATCGTGGCACTGGCCGAATTGCTGGTGTCGTCGGATCTGGGCGCGCGCGAGCGCGAATGGGCGAGCGCGATCAAAAGCGGCGCCGATCATCTTTCGGTCCTGACCACCGTCATCGTCGACGCGGCCAAGGCAAAGGCCCGCGGCCTTGTTCTTCGCAACGAGCCGTTCGCGCCGCGTGCGCTTGCCGAGGCGGTCGGTGCCGCGCTCGCGGCGCGTGCTCATAACAAGGATCTGAACACCGAAATCAAGATCGCCGACGATCTGCCGGTCATGGTGTCGGGCGATAGCCTGCGCCTGCGTGCGGCGCTGGAGAACCTCGCCGACAATGCCGTAAAATTCACCCACCAGGGAAAAGTAATGTTCTCGGCGACGGCTGAACCGGCCAGGCAAGGCCGCGTGCGCCTGGTTTTCAGGTTTGCCGACGACGGCATAGGAATCAGCGCAAGCGAGCTCAAGCGGCTGTTTCACCCGTTTGCGCAGGCCAGCGTAAAGATTTCGAAACGGTACGGTGGCGCGGGGCTTGGCCTTTCGCTGGTTAAACGTCTTGCCCGGGCGATGGGCGGCGACCTTAACGTGACCAGCAAAAAGGGCCGCGGTTCCGTATTCTGTTTGAGCGTGCTCGTTGAGCCTCTTCGGACGCCGGCAGAGTCGCAGCGACAGGACGCCCGCCCCGCGTCCGTCGGGGCGCTGTCGATCCTTTGCGCGGAAGATAATCCATACGGCCGCGTGGTGATGAACACGATTCTTGGCGAGCTCGGCCATCGAGTCGATTTCGCCGAGACCGGCGAAGCCGTTGTGGCGGCGGTCGAGCGCGGCGGTTACGACGTCGTGCTGATGGACGTTACGCTTGGCGGCGCGAGCGGCATCGAAGCCGCGCGCCGTATCCGCGCGCTCCCTGGAATGGCAGGCCGAACGCCGATTATCGGAATTTCCGGCCGTGGCGACAGCGGCGACGAAGCAGCCGCACGCGCCGTGGGGATGAATTTCTATTTTGTGAAACCGGTCAGTCCGCGAAAGCTCGCGCAGGCGCTGGCGGAATGCAGCAAGCGCTGATCAGACGTTACTGGCGCCTCTGGCGCGTTCGACGATTCGCACGACGTCCGACATGATGCGGTTCAGTTCGAAATCCTTCGGCGTGTAGACGGCCGCGACGCCGGCCTTTTCCAGTTCGGCGGCGTCCTCGGGCGGAATGATGCCGCCGACGATCACCGGCACGTCGAGGCCGGCCTTTTTCATGCGTCCGACAACGTCCTCGACCAGCGGCAGATGGCTTCCCGACAGCACGGACAGCCCGACGACGTGTGCCTTTTGCTTGCGCGCCGCCTCCACGATTTCCTCCGGCGTCAGCCGGATGCCCTCGTAGACAACCTGCATGCCGGCATCGCGCGCCCGCACCGCAATCTGCTCGGCGCCGTTGGAATGGCCATCAAGCCCCGGTTTGCCGACGAGAAACGTGAGCCGTCGGCCCAGCTTGCGCGAGACGCGGTCGACATCGGCGCGGATATCGTCGAGGCCCGTGACATCGTTGCGCATGGCACGGCCAACGCCGGTCGGCGCGCGGTATTCGCCGAAGGCCTCGCGCAGCGTCCAGCCCCATTCGCCGGTGGTGACGCCTGCTTTTGCGCATGCGATCGAGGCCGGCATGATGTTGCTGCCGCTGGTGGCCGCCCGCTTGAGGTCCTTCAGTGCTGCGGCGACCGCGCCATTGTCGCGCGCATCGCGCCAGGCATTCAGGCGCTCGATCTGCCCGTGTTCGGCTTCCTCCGGCACGGTAAGAATGGCATCGGCGGCTGCGGCCAGAGGCGACGGCTCGCTTTCGAGATATTTGTTCACCCCGACGACAATCTGCTCCCCGCGTTCGATGGCCTCGAGCCGCGCCGTGTTCGATTCGACCAGCTGTTGCTTCATATAACCGGTATCGACCGCAGCGACCGCACCGCCCATGTCATCGATTCGCTTGAGTTCCTCGCGCGTCTGTTGCTTGAGCTCCTCGACCTTGCGCGTGATCTCGCCGGAGCCGTCGAAGATATCGCCGTAGTCGAGCAAGTCGGTCTCGTAAGCGAGGATCTGCTGCATGCGCAACGACCACTGCTGATCCCACGGGCGCGGCAGGCCAAGCGCTTCGTTCCAGGTCGGCAACTGCACCGCTCGTGCGCGTGCATTCTTTGAGAGCGTCACGGCCAGCATTTCGATCAGGATGCGGGCGACGTTGTTTTCCGGCTGCGGCTCCGTCAGCCCGAGAGAATTCACCTGGACGCCGTAGCGGAACAGCCGCTGCTTGGCGTCGGTGATTCCATAGCGCTTGCCCGTGATCTCGTCCCACAACTCGGTGAAGGCCCGCATCTTGCAAAGCTCGGTGATGAAGCGCAGGCCGGCGTTGACGAAGAACGAGATGCGCCCGACGACCTCACCGAATTTTTCCGGCGGCACTTCGCCCGAGGCTTTGACGGTATCGAGCACCGCAATCGCGGTGGACAGCGCAAATGCCAGTTCCTGCACCGGCGTCGCGCCGGCTTCCTGCAAATGATAGGAGCAGACGTTGATCGGATTCCATTTCGGGCTCTCTTTGGTCGTGAACAGGATCACGTCCTTGATCAGCCGCATCGAAGGCGCAGGCGGAAAGACATACGTGCCGCGCGACAGATATTCCTTGATGATGTCGTTCTGGAGAGTGCCCTGCAGGCTCGCGCGTGACGCGCCCTGCTCGTCGGCAACTGCGATGTAGAGCGCCATCAGCCACGCGGCGGTGGCGTTGATGGTCATCGAAGTGTTCATCGTATCGAGCGGGATGCCGTCGAAGAGTGCTCGCATATCGCCGAGATGACAGACGGGCACGCCGACCTTGCCGACTTCGCCTTTTGCGAGCACGTGGTCCGAGTCGTAACCGGTCTGCGTCGGCAGATCGAAGGCGACTGAGAGGCCGGTCTGGCCTTTGGCCAGGTTTTTCCGGTAAAGCGCGTTGGAATCCGCTGCCGCCGAATGACCGGCATAGGTGCGGAAAATCCAGGGCTTATCGCGTCTCGGGCGCTCGCGTGTCATGGCCGCTGATAGGCTTCAGGCGGCAAAGTGCCGTCTTTCTTGCTGCATCGCAATATGAATCTTTTCAGGTGCCGTGCTGCCCGCGGTCGCTAGCGGCGGCGGACATGCACCACGGCAACGTCGTCGGAATATAAACGTTGCCAGCCGGGCGACCGATCGAGCAGGGCAGCCGCCGGCGTCGCCGGCGCCAGCAAGGTTGCGCCGATGCGGTACTCGTCAAGCAGACGATAGAAGTCCGGAATATTGGTCAGGCTGAGTGCGCGGTCGTAACGGATCATGTAGGCCTGACCGTAAAGTTCCGAACGGCCGTCGATAAAGGGCGCAATGCCGACGAAGTCGAGATAACCGCCGAAATCATAATCGTTGAGGATCGCGCCGTGCCTGCTGGTGCCGAGCGCGTGCACTGCGTTGGCGGGCGTTATCTTTGCCGGCGGAGCGATATCGTTCCGGAACGCCGACAGCGCAGTGACAACGAGTGTTACCGATACGAGAGCGCCTGGGATGACGGCGCCGGCCCGCAATGCCGCCGCGGCGCGCCCCGCAGAAAGGCCCGTGAACTGTTTCGCCAGCGGACGCGCGAGAAATATCGGCGCGAGCATCCCCAGCAGGTCTGCGTGACGGACATGCGACAGGCTCAGGTGCAGCACGCCGAGCAGCATGAGAATTCTGAACAGCGGCAGTTTGACACCGAGATAAAGCGTCAGGCCCATTCCACCCAGCATGATGATTTCGAAACTGCCGATATGGCTGAAATCCTGCGGCCGCCATTCGGTGATCGTTGAAAGCGCCGAACCGAGCGCAACGGTGCGGAACGTCACCAGGATCATCTCGGGGCCGTAGGGATTGAGACAGGCTGCAGCCAAAGCGAGCACCCCGAACGATCCCCATTGGCGGACGACGTTCATTCGATCGGCAGGCTTGGCGCGAAACAGCGCTTCGGCGCCGGCCGCGCCGATCATGGCAAGGCCGAACGTAAAGCTGCCGTGCAGATTCGCCCACAATGTCATCAGCGGCAGCAAGAGCCATGACGGCGACGTGCGCGTGTCGACGCAGCGGATCAAAGCTGCCACCCATGCCACGATCAACGGCAGCGCCAGAATGTGCGGCCGCGCCAGAATGTGCGGCGCCGTGAGCGGCAAAGCGACGAGGACGCCGAATAGCGCGGCGGTCGGCCGCAACTCGCGCAGCAGGAAGCGCGTCAACAGGCCGAACGCTGCTGCGACGGCGGCGGATGCGGCTGCCGCCATACCCATCCAGCCGCCGGCGGCATAAGCGAGCGCAAACGTGACTTCGGACAGCCACTCGAAGGCGAGCCAGTGCGTCCCGCGGAAGTTGGCGGAAAAAGGATCGGCCGTCGGGACTGAGCCGTGCTCGAGGATCCAGCGGCCGAGCGCGAGGTGAGAGTAGGTGTCGGGGTCGCCGAGCAATTTCGGCGCGACGACGATCATAAGAACATAGACGCCGGTGGCGACCAGCCACGGCATCGCGGCCTGAAGATCCGCGATCCGTTCCGTTCGGCGAATGGATTGCTCGGACATCCGATGCTCTGCGTGGTCCGGGCAAGCTAGGGGCGCCGCATTGCAAAAGCCTTAAAGCGCCGCCTGCGAAAGCGGTCGATGTAACTTGTTGGATTTCAATGGCTTCTAAAGCGCGGGGAGGTGGCGACAGCGGTGCTGGGCAATCCGGCGCGGCGGAAAGACGTTGTTAAAGCCGTGCAACGATGATGCCGCCCAAGCCACGGGTGCTGTGTTCATGAGCCAGCCTGCCATCACCGCGTCCAGTATGAGGCAATCCCGCGCCGGACTTAACGGCGTCATTGTCATTTTTACGTTGCTGTTTGCGGCGGCGGTGACGCCGATCCTTTGGCCGGGCCTTCCGCCGGCGATGGTGGATTACAACAACCATCTCGCACGGATGTTCGTGCTGGCACGCGACGGCACCGCACAGGCCCATCCCTACTACCAGGT
>DASSRJ010000039.1:0-53322 GCA_035701845.1 Pseudolabrys sp. | reverse complement strand
CAAGCACAAGGGCCGCCCCGAGGGGGCGGCCCTGTCCTTGGTGACAACCACTTGCCTCAGTTCTGGGGCTGCTGAGCGTCAGGGTCGGGGCGGTTGCGTCGCTCGGCCATGAACTGGTCGAACTCGGTCTTGTCCTTTGCGAAGCGCAAGCGATCGAGAAAATTGCGAAACTCGCGTTGCTCCTCTTCCAGCCGTCGCAGCGTATCGGCCCTGTATTCGTCAAAGGCTCGATTGCCGCTCGAGGGCGCGTAGTTCCACGAGCCGCCGCTCATCCGCGATCGCATCCAGTCCATCTTGCACTGCATGCGCTCCATCTTGTGCTGCCAGCGATCATGGCCGCCGCCGTAATATCCGCATCCCATTCGTCCGCTCCATATTGTAAAGGCGAGCACCGAGAGGCCGATCGGCCACCAGACCACGAAGCCCAGAACAACAAGGGCGATCCAGGCAGGCTTTCCGAGTTCATCAAGCTTTGCGGTGATGGGCATAGTCGGCCTCGCGTGAATGTAAATAACATTTACATAGCTAGGGCCACCGGAGGCCCCTGTCAAGCGGCGTGAGGATTAAAATGGTGGCTGCTGGTCGCAGCGCCAGATGCGGCCGCACAATTCGGCGCAGCGAACGCTCAGCGCCGCCGTGCCGAGGCGCTGAGACCGAGCCCGCGCAGGTAAATCAGTATGGCAGCTTCCAGCAGGTCTTCCGGCGTCATCGGCAACTTGCGGCGTGCAGCGTCGCCGCGGCCGAACAGAGACGCGATCCCGTGAGTCATCGACCAGACATGCAGCGCCACCATGAGCGACGGCGGCCTGCCTTGCGGCGGCATCATCGCGACAAGTTTCTCTGCGGCCGAACGCAAGACCGCGAACGCGCTCTCGCTCGCCTCGCGCAGTTCACGGTCGCTGTCGAGCGCGACGCCGGCTTCGAACATCGCCGAGTAATAAGCGGGCTCGCGCTTTGCGAACGCAAGATAACTTTTGCCGAGCCGGTCGAATGCAGTCATCACGTCGGGGCTGCCCTCGTCCCACGCTTTCGCCAGAGCTGCCGAAAATTCTTCGAAGCCGCGCCGGGCAACGTCGGCGAGCAGCGCGTCACGGTCGCGGAAATGACGATAGGGCGCAGCCGGACTCACGCCCGCCCAGCGCGCCGCATCGGCGAAGGTGAAGCCCGCCGGCCCCTTCTCGGCAATCAGTTCGAGCGCGGCGTTGACCAGGGCTTCTTTCAGATTGCCGTGGTGATAGCCGCGGGACGCGTGGCCGCGTTTGCCCCATCTCATGTGAATCGCTTTTACATTAAGGCGGAAGCCGCGTCGATGCCGGCTACGAGCCTCTTTTTCGCGCTGCGAGCGGGAGATTGTCGAACAGCGTCGGACCGCCAGGCTGGGCGCCTTCGATCGTGAGCAGGCGCAGCTTGGTTACGACCCCGCCGCTCGCCGAAAAGCCGCCGCTTTTTCCGCCGGCCGCAAGCACGCGATGGCAGGGCATGATGAGCGGCGTTGGATTTTCGCCCATCGCCTGTCCCACCTCGCGAGACAAGGCCTTGTCGCCGAGACGCCCGGCGATCTCGCCGTAGGTCATGGTGGCACCGGGCGGAATCTTGCGGACGATCGCGTACACCCGCTTGTTGAAGTCGGACTGTCCGCTGTCGTCGATCACAATATCCGTCAGGTCACGCTTTTCGCCGCCGACAAGCGCAATGATGCCGGCAATTGCGCGACGCACATGCGGCGGCGGCTGCGCTTCGCCCGCCATCGGGTAGCGTCGGCGCACGCGCGCGCGCGTTGCTGCGGCGTCCGTCTCAGGCAATTGCACGCCGATGATGCCGCGCGCGCCCCAGACGATGCCGCACGTTCCGATCGCGGTTTCAAACAGTGTGAAACTCTGCTCCATCATGCGGCGAATATAACACCCGCCGTCATCCGACGCCGCCCGATTCCTGGTCGGCCTTCATCGCAATGCGCAACGGTTTCGGAATGGGCCTGGCGCGCCCGCCCGATACAAACGCCACCTGAACATGCGCTTCGACCAGAGGATCATCGCCGCGCATGACTTTCTGGTTAAGCGTCACCGAGGCGCCTTTGACCTCTTCAGGTGCGGTGACAATATCGAGCACATCGTCCATGCGCGCCGGCTTCCTGAAATCGATGCTCATGTGGCGAACGACAAAAGCAAAACCAGGCGCCTCCTTCTCGGCCTGCTCGAAGAGGCCGCGGTGATCGGCGCCGATCAGCCGCAAATAGTTCGTGCGGCCGCGCTCCATGAAGCGCAGATAGCTCGCGTGATAGACAATGCCGGAGAAGTCCGTGTCCTCATAGTAGACGCGCACGGCCTGGTGATGACGGCCGTCGTGGATTTCGCCGTCGAGCGCATTGCTCACCGCCATGGCACATCTTTCTGGATCGCATCCTCCCAATGCCTGCCATCGAAAGACTTCACCGTCAGCGTGGTGAGATCGACGTCATCGAGACATCGCACGTTGACGTCGATCTTGTCGGGGTCGGAGCGCGGCACGTAGAACGGGTGGATACCGCAGTGCCGGCAGAACGTGTGCCTGGCGACGCCGGTGTTGAATGTGTAGGTGGCCAGATCGTCCTTGCCGCTGACAAGCTCGAACTGCTGCGGCGGCACGATCAGGTGGAGAAATCCTTTTTTCGTGCACATCGAGCAATTGCAATAGGTGACACCGTCGAGATCGGCCGTCACACGGAAACGAATGCGGCCGCAGTGGCAGCCGCCCTCATACGTGGCCGGCATCTACTCGTCCTCTTCAAACAAACCGAACTGGCCCGGATCGCGCGCGGGCGCAGGCAACCCGAGATGCTGGAACGCGAGGCCGGTGAGCAATCGCCCGCGCGGGGTGCGTTGCAGGAAGCCCTTCTGAATCAGGAACGGCTCGATGATGTCTTCGATTGCGTCGCGCGGCTCGGAGAGTGCCGCAGCCATCGTGTCGACGCCGACCGGCCCGCCGCCGTAATTTTCTGCGATGGTCTTGAGGTAGCGCCGATCCATCGCATCGAGACCCGCGCTGTCAACTTCGAGGGCAGAAAGTGCGCGATCGGCGGTTTTGCGGTCGACCGTGCGCGCACCTTCGACATGCGCGAAGTCCCGCACCCGCCGCAGCAGGCGACCGGCAATGCGCGGAGTTCCGCGAGCGCGGCGTGCAACTTCGTTGGCGCCATCAGGCGCAATACCGATGCCGAGCACGCGCGCACCGCGATTGACGATCTCTTCGAGCTCTTTTTCGGAATAGAAATTCAGCCGCACCGGAATGCCGAACCGGTCGCGCAACGGATTGGTCAATAATCCCGCGCGCGTGGTCGCGCCGATCAAGGTGAAAGGCGACAGATCGATCTTCACGGACCGCGCGGCCGGACCTTCGCCGATAATGAGATCGAGCTGGAAGTCCTCCATCGCCGGATAAAGGATTTCCTCGACCGCCGGGTTGAGCCGGTGAATCTCGTCGATGAACAGGACGTCACGCGGCTCGAGATTGGTGAGCAATGCCGCGAGGTCACCCGCCTTGGCAATGACCGGCCCGGACGTGGCGCGGAAATTCACGCCCAGCTCGCGCGCAATGATCTGCGCCAGCGTGGTCTTGCCAAGTCCCGGCGGGCCGACGAACAGAACATGGTCGAGTGCTTCCTTGCGCGCGCGAGCGGCCTCGATGAACACATTGAGATTGGCTCGCGCCTGTTCCTGGCCGATGAATTCCGACAGACGCTGCGGGCGCAATGAGGCGTCAGCGTCATCATCGCGGGTGTTCGGTGCGACAAGGCGCGGCGCGCTGCTCATTTCGCCAGCTCCTTCAGGCCCTGCCTGATCAGGGTCGCCGTATCGGCGCCCTCACCGGCATTGCGCGCAGCGGCTGCAATCGCCGCGGCGGCCTGCGGTTGGCCGTAGCCGAGATTGACCAGCGCGGAAACGGCGTCCGCCACCGGCCGAGGCGCGCGTTTCTCGTCGAGCGCGCCCGCAAGGTGAACCACCGTTGGATCGACGTTGGCAAAAACCGGCGCCTTGTCCTTGAGCTCGGTAACGATGCGCTCGGCACCTTTTGGGCCGACGCCTGGCGCACGCGCCACCGTCGCCTTGTCGCGCGTCGCGATTGCGGATGCGAGCTCGGAGACCTTCAGCGTGCCAAGTATCGACAAGGCAACCTTAGCGCCGACCCCCTGCACGGTCTGCAGCAGGCGGAACCATTCGCGCTCGATGTCACTCGCAAATCCGAACAACCTGATCTGGTCTTCACGGACATGCGTTTCGATTGAAAGCGTCACAGTCTCGCCAGGTGATGGCAACGCCTGCAGCGTGCGCGTCGAGCAATACACCTGGTATCCGACGCCGCCCACGTCGAGGATGATGTAATCTTCGCCGTAAGTGTCGACGATGCCCTTGAGCTTGCCGATCATGACGCCGACTCGCGTTGGTCATTCCGGGGCGCGCTAAAGGCGCGAACCCGGAATCCAGAAATAGAACTGGCGTTGCGGCTTTGGTCTGGATTCCGGGTCCGGCGCGGAGCCTGCGATCGGGCCGGCCTTCGGCCGGACCCGTTGGCGCCGTCCCGGAATGACAGGGATCGTCGCTTGCCGATCATGACACGGCCACCCTCAGTACTGCGCTGGTCCGATGATGCGCGTGGCAGACCGCGATGGCCAGCGCATCGGCGGCGTCTTCGGATTGCGGATCGGCCTTCGGCAGCAGCACGCCGACCATCATGCGAATCTGCGCCTTCTCGCCGTGACCCGTACCGACGATCGTCTTTTTCACCAGGTTCGGCGCATATTCCGCAACGGCCAGTCCGGCCCTGGCCGGCACCAGCATCGCGATACCGCGCGCCTGTCCGAGCTTCAGCGTCGCGACCGCATTGCTGTTGACGAATGTCGCTTCCACCGCGGCCTCGTGCGGCTGATATTGCTCAATTACCGCAAGCAGCCCGTCGTGAATTGCAAGCAGGCGAACGCCCAGATCGGCGCGGTCGCTGGTCTCGAGTGAACCGCATCCAACATGGATCAGCCGGTTACCGTCGGACTCGATCAGGCCCCAGCCTGTACGGCGGAGCCCCGGATCGATGCCGAGAATGCGAATCGCGTGCCGGGCCATAACCCCGTTGATAGCCCCGGCCTCCGCCCCCGACTAGCGCGTTTTGCGCCGCAGTCGGCCCGGTTATGCGGGCCATTCCGGCCGGTCACAATGGACAGCACGGCATCAGTGGCTATGGTTCGCCCATGCCGGGGACCTCCTCTCGCCGCCGCAATCGACGGGCCGTCATTATTGGCGGCTCGATGTCGGGGCTTTTTTCCGCGGCATTCCTGCGCCAGATCGGCTGGGACGTCGACGTGTACGAACGCTCGAATGTCGAACTGGTCGGTCGCGGCGCCGGCATCACCGGCCATCCCGAGCTGCTGGAGGCACTGGAAGCGAGCGGCGCCGGAACCGAAATGCTCGGCATCGAGGTGCCCAAGCGCATCGCCATCGACCGCGACGGCCGCGTCACCGACGAGCGGCCGCTGCGGCAGATCCTGACCTCCTGGGACCGCCTGCAGCGCCTTTTGCGCGCGACCATCGACGAGGCGCACTACCATCTCGGCTGGAATTTCGAGCGCGTCGACCAGGACGAACGCGGCGTGCGCGTGCAGTTCTCCGGCGGACGCGTGGAGCATGCCGATATCCTGATTGGCGGTGACGGAATCCGCTCAAGCGTGCGCGCGCAGATGGCGCCGGACGTGCAGCCGGTCTATGCCGGCTATTACATCTGGCGCGGCGCGCCGAACGAAGCCGATCTTGCCCCGGAGACCCTGAACAGCATCTATCCGCTGTTCACATTTTATCTGCCCAAACAGCAGCAGGTGATCACCTATCCGATTGCCGGCTTCAATGACGATCTCACGCCCGGCAAGCGCCGCTTCAATTTCATCTGGTACCGCGTCGCGGACGCCGCAAAGCTGCGCGAGATGTGCGTGGACGAAAACGGCGTGCAGCACGAATACTCGGTGCCGCCGCCGCTGGTGCGCAAGGATCTGATCGCCGGGATGCACAAGGACGCCAGGGAAATCCTGCCCGCGCCCCTGCTCGACGCCTTGATGAAGATCAAGCAGCCTTTCATCACGCCGATCTACGATTTCACGGCGCCGACGACTACTTTCGGCCGCGTCGCGATGGTCGGCGACGCGGCAGCGAACGCGCGGCCGCACATGGGCTTTGGAATGGCCAAGGCCGGCACCGACGCGATGGCGTTGGCGAAGCATCTCGACCGGCACGACGGTGTCGACGAGGCGTTGGAAGCCTACAATGCGGAGCGTCAGCCCATCGGCAACAATATCGTCATGCATGGCCGCAAGCTTGGCACTCACCTCGGCGTCAATCTGAAGACCGAGGAAGACCGCCGCATGCACAATCTGCTACAAAACGACGGCGCCATGCTCGACTGGATCGCCGTCCCACATTTTCTCGACGCTTACAAATGACCGAACTACCGAAACCGGATTACGCGCGCAACATGCGCATCGTCGGGCACACCGATCAGGGCGGCCGGCCAGACGGCGTGCAGGTGATGGTGCATCGCAGCTTCGCGTTCGTGGGTCACATGTTTTCCAAAGGCTTCTCTGTCATCGACGTGCGCGATCCGAAGAATCCACGCGCGGCGAACTACATCGCGGCACCCGCAAACACCTGGAACATTCACCTGCAGGTGCACGAAGACCTGCTGCTGGTCATCCATGCCAAGGACATGTTCGCCGCCGCCGAGTTTGCCGACGAACGCGCCTATTACAGCGGCGCACTCGGCAAGACCGTGGGCACGGCCGAGGCCAGGCGGAAACGTGACTGGAGCGCCGGCCTTGCGGTCTACGACATCTCGAAGCCGGACACGCCACGCCAGATCGGTTTCATGCCGGTCGACGGCGGCGGCATCCATCGCGCCTGGTACACGGGCGGGCGCTGGGCCTACGTCTCCGTCCTGCTCGACGGTTTCACCGACTACATGTTCATGACCGTCGACATGAGCGACCCCGCGAAGCCACGGGAAGCCGGCCGGTGGTGGATACCCGGTATGAACCTCGCGGCCGGCGAAACGCCGTCATGGCCAGCGGCGCGTCGCTTCGGCCTGCATCACGCAATTGTTCACGGCGATACGGCCTATGCCGCCTGGCGCGATGCCGGCATGGTCATCCTCGACATTGCCGACCGTTCGAAACCCAAACTGATCGTGCACAGAAACTGGTCGCCGCCGTTCGGCGGCGGCACGCATAATTGTCTGCCGCTGTCTGACCGCGATCTGCTCGTGGTGCTCGACGAAGCCGTGCTCGACCACCAGGAAGACGGCCTCAAGCTGATCTGGGTCTTTGACAATCGCGTGCCCGGCAACCCGGTCAGCATCTCGACGTTTCCCACGCCGGCGGAAGGCGACTACAAGGCAAAAGGCGGCCATTTCGGGCCGCACAACGTGCATGAGAACCGGCCGGGCAGCTTCATCAGCTCGCGGCTGATCTTCGCGACTTATCAAAACGCAGGCATCCGCGTCTTCGACATGTCCGATGCGTTTGTGCCGAAAGAAGTTGGCGCTTTGGTGCCGCCGCAGCCAAAGACACTTGCGGACACCCGCCCGAACCGCGCACGCGTCATTCAGTCCGCCGACGTTTTCGTTGATGCGAAAGGCCTTATCTACGCGACCGACTACAATGCCGGACTTTATATTCTGGAATTCGACGGCGCCTGAGCTCAGGCGCTCATCTTCTGCATGAGCGCGTCGGAAACCTCGAAATTCGCGTAGACGTTCTGCACATCGTCGCTTTCGTCGAGCGACTCGATCAGCCGGATGACCTTTTCGCCGGCCTCGTCGTCCAGCGCTACAGTATTCTGCGGCTTCCAGAGCATCGACGATTTGCGTGGCTCGCCGAATTTGGCCTCGAGCGTTTTTGTGACGTCGTTCAACGAGTCAGGCGTTGTGATGATCTGGTGGCCGTCCTGGTTCGAGGTCACATCTTCGGCACCGGCTTCGATCGCTGCCTCCAGCATCGCGTCGGCGCTGGCGGCCTTGGCTTCGTACTCGACCACGCCGACATGGCTGAACATGAAGGATACCGCGCCGGTCTCGGCGAGATTTCCGCCGTTCTTGGAGAAGATCGCCCGCACCTCGCCCGCAGTGCGATTGCGGTTGTCGGTCAGTGCCTCCACGATGACCGCCACGCCGCCCGGCCCATATCCTTCGTAGCGGATCTCATCATAGCTTTCGGTGTCGGCACCCTGCGACTTCTTGATCGCCCGCTCGATATTGTCCTTCGGCATGTTTTCGGCGCGTGCCGCCAGGATCGCGGCGCGCAGGCGCGGATTGAATGCCGGATCAGGCATGCCGAGCTTGGCGGCAACGGTAATTTCGCGCGCAAGCTTGCCGAACAACTTGGAGCGCGCCTTATCCGCGCGCCCCTTCTTGTGCATGATGTTCTTGAATTGCGAATGACCAGCCATAACCAGCGTCAATGTTTGTGGGCGCCGGCGGCTATATAGTCCGGCGCGTCCGGAAAATAAACTCCGCCCTGTCATTCCGCGATGCCGCGAAAGCGGCGGACCCGGAATCCAGAAACGCGGCAAGCGATGCGGATTTTGTCTGGATTCCGGGTTCACGCGTCATAAGCGCGTTTACGCGCGTCTTCGACGCGCTATGGCGCGTGCCCCGGAATGACGAGGAAACGCTAGGCAGCAGCCGCAACGTTTCGCAGGATCGCGCCGATGCGTGCGCCGATTTTCGATACGTTCTGGTGGACGCGCGTCTTGTAGCGGGTGACGGCATCCCGATCGACAAGGAAGAACTTCTGCTGTGGCCATGTACGGCCAAAAATGTCGATGAGCATGCTGCGAAACTGACCTGCCGAAAGGTCGGGTTGCTGCGCCGGCGTCTCCGCATAGGCCGCAAGATCAGCCGAGGTGAGCGCACATAAAAGGGCCGCCGGCACGGTCGCATAGACCTGCCTGTGCTGTTGAATAGTGCTGATCGCACGATCGAGAGCGAATTCCGGGCCGAGATCGCCGTTGATGACCAAGGGCTCGTCGTTCGTGGCGCGCGTGAGCGGAAACTGATCGATCAGCCAGTCGCCGGCATGAATCACATTCTTCCGGCCACGCCCGTAGATCAGAACGTCATCTTCGTAACGCGCGAACCACGTATCGAGCCGGTCGAGAACACGGTCAAATGCGGGCCGGGCAATCAGTTCGCGGCCTTGCGTGCCGAAGATGCCAATGGCGGACTTCGCGCGGGCAATGACGTCAAGCGCGCTGTCACCAAGGAGTGGCGGGAACAGGCTGCTGCCGGCACCGAGGATAACCAGATCGTAGTTCTGCTGCGCCTGATCGAGCGTCGCGGGAGTCAAATAATGGACGCGGCACTCCCCCGGCAATACTGAATTGATCAGCTGGCGGCCCAGTCGCGCGGCGAGATCATTGGTGTCGTCGCCCGAAATCACGGCCACGTTGCGTGACGCGACCGGAGCAAGCCGCTCCGCGGGGGTCAACCGCATGAGCACCTGCGATTCATCGACCGGGGCGGTGCTTTCGATACGGAAGCCGTAGCGGTCGAACAGCAACGCCAGGTCGCACAGGCTCATCCGATTGGCGAAGTCCTTTGTGCGGTCGCCGTCCCTGGCAAGATCCGTCGGAAAGCAGCTGAGGATGATATCGCGCTTGCAAAACCGCAAATGGGTGAACAGGCTTTCGATGTCCTTGACGCGCTCCAGCACACCGAGCATCACGATCACGTCGGCCCGCGTGGCGGCTTCGGTGGGAAATTCGTCGATGCTCAAGTCGACGGCAGGTGCGCGGCGTTTCGTGCCGGCTTGGCCGCCGGTGGTGTAACTGCAGCCATTCGGCAACAGAGTCCGCAATGCCGGGCTCGCGCCGAGATTTAGGACACGCGCGCCGCTAGAAATGAACTGCGCGGCAAGCTCGGCGCACGGATCCGGTTTCGTCCGTGACGAGGTTGGCTGGCGATCGGGATTCGCCGGCAGCTCGCGCGCAAGATTGCTGTTGACGAAGAGAGCCATGTGCTCCGTGCCGAGGTCGCGCTGCCGGACCCAGCACATGCCGGCGAATCAATTCCGTCTAACGAATCATCGCCGCGATTCGCGGTCAACCGCGTAGATTGGAAAAAGTCAGCTCCAGAAGCTGGGCCGGGCTTCCTGCAGGATACCGCCGAGGCGGACAGCGGCGACCTTGCGCGCGAGCCCGGTCGTGTCGTCGGTCTCGACGGCGAGACCGCACAAAGTCGCCGGGCCGGTCGACGCTTCGAACTTCGCGCCGGGCAATTTGCGCAGGAAGCGGTTGAGCGGCTCGTCCTTGTTCATGCCGATGATGGAATCGTAGTCGGCGGTCATACCGACGTCGGAGACGAAAGCCGTGCCCGCGGGAAGGATACGGTCGTCGGCGGTGGGCGCGTGCGTATGGGTTCCCACGACAAGGCTGGCGCGCCCGTCGGTGAAATAACCCATCGCCTGCTTTTCGCTGGTGGCTTCGCAGTGAAAATCGATGACAATTGCGTCTGCGCCGGATTTGAGCGCGCAGGCCGCCAGTTCGCGTTCGACAGCGGCGAACGGGTCGTCGAGCGGGTCCATGAAAATCCTGCCCATGGCGTTGATCACCAGAGCCCGCTTGCCGTTCTTGGCGTCAATCAGCGCCGCACCGCGGCCGGGCGTGCTTTTCGGGAAATTGAGCGGTCGAATGAGCCGCGGCGCGCGTTCGATGAAGACCAGCGCCTCGCGCTGATCCCATGCGTGATTTCCGAGCGTGATCGCATCCGCGCCGGCGTCGATCATCTCATTGTAGATGATCTCGGTGATGCCAAAGCCGCCGGCAGCGTTCTCGCCGTTGACGACGACGAGATCGAGTTTCCATTCGGAAATGAGTCCGGGCAGACGTTCGATCACAATAGTGCGCCCGGAGCGGCCGACGACGTCGCCGATAAAGAGAATGCGCATACGCTATTTCGTCTCGCGGAAATCAATGACTTCGCGCTCCGTTAGCACGAAATCGAGGCGCGCGTCGCGTTCGGTGGCGGGGACAGAATCGATCTCCTGGGCGGCAAAGGCGATGCCCATGGCAGTGATCTTCTTCTTTGCACGCAGCGCGTTGATTGTCATGTCGTAATAGCCGGCGCCGTACCCGATGCGGTGACCGGCCCGGTCGAATGCCGCGAGCGGGACGATAAGAATGTCAGGCGCAACCTCGGGTGCCTCGGCCTTGGGTTCGCGGATGCCCCATTGCCCGCGCGCAAGCTCATCGCCGAAAGCGTAGGCTCGCATGATCAACGGCCTGCCGCGTCCGGCAATCGCCGGGAGTGCAAGGCGTGCGCCAAGTTGCGCAGCCTTGCGCATCAAGGGAAGAGGATTGATCTCGGTCTTCATCGGAGAAAATCCGGAGACGATCATGCCTGCGGCGACGGTCACCGGAAACGAACGCGCTGCGATCGCTTCAGCTGCAGCAGCACGCGCATCCGCCGGCAAAGCGTCGCGCCGGGCGAATGCTTCGGCGCGCAGTTGGGATTTGTCGATGGACTTGGTATCGGACGCGCTCACCACTTGCTCCGTCATGCCCGGCCTTGTGCCGGGCATCCACGTCTTCCGAAGCTGGCATCTTTAAAGACGTGGATGGCCGGGACAAGCCCGGCCACGACGACTCTGATGCGCAGCGCTCGGATCAAGTGCGGAGCCGCGATGGCCGTTGGAGCATCGATCCCGGGTTCCCTACGAAAGTAGGTGGGCGCCATATGACCGAACCCACGAGCCCGGTCAGGGACAGCTCCCTTAAGGATCGATAAGGCCCCGGGGATTGTGTCTCCTGACGCGCCCCGCAGCCCCGCCGGCTGAATGTAGTGGTTATGACAAAGCAGCGCCACTCGTAGCAAACGGCTCAGCCGATCGCGACGGTGCTGCCGTTGCCCACGGTCTGGTTGAGCTTTTTGGTGATACCCTCAATTCGCTCTGCGGCCGAATTGAACGCACCAACGACGGCGTCGGATGCGGCCTTGGCGCGGTCGGCCGCGACGAGCCTGGCGTCATGCAAGGCGGCGATCTCCTCGTCCAGTCGCCGCGTCTTGTGCGTGGCTTCGACGAGCTCGTCGGCGAGCATCAGCGCGGCCATGACTGTCAGGCGCGTATCGCCGATCTCTCCGAACTTGCGCCGCAGATCGATAATGCGCTGATCGATGTCGTGCGCAAGCGTCTGCAACTGTTCTTCCTGTCCGTCCTCGCAAGCGAGGCGGAATTGCCGGCCGGCGATGGTTGCGTTCACCTGAGCCATAATCTCACTCGTGCAAATCCACCACCGACTGGATTGATGTAATCGCGGCATCCAGTCGATCGGCGATTTCGCGATTGGTCGTCTCAAGCCGGCGCGACCGCGCCGCCTCGACATCGAGCGCTGCGGCAAGCCGCGTGCGGTCAACGCCGAGAGCCTGAACCTGCGCGGCAAGACCCTCTTCGTTGCGATCTGCCTGCTTGCGCCGCTCTACCGCGGCATCAAGCGCGTCAAGCGCGAGCGCCAGACGCTTGACCGCGGCATCGATTGCGCTTTCCTCGCTCATGGCCTGACCCGCAAAACTCTTGTTGCGGCAGATATTTAGACAGAGAATCTTACGGGCTGCGCGACCATGACGTCAACGCTTGGCGGACGATTTGCCCAGCTGTTTTCGCGGCCTGTGAATGGCCTCGCGGCACCCTGCCGGTCACATTGACTCAGGGGACTCACATGCTATCCACCCCGCCAAAAGGCCCCATTCCATGAGCGCAAAAGCCTCGCCGACGGCAGTTGCGGCGCCCCTGGAGCGTCGCGACCAACCGGTCGCCGGTTCCGTCATTGCCCATTCGGCGATGGCGAACGCGATTCGCGCGCTGGCGATGGACGCGGTCGAGCAGGCCAAATCGGGCCACCCGGGCATGCCGATGGGTATGGCCGACGTCGCAGCGATTCTCTTCACACGCTTCCTGAAATTCAGCCCAAACGACCCAACCTGGGCCGACCGCGACCGCTTCGTGCTCTCGGCGGGGCACGGATCGATGCTGATCTACGCTTTGCTTTATCTCACCGGCTACGAGGCGATGACGCTCGACCAGATCAAGCGTTTTCGTCAGCTGGGCTCGAACACCGCCGGTCATCCTGAATACGGGCACACACCAGGCGTAGAGACCACCACGGGACCGCTCGGACAAGGTCTCGCGAATGCGGTCGGCATGGCAATCGCCGAAAAGCATCTCGCGGCCGTGTTCGGTGGCGGCGTCGTCAATCACAAGACCTATGTGATCGCATCGGACGGCGACCTGATGGAAGGCATCAGCCAGGAAGCGATTGCACTCGCGGGACATCTCAGGCTGAACAAGCTGATCGTGCTGTTTGACGACAACGGCATTTCGATCGACGGCGCATTGTCGCTCGCCGACAGCGTCGATCAGATCAGACGCTTCGAGGCGGCCGGCTGGAACGCATCGCGGATCGACGGCCACGATCCCGCAGCCATCGCTTCCGCGCTCGAGAAGGCGCAAAATTCCGACAAGCCCGTTCTGATCGCGTGCAGAACCAAGATCGGCTTCGGCGCGCCCACCAAGCAGGGCTCGGAGAAATCGCACGGGTCGCCGCTCGGCGCGGAGGAAATCGCGGGAGCGCGCAAGACGCTCGGCTGGACGTCCGCCCCGTTCGAGATCCCGGCCGACATTCTCAAGGCGTGGCGCACGGCAGGCGCGCGCTCGCAAGGCGTGCACGCGGACTGGAAGAAGCGGCTGGCGGCACTCGATGGTGGCAAGCGGGCCGAATTCGAGCGCCGGATGCATGGTAAAGTTCCGCAACAGGCGCTGGATACTGCGACACATGCGGTGAAGGAAAAACTTGCAGCGCAACCGCAGAACATAGCGACGCGCGCAGCGTCCGAATTTGCGCTCGAAAGCCTGGTGCCGGCGCTGCCCGAGATGATCGGCGGCTCCGCCGACCTCACCGGCTCCAACAATACGCGCACAAAGAACATGAAGGCGATCACGGCCGCCGACTTCTCCGGGCGCTTCATTCATTACGGCGTCCGCGAGCACGGCATGGCCGCGGCCATGAATGGCATGGCGCTGCATGGCGGCATCGTCCCCTACTCGGGCACGTTCCTCGTATTTTCCGATTACTGCCGGCCGGCAATCCGGCTTGCGGCGCTGATGGGCAAGCGCGCCATCCATGTGATGACACACGACTCCATCGGCCTCGGCGAAGACGGACCGACGCACCAACCCGTTGAACATCTCGCTGCGCTGCGTGCCATTCCGAACGTGCTTGTGTTCCGCCCCTGCGACGCGGTTGAAACAGCCGAATGCTGGCAGCTCGCGCTGGCAGCCGAAAACCGTCCAAGCATCCTGGCGCTGACACGGCAAAACCTGCCGCAGCTGCGCAACCGCTTTGACGCTGAAAATATTTGCGCACGCGGCGCCTATGAAATCGCAGGCCCGGACGGCAAGGCCGATGTTTCGATCTTCGCAACCGGCTCCGAGGTCGCGATCGCTGTCGATGGTGCGAAGATATTGGCCGAGCGCGGCATCGCCGCGCGGGTGGTATCGATCCCCTGTTTCGAGCTGTTCCTGGAGCAAAGCGAAGACTACCGGCGCGCCATCATCGGCAGCGCTCGCGTCAGAATTGGCGTGGAGGCCGCTGTGCGGCAAAGCTGGGACGCCATCATCGGAACCGATGGCATATTTGTCGGCATGGACTCTTTCGGCGCCAGCGCGCCTTACAAGGAACTGTACAAAAAGTTTGGCATTACCGCAGAAGCGGTGGCCGGTGCGGCACTTTCCAAACTTGGGAAGATGTGACCAGGCACTATATATCGCGAGAGACCGAATTTAAGCCGGGAGTAGTTCATGACAGTCCGTGTTGGCATTAACGGGTTTGGCCGCATCGGCCGCAACATCCTGCGCGCCATTGCCGAAGCGGGCCGCAAGGATATTGAGGTCGTTGCCGTCAACGACCTCGGACCGGTTGAAACAAACGCACACCTGCTGCGCTATGACAGCGTGCACGGGCGCTTCCCCGGTCAAGTGACAGTAAAGGGTGACACGATCAGCGTCGGAAACGGAGCCATCAAGGTCACGGCCGAGCGCGATCCGACCAAGCTGCCCTGGAAGGATCTCGGCGTCGATATCGCGATGGAATGCACCGGCATTTTCACCGCAAAGGAAAAAGCCTCGGCGCATCTGGCTGCGGGCGCCAAGCGCGTTCTTGTCTCGGCGCCGGCCGATGGCGCCGATTTCACCGTCGTCTTCGGCGTCAATCACGACAAGCTCACAAAGGATCACAAGGTCGTCTCGAACGGTTCGTGCACGACCAACTGCCTGGCACCCGTCGCCAAGGTTCTCAACGACGCAGTCGGAATCGAAAGCGGGTTCATGACCACGATCCACGCGTATACGGGCGACCAGCCGACGCTCGACACGCTGCACAAGGATCTCTACCGCGCGCGCGCAGCCGCGATGTCGATGATCCCGACATCGACCGGCGCCGCCAAGGCGATCGGTCTCGTTTTGCCCGAGCTCAAGGGCAAGCTCGATGGCGTCTCCATACGCGTGCCGACACCGAACGTGTCGGTCATCGATCTCAAGATCGTCGCCAGGAAGCAGACCACCAAGGAAGAGATCAACGATGCCGTCAAACGTGCGGCGGAACAGCAGCTGAAGGGTATCCTCAGCTATACCAACGATCCCAACGTTTCGATCGATTTCAACCACGACCCGCACTCGTCCACGTTCCACATGGACCAGACCAAGGTCATCAACGGCACTCTGGTGCGCGTGATGGCCTGGTACGACAATGAGTGGGGCTTCTCCAACCGCATGGCGGACACGGCCGTCGCAATGGGCAAATTGCTCTGACGGTCGCTCCGGGGCGGCCTATGACCGGATTTCGAACGCTCGATCGCGTCGATGTGAAAGGCAAACGGATTCTGCTTCGCGTCGACCTGAACGTGCCGGTCGAGAATGGCGTGGTGACGGATGCGACGCGCATCGAGCGCGCGGCACCGGCGATTACCGAGCTCGCCGACAAGGGCGGCAAGGTCATCCTGCTCTCACATTTCGGGCGCCCGAAGGGTCGCGACCCCAGGCATTCCCTAAAACCGGTCGCCGCCGAGGTTGCGCGCATCATCAAGCGGCCGGTCAAGTTCGCCGACGATTGCATCGGCGAGCCGGCCGCGCGCGCGGTCGCGGCCATGAAGCCGGGCGACATCGTGTGCCTGGAAAATACCCGCTTTCATCCCGGCGAGGAGAAGAACGATCCGGCCTTCGTCGCCGAACTGGCGAAGCTCGGCGACATATGGGTGAACGATGCATTTTCAGCCGCGCACCGCGCGCACGCTTCCACCGAAGGCCTTGGCCATAAACTTCCAGCTTACGCCGGGCGGACGATGCAGGCCGAACTCGATGCTCTTTCGCAAGCCCTGGACCATCCGCAGCGGCCGCTCGCGGCGATCGTCGGCGGTGCAAAGATTTCGACCAAGCTCGACCTGCTGGGCAATCTGCTCGACAAGGTGAATATCCTGATCATCGGTGGCGCCATGGCCAATACTTTTCTGCTCGCGCAAGGGAAAGACGTCGGCAAGTCTCTCGTGGAAGCCGACCTGGCCGGCACCGCGCGGGACATCATGGCCAAAGCAAAGGCTGCGAAGCGTGAGATCGTGCTGCCCGTCGATGCCGTCGTCGCGCAAAAACTTGAAGCGCGGGCGCCCTCCCGGGTCGTTGACGTCGACAAAGCCAATGGTGCTGACATGATTCTCGATATCGGCCCGCGCAGCGTCGAGCAGGTGGTGTCCGTGCTGGCACGCTCGAAGACGCTGGTATGGAACGGCCCGTTCGGCGCTTTCGAAACCGAACCGTTCGACAACGGCACGGTCGAGGTTGCGGAGGCCGCAGCGGAACTGAGTGAAGCCGGCGAACTTGTCTCGGTGGCGGGCGGCGGAGATACGGTCGCGGCACTCAATATCGCAGGCGTGGCCGACCGCCTCACCTATGTTTCAACCGCCGGCGGCGCCTTCCTGGAATGGCTGGAAGGCAAGGCCTTGCCCGGAGTCGAGGTATTGCGGGTAAAATGACGTCGAACAACGCCGTCCGGGGGTTCTGAAGGGATGCGATGGAGAATGCCATGAAGCTCGATGAACTGAACAAAGTCGCCCAGGCCATGGTGGCGCCCGGCAAGGGCATCCTAGCCGCAGACGAATCCTCCGGCACGATCAAGAAGCGCTTCGATGCGATCGGCGTCGAATCGACCGAGGATACGCGCCGCGACTATCGCGAGATGCTCTTCCGCTCGGCCGAGGGCATGAAGCACATTTCCGGCGTCATCCTCTATGACGAGACGATCTGGCAGAAGGCGAAAGACGGAACGCCGCTGGTCGAGCTGATCAGGAAGGCGGGCGCGATCCCAGGCATCAAAGTCGACGAAGGGACAAAGCCACTGCCATTCTGCCCAGGAGAGGTCGTCACAGCCGGACTCGACAAGTTGCCGGACCGGTTGCCGAAATACTTCGAACAGGGTGCGCGGTTTGCGAAATGGCGGGCGGTGATCGACATCGGCGCAGGCATCCCGACCTACACCTGCATCCGCGCCAATGCCCATGCGCTCGCGCGCTACGCCGCGTTGTGCCAGATCAACCAGATTGTCCCGATCGTTGAACCGGAAGTGCTGATGGACGGCGATCACGATATCGATCGCTGCCAGCAAGTGACCGAATTGGTATTGAAGCTCCAGTTCGAGGAGCTTTATTTCCAGCGCGTCGCGCTCGAAGGCATCGTGCTAAAGCCCAATATGGTGATCTCCGGCAAGAAGAACAGCAAGCGGGCAGGCATCGAGGACGTTGCCGAGAGGACCGTCAAGGTACTCAAGAACTGCGTGCCGGGCGCGGTGCCGGGCATCGCCTTCCTCTCAGGCGGCCAAAGCGATGAGGAAGCGACCGCGCATCTCGACGCGATGAACAAGATCGGCAATCTGCCGTGGAAGCTCACCTTCTCCTATGGCCGCGCGCTGCAACACGCACCGCAAACGACCTGGAAGGGCAAAACGGAAAATGTCGCGGCGGCACAGCGCGCCTTCTCCCACCGTGCCAAAATGAATGGCCTGGCTGCGCTCGGCCAGTGGAAATCGGACCTGGAAAAGAAAGCAGCCTGACGTGCGAAAGGCCGCGTCGCGAGCGCGGCCTTTCGCTTTTCGATCCCGTTGCGTGCGGGATCAGTCGCAATTGGTTTTCCGAACCGTTTTCGATCCGGTGATGTCTTCCTTGTGAACCGTCCTGGAAGAGCAATCGCCCGAGCCCGTCGTTTCCCTGGTGATCGTCTTCTTCCCGGTGCCGAGGACCCCGTCCCGTTTCTCGACGGTCACTGACGTATCCGGTTTGTCGTGCTCGATCACGACGGCCGGATCACGGCGTTCCTCGATGACGACTTGCGCGTTTGCGGAAAATGCCCCTATCGCGCTCACAGCCAGCGCGGCTGCGAGGACATTGAGCTTCATGGTCGCCTCCTGTAATAAGCCTCGCCTGTAAACGCCCTGCCCGCCTCGGACGTTCCGATAATTTTCACGTAATGCAAGGACACCAAACGTGATTGATCTCTACACCTGGACGACCCCAAACGGCCGCAAGATTTCCATTGCACTGGAAGAATTCGGCCTGCCCTACACCGTGCATCCAATCGATATTTCCAGGGACGAACAGTTCGCGCCGGCATTTCTGAAAATCGCGCCGAACAACCGCATTCCCGCGATCGTCGATCGCGACACGAATATTGCCCTGATGGAGTCCGGAGCGATCCTGATCTATCTCGCCGACAAGACAGGCAAGCTGATGCCGAAATCGGGCGAAGCGCGTTATCGCGTGATCGAATGGCTGATGTGGCAGATGGGCGGCCCGGGCCCCATGCTCGGCCAGGTGCATCACTTCGTGAAATACAACAAGGGCAAGGCACCCTATGCCGAAGAGCGCTATCTGAAGGAAGGCCACCGCCTGTACAAGGTGCTCAATACGCGCCTCGAAGGCCGCGAGTTCGTCGCCGACCAGTACTCGATCGCCGATATCGCCATCTGGCCATGGATCTCGCGCTTCGAATGGCAGACCATCGACATGAAGCAATACCCGAACGTCAAGCGCTGGTACGAGACCATTGCTGCCCGTCCGGCTGTGCAAAAGGGCTACCGGATACCGAAAGACATGGGCCCCGTGCCGATGCCGACATAACGACTCGGCTTGGACGAAGAAATCCGCGAGAATAATCTCGACGAATGATTCGCCGGCGGTCGCGCCGGCGCGGTGATGTTGCGTTCCGCGTGGTTGCAATGTCATCGAGGCCATGTCGAAACCGCAGCCCAAGCCAAGCCCCGGACGATCCGCTGCCGAAGCGCTGCGACAGGCGGTTCTGTGCCACCAGCGCGGCCAACTGGGCGAAGCTGAAGCGCTCTATCGGTACACCCTCGACGCCGATCCGGATAATTTCGACGCGCTCCACCTTTACGGCGTTCTCAGGCATCAGCGCGGTGACCATGCGGTCGCGCTTACATTCATTGCGCGCGCACTCAAGGCTAACGCGCGGTCGGCCGCCGCACATTCCCACTACGGCATGGTCCTGGCGATGCTTGGAAAAGCTGAGGACGCGCTCGAAAGCTACGACCGCGCCATCGCCCTCAAGCCCGAATTTGCCGAAGCGCTCAACAACCGTGGTAACGTCTTGCGCTCGCTCAAACGGCCCAGCGATGCGCTGGCAAGCTTTGATCGCGCCGTTGCGGTGCGGCCCGACTACGCGGAAGCCCTCAACAATCGCGGAAATTGCCTGGTCGATCTGGGTAGGTTCGAGGAAGCGCTGGAAAGTTATGATCGGGCGCTGGCCCATCGCCCGAAATATGTGGATGCACTGATCAACCGGGCCAATACTCTGCGCTTGCTCGGCCGCAATGACGAGGCGCTCGCGAATTTCAACCGGGCTCTCATCTTCAAGCCAGATTGTGCCGAGGGTTACCTCGGTCACGGCAACGCACTTCTGGCGCTGAAAAGGCCGGCAGAGGCGTTACACAGCTATGATCGCGCAATTGCGCTCGCGCCGCCTGCCATTGATGCACTCGCCAATCGTGGCCGCGCGCTCCGCGAACTCAAGCGATACGATGAATCACTCTCGAGTTACGACCGCGCACTCTCGGCCGGGCCCGACGACGCCGCGCTGCTGCTCGGCCGCGGCAATACTCATTACGCGATGAAATCCTTAGCCGCAGCGCTTGCGGACTATGATCGTGCCGTCGCAATCCGGCCCGATTTCGCCGAGGCGCACGGCAATCGCGGCAATGCGCTCCGTGAAATGCGCCGGCACAGCGAGGCGCTGGACGCGTGCAGTCGCGCCCTCGCACTCAAGCCCGATTACAACGAGGGCTACAACAATCGGGGCAACGCGCTGATTGAACTCAACCGCCCGGCCGACGCGCTTGCCGATTATGACCGCGCGCTCGAAGACGCGCCCGACAATGTTTACGCATGGGTCAATCGCGGCAACGCGTTGCGCTACCTGGACCGGGCCGAAGAAGCGATTGAAAGCTTCGACCGGGCCATCGCGCTGGCGCCCGATCTCGCCGAAGCGCACTGGAATAAAGGCCTGCTGTGCCTTTCCATCGGTGACTTTGCACGCGGCTGGACCGGCTATGAGTGGCGCTGGCGGCGCGACGGGGAGCTGCAGCCGCGCGCATTCACGTATCCGCAGTGGCGCGGCGAGGACCTGGCCGGCCAGACCATCCTGCTGCATGCGGAGCAGGGTTTCGGCGACAGCATCCAGTTCATCCGCTACCTGCCGATGGTCGCCGAGAAGGGCGGCAAGGTCATCCTCGAAATCCCCGACGGCCTGGTGCCGCTGGTCGAGAACGCCGCAAACATAAACGGCATTTATCGCCGTGGCGATACGCTGCCGCACTTCGATGTTCACTGCCCCCTCATGAGTCTTCCGCTCGCTTTCGGCACGACGATCGATACCATTCCGGCGTCCGTTCCATATCTCCATGCACCAGGTAAGCGCGCCAGGATCTGGCGCGACCGGCTGGCGGGCGTCGGCAGGCCGCGGGTCGGCTTGGTCTGGTCCGGCAAGCCCAGCCACAAGAACGATCACAACCGTAGCATCGCACTGTCGCGCCTCGAATCGTTGCTGTCGGTCGGCGGCATCGGATTCGTCAGCCTGCAGCGGGAGTACCGCGATAGCGATCACGCGATACTGAAGCGGCGGTCGATCCGGCGCCTCGACGAGTTGCTTACGGATTTTGCCGACGCGGCGGCGGTGATCGATGAGCTCGACCTTGTCATTGCCGTCGACACTGCCGTCGCGCATCTCGCGGGAGCGATGGCCAAGCCGCTATGGCTGCTTGTGCCGCATGTGCAGGATTGGCGTTGGCTGCGCGACCGCAACGACAGTCCCTGGTATCCGACCGCAAGGCTGTTCCGGCAACCGAAAATCGGCGATTGGGATGGGGCAATTGCAGCAGTGAAAAAAGAGCTTGCAAGCTTTGCGAAGGCCTGCGTCACCTTGGCCAAGTGACGATCAGGTCAATTTTTCGCCCGATTAGGCTAGCATCCGACCGCCATGGCTTCGCGACCCAGGAACCCGGCGCCTCGTCCGGCACCCAGGCTTTATCTGATGACGCCGCCGGTTGCGGACCCGTCAACATTTTCGGGCCAGCTGGCTTCGGCTCTGGATGCGGGAGACGTTGCTGCCGTGTTGCTGCGGCTGGCCGAGGCCGACGAACGCACGTTGATAAATCGCGTCAAAGCGCTGGCGCCGCCGGTGCAGGACAAAGGCGCTGCACTTCTGCTCGATGGCCGCGTCGATCTGGTGGCGCGCGGTGGTGCCGACGGCGCACATCTCAGCGGTATCGCGGATTTCGCCGTCGCGCTTGAAATGCTTAAACCCGATCGCATTGCGGGTGCGGGCGGGCTTGCCAGCCGGCACGATGCCATGCTCGCCGCCGAGCAAGGGGCCGACTATGTGATGTTCGGTGAGCCGGACCCCATCGGAAAATGCCCGGCCTTCGCAGCCGTGGAAGAACGGATCGCGTGGTGGGCGGAAGTGTTCGAAGCCCCCTGTATCGGCTATTCGGACTCCCTGGAAACGATTGCACCGCTTGTCGCGGCCGGTGCCGACTTCATCGCGCTCGGCGAGGCAGTGTGGCGTGAACCGCGCCCGATTGCCGAAACGATCCAGGAAGCGGGCCGCTATCTTCGCCTTCCGGAGCCGGCCGCATGATACGGCCGATTTGCGGTTCCATCGGCGCGCTCATGACAATCGCCGCAGTCGCTGTTGCTATGGCGCAACCAACGAAGAATGCGCCACTGTCGACGCCAGCGCCGAATGCAGCATCCAATTCCGATCAGTCGAATATCGATGTCGCTTATGGCGCCTTCCAGCGGGGGCTTTATCTCACCGCATTCAGCGAGGCGGCGAAGCGTGCACAGCAGGACGATCCGGCAGCGATGACACTGCTTGGCGAGCTTTACGCGCAGGGCCTCGGGGTTGGGCGCGACGATTCAAAAGCGGCTCAATGGTACAAGCTGGCCGCCGCCAAAGGCGATCGCGACGCAATTTTTGCGCTCGCGATGTTCAGTTTCCAGGGTCGAGCCGGTCCGCGCAATGTCGACGACGCCGCGCGTCTGCTGGAGGCCGCGGCCAAGCTTGGACACCCGAGCGCGGCCTATGATCTCGGACTGCTTTACGTTCAGGGCCAGCAGTTTCCGCAGGACTTCAAGCGCGCCGCCGAGCTTTTCGCAGTCGCGGCGGAAGCCGGTAACTCCGACGCGCAGTACGCACTCGCAACCATGTATAAAGAAGGCCGCGGCGCGCCGAAGGACATCGGCAAAGCGATGCGTCTCATGCAGCAAGCTTCCATCGGCGGCCACGTCGATGCGATGGTAGAGTTCGCGATCGCTCAATTTAATGGAGACGGCACCCCCAAGGACGAGGCCGCCGCAGCGCGCCTTTTTCTGAAGGCTGCGCATCTCGGCAGTCCTATCGCGCAAAACCGGCTGGCGCGCATTCTCATGGCCGGTCGCGGCATGCCCGCCGACCCGACCGAGGCCGTCAAATGGCATATTGTCGCCAAGGCCGGCGGCAACAGCGATCCCGATCTCGACGTCTTCGCTTCGAAACAGAGCCAGGCGGTGCGCGACGCGGCGGACCAGGCAGCGAAGAAATGGCTGTCGACTGTGGTCGCACGGCGGCCTTGACGACAGGCGCCTTCACGGGCAGATCGCAGGCGCCATGCAGCATTCAGCTCTTCTCAACGTGATGATCGCCGCTGCGCGCAAGGCCGCGCGCGCCATCAAGCGCGACTTCGGAGAACTTGAAAAACTGCAGGTCTCGCTGAAGAGCCCGGCCAATTTCGTAACGGCCGCCGACCGTCGTGCCGAAGAAACCATCTATGCAGAGCTCATGAAGGCAAGGCCGGGCTATGGTTTCCTCGGGGAGGAAGGCGGCCGTCGCGAAGGCACCGACAAGAGTCACCTGTGGATCGTCGATCCGCTCGATGGCACCACCAATTTCCTGCACGGCATCCCCCACTTCGCGATTTCGATGGCGCTCGAGCGCGACGGCGCCGTCGTCGCCGGGCTGATCTACAACCCGGCAACCGATGAGATGTTCGTGGCCGAGAAGGGCAAGGGCGCGTTTCTTAACAATCAACGCATTCGTGTCGCTGCGCGAACGCGACTTGCAGAGGCGATTGTCGCGTGCGGAATTGCCCACCATGGGCATGGCGACATCAGTCTGTCGCGAAAGGAAATCGGCGCCGTGCAGGAGCACGTAGCCGGAGTGAGGCGCTTTGGCGCCGCGGCTCTTGATCTCGCCTGGATAGCGGCCGGACGGCTTGACGGCTATTGGGAAAGGACGCTGAAGCCGTGGGACCTGGCGGCGGGATTGGTCCTCGTGCGGGAGGCCGGTGGTTTCGTCACCGATTGTGACGGCAAGGACCAGACCCTCAGCAAGGGCCACGTCGTCGCCGCCAATGAACCTATCCACAAGGGGCTGTTGTCCTTGCTCAAGACCGCCGGAAAAGACCAGGCATCGTAATTTCAACTCAATCGGCGGCTTTATCGAGGTACATTAGGGTTCCGGTACAACTGCTTTTTACAGATCGCATGTCTGTGCCATAGTGCGCCGCACGGGCTTGCAGGCGCAACGTCGAAACTCATGGCCAAAGAACTCGACCCTCTCAAGCTGTCGTCCCCACGGATCTTCCTGTTCAGGATGTTGGTCTTCGTCATCCTGGTCGGACTGATTGCGTTTGTGCTGCACAAGCAGATCCAGGTCGCATTCATGTCAAACCCGGGGCTTAACGCCCTGATCATCGGCGTCCTGGCAATCGGTATTATCCTGTCGTTCCGGCAAGTGCTGCGGCTTTATCCGGAGATCACCTGGGTCAACAATTTCCGCTTGGCCGATCCGGGCCTCGCCGTCGATCGGCCGCCAGTGCTGCTTGCGCCAATGGCGGCAATTCTCGGAAGCCGCGTCGGCCGCATGGCCCTGTCTGCGCAATTGATGCGCGGCATTCTTGACTCGATCGCCACCCGTCTCGACGAGGCGCGCGACATCTCCCGCTATATGACCGGCCTTCTGGTGTTCCTCGGCCTCCTCGGCACCTTCTGGGGCCTGATCGAGACGGTCAGTTCGGTCGGAAACGTCATTCAGGGACTCAAGGCGAGCGGCGACACCGGGACCATGTTCGATTCCCTGCGTGACGGCCTTGCCGCGCCGCTTTCCGGCATGGGCATTTCATTTTCGTCGTCGCTGTTCGGACTTGCCGGCTCGCTCGTTCTCGGCTTCCTCGACCTGCAGTCGAGTCAGGCCCAGAACCGTTTCTACACCGAGTTGGAAGACTGGTTGTCCACCACTGTTTACGACCAGGCCGCCGAGCCCGCCGTTGCCGCCGGCATGGGTGGCGAGGTTCGCTCCGCCATCGAGCGGCTGCGCGAAGCGGTTGACCAGGCTGGCGCGAGCAAGTCCGCATCGGCGGCCATGGCCAATCTGGCGGAAGCGATCCAGGGATTGGTGCACCACATGCGCACCGAGCAGCAGATGATCAGGGACTGGGTCGACTCGCAGGCCGACCAGCAACGCGAGATCAAGAAGCTGCTCGAAGTGATGGTCCGCGAGCACGTAAACCGTTGAGTATAGATTGATGGCGCTTGCAAGGATCCGCCGCGGCGAAAGCGGCATGAATTACTGGCCGGGCTTCGTCGATGCCTTGTCGACGCTGATCCTCGGCATCATTTTCCTGCTCACGGTCTTCGTTGTCGTGCAGTTCTATCTGCAACAGGAAGTCGCCGGGAAGGACACAGCGCTCAGCCGCCTGAACGCGCAGATCGCGCAGCTCACCGAGCTGCTGTCCATGGAAAAATCGGGAAAGACCGATCTTGAGGACCAACTGGCACAGTTGCGGGCGACACTGGCCACCGCGGAAACCGAGCGCGACCGCCTCAAGAGTGCCGCTGAAAGCGCCGGAGCCGGTGCCACAAGCGCCCAGGGCAAGGTGTCCGAGCTCACCGGCCAACTTGAAGGCGAGAAGAGGATCTCGGCGCGAGCATTGGCCCAGGTAGAAGTGCTCAATCAGCAGATCGCGGCCCTGCGCCGACAATTGGCGGCGCTGGAGCAGACGCTCGACGCCGCCGAAAAGAAGGACAAGGATTCCCAGAGCCGGATCACCGAGCTCGGCCAGCGGCTCAACCTCGCCTTGGCCGAGCGCGTGAACGAGCTGAAGCGCTACCGTTCGGATTTCTTCGGCAAGCTGCGTGAAATCCTCGGCAATCGCGCCGATGTCCGTGTCGTAGGAGACCGTTTCGTCCTGCAATCCGAGGTCTTCTTCGATACCGGCAAGGCGGATCTGAAGCCGGAAGGCCGAGCCGAGCTCGACAAGGTCGCCGACGCCCTGCTTGAACTGGAAAAGCAAATTCCGGCCGATCTTGCCTGGGTGTTGCGCGTTGACGGCCACACCGACGTGCGGCCGATTTCAGGCGGCGTATTCAAGTCGAACTGGGACCTGTCGGCGGCGCGCGCGATTTCGGTCGTACAATACCTGATTGGAAAGGGCGTTTCTCCGCAGCGCCTGGTGGCCGCCGGGTTCGGTGAGTTCCAGCCCATCGACCTTGGCAAGACCGAAGATGCCTACCGTCGCAATCGCCGCATCGAGTTCAAGCTGACCGAGCGGTGAGCGCGCCGACCTTCACTCTGCGCCCCTATTCCGCCGCCGATGAAGACGCGGCGATCGAACTGTGGCGCCGAACGTGGTCCAGCCACTACCCGCATCTCGATTTCAACGCACGCCAGCCGTGGTGGCGCGACCGCTGGCGCAATGAGCTCGTGCCCGCGGCGCAGATCGCCGTAGCGGAACGCAATGGAGTCATTATCGGTTTTGTCACCATCGAGCCGAAGACGATGTATCTGGACCAGATCGTCGTTGCGCCCGAGCATTGGGGCTCGGATGTCGCGCCGGCTTTGCTCGACGAAGCCAAGCGACTCTCGCCCGGGGGGATCACTCTTCTTGTCAACAAGGACAATTTCCGCGCTATCCGCTTCTACGAGAAGCACGGCTTTGCATATGCGGGTGAGGACAAGAATCCGATATCCGGCGTGCCGGTGAACCGCATGGCGTGGCGCGGTTAGGCTGCGCCCATTTCGAATTGCAACTTCGCCAGGCGCGCATAGAGGCCGCCTGCCGAGGCCAGCGATGTGTGCGTCCCCTCTTCGACAATGCGGCCATTGTCGATAACGAGAATGCGGTCGCAGAACTGCACAGTCGCGAGCCGATGCGCGATCACGATGCTGGTGCGGTTGAGCATGAGCCGCTTGAGCGCCTGCTGCACCAGTGTTTCGCTTTCGGCATCGAGTGACGATGTCGCTTCGTCAAGCAACAACAGCGGCGCTTTGCGCAGGATTGCGCGGGCGATTGCGATCCGCTGGCGCTGTCCACCCGACAGCGTGATGCCGCGTTCGCCAAGCGGCGTCTCAAATCCGAGCGGCAGGCGGCGGATAAATTCCGCGGCATGTGCGGCCTCCGCTGCTTTCTCGATTTCAGCTGCGGTCGCATCCGGCCGTCCGAACTGAATGTTTTCGCGTACGCTTGTCGCGAACACAATCGCGTCTTGCGGCACCAGCGCGATACGCGACCGCAGCGCCGCCGGATCGGCGTCGGTAAGGCGGACGCCGTCGAATGTTATGTTTCCGGAAACGGGATCATAGAACCGCAGGATCAGCTGAAAAATAGTGCTCTTGCCGGCACCGGACGGCCCGACGAGCGCGAGTTTTTCGCCCGGCCTGACGCCAAATGAAAGATTTTCGAGAACCGGAACCTTCGGGCGGCCGGGATAGGAAAAACTGACGTGATGAAACTCCACGTCGCCGTTCGCCGGCGTCGGCAACGCGATCGGCCTTGCCGGCGACCTGATCGCCGGCTGGACCGCCAGAATCTCTGAGAGCCGCTCGGCGGCACCGGAGGCCTGCGAGATTTCGCCCCAGACCTGGCTCAATTCGCCGAGCCCGCCCGCGGCAAACACCGCGTACAGCACAAACTGGCCAAGCCGGCCGGGTGTCATGTTGCCGGCGAGCACGTCCTGCGCTCCGACCCACAGGACAACCACGATGCTCGCAAAGACCAGAAATATGACAACCGCGGTAAGGAGCGCACGCGCCCTGGTCGCCCCGCAGGCCGCAACATAAGCCTGCTCAACCGCCAGCGCGAAACGCGAACGTGCCAGCTTTTCATTGGTGAAAGCCTGCAGGATTCGCGTCGCACCGATGAGCTCGTTGGCGTAGCCGGATGCTTCGGCCAATGTGTCCTGCGCTGCGCGCCCACGCCGCCGTACCGCACGCCCAAAACCGACAAGCGGCAGCACGATTACCGGTATTGCACCCAATACGAACAAGGACAGCCGCGGACTGGTCACCACCATCATGCCGGCGCCGCCAAGAAACAGAACCAGATTGCGCAAGGCGATTGATACCGACGCACCCACCGCCGATTTGATCTGAGTTGTGTCCGCTGTCAGCCGCGACACAATTTCGCCGGAACGTACTGCATCGAAATACGCAGGCGACAGATGCGTAAGATGCGCAAAGACGTCCGAGCGCAGATCGGCGACGATACGCTCGCCCAATGTCGTCACCAGGTAAAAGCGCAAGGCACTCGAAACGGCGAGGACAGCCACGACGAAAACCATCACCGCAAAATAGCTGTCGATAAGCTGCGCGGCCTTGTCGGAAAATCCGAAATCGATCATGCGGCGGACAGCCACCGGCACGATCAGGGTCGTCAACGACGCAACAATGAGTGCAGCCAGCGCCGCCGCGGCGCGCCAACGGTAGCGCATGATATAGGGAACCAGGCGGCCCAGCGGCCTGAGATTCAGCTTGCGGCGCTCATCCGGGGCCGATGTATGCATTACATCGAGGCCACGTCCATCGCTCGAATAACTCATGCGACGCCTCTTACCGCCCCATCTGCCGCTTCCTTAATGCCTTGCAGGCTTGGCGGCGGTCAATTGCGGCCGCTTGCCGCCTTCGGCCGGCTCCTGTATAGGAGCGCCAAATCAGGCATATCAGCGCCTTTTTGAGCGCCCGGAATTGAGAAAATGAGACAGGATATCCATCCCAGCTATCACGCCATCAAGGTGGTGATGACGGACGGCAGCGAGTTCACCACGCGCTCCACATGGGGCAAGGAAGGTGACGTTCTGCACCTCGACATCGACCCTAGATCGCATCCGGCCTGGACCGGTGGCCAGCAGCAGATCGTTGATCGCGGCGGCCGCGTGTCCCGCTTCCAGAAGAAATTCTCCGGCTTCCTGAAGACCGAAGAGAAGAAATAGAGGGAAATCCGGGAAGATAAAAACCCTCGCAGATGCGGGGGTTTTTGTTTGCCAAACGAAGCCGGTCAGACGCGTTCGGTCCCGAAGGCGGCCTTGAGAAGGCCAAGCTGCCGTTCGACAGGGTTCGCTGTCACCGGACGCTCTGACGGGCCCTGATTGTAGATCGTTGCGTCGAGCCGGCGCACTTTTGCGTAAAGCTTCTGCGAACGCGCGATGAGATCGCGCAGAGCCGGCGGCACCAATTCAATACTGTTCGGGTCGTGATTGTCGGTCGACGCCAGCTTGACTTTGCTTTTTTCCTTGCTGGCTTGCGCAAGCGACATCTCGCCTTCCTTCACCGCGCGATGGAGCAGCAGCCAGGACGCAAGCTGCATCAGCCGGGTGGTCAGACGCATGCTTTCTGTCGCATAGGCCAATGCAGCCGAGCGCTCGAGCTTCTTTGACTGCTGGCGGCCCTGCCCATCGAGATACGTCGCTGTTTCTTCGACGAGCGCCATACCCTCACGAAACAGCTCGGCGAAGGCCTGAGAGCTTGCAAGCCGTTCGCCAAATGGAACCGGCTGCGCCTGGCCCGAAAATTTGTCCGACATACGCCACACCCTCCCACACCGGAGCGGAGCAACTCCGTATACGATTGGGTAAGCATGACGCGCGCATGCGGGTTCTGTCCAGACTGCGACATGGTTAACATTGCGATATAGTTGCTGCGCAAATCCGCAGTAGCGCCTGGCCCGTTTCATTTTGACCCAGATTGGGACAAAAAAAGGAGCCGCCGTTGCCGGCGGCTCAAGGTGATAACAGGGAGGCGTCAAACAGAGTGGACAGGAGCCACTCAATGTCCATATGAAGATGGACGGCGCTAGTAAACGTCGAGAAAGCTTAACGACAACTTAAGAACATGCGCGCAATGCGGAAATATTTTCTGAAGGCTCCTGCACGGGAATACCGCCGCAACTTCGAGCAGCGTCATCGCTTGAAAAACTGATCGGCTGCAGCGCGCGACGCGCGCTTTTGCGTCATGTCGGTTTCGATACGTTGGATCTCGTCGCGGAGGAGCTGCACTCGCGCACCGAGCTCTTCGACCGAGAGCAGAGTCAGATCCTGCCCGATCTCATGCGCGATCTTTTTCTTCGGTTTATCGTCTTCGTCGATCGCCGGCATGTTCGCCTCCTGCCGCAGAAATCTAGCCGCCCGTGCCGCGGTTGTCACATCGCGGAGCCGCGCCTAAACAAGGGCATCCCGCTACGCAAATAACGAGGAAACTATGGCTGCGATTCCGTCTCAAATGACAGCAATCGGCATCAAGGCTGCCGGCGGCCCCGACATGCTTACGCCGGAGCAACGGCCTGTTCCGGCTCCCGGGGCGGGAGAAATCCTCGTGAAGGTCGCCGCCGCCGGCGTGAACCGCCCCGATGTGATGCAGCGCATGGGACTTTATCCGCCGCCACCTGGCGCGCCCGATATTCCGGGTCTCGAGATTGCGGGAGAAATCGTTGCACTAGGGGCCGGCGTCAAACGATGGAAAATCGGCGACCGGGTCATGGCTTTGGTCTCGGGTGGCGGATATGCCGAATACTGCATCGCGCACGAGACTCATGCGCTGCCGGTCTCCGGCCTTTCGATGGTTGAGGCCGCGGCAATCCCGGAAACCTTCTTCACTGTCTGGCACAACGCATTTGAGCGCGGCGGCCTGAAAAGCGGCGAGACCTTGCTCGTGCACGGCGGCTCGTCCGGCATAGGCACAACGGCGATTCAGCTGGCGAAGGCATTCGGCGCCCGCGTCGTCACCACCGCGGGTTCGCCGGAAAAATGCGACGCCTGCCGCAAGCTCGGCGCCGATGTCGCCGTTAACTATAGGACCGAGGACTTCGTTGCGGCCACGAAAGCTGCGACGAACGACAAAGGCGCCGAGGTTATAGTGGACATGGTCGGAGGAGATTACATCGCCCGCAATTACGAAGCGGCGGCTGTTGAGGGGCGCATCGTGCAGATTGCTTTCCAGGGCAGTCCGAAGGCAACGGTGGATTTCCGCCGTATCATGCTCAAACGGCTCCATCACACCGGTTCGACACTGCGCTCACGCTCGATTGCCGACAAAGGTGCAATTGCTTACGCGGTGGAGGAAAACGTGCTGCCGCTGATCGCTGCGGGCAAGGTGAAGCCGGTTATCTACAAGACCTTTCCCTTGAAAGACGCGCCTTCGGCCCACGCGCTCATGGAAACCAGCGCACATATCGGCAAAATCGTGCTAACACTTTGACGAAAGGTCTGTTTTTTCAGGAGCCGCGAAATCGGCGTAATGTCGGCCTTAAACGCTTAACAGGGTGCGATTGTTTGCAAATTTCCATTGCGAGCGAGGCGGCGGCGGAACAAAAGAGGCGGCCGTCGAAGGGGGATTTGGCTCCGCTATGACGCGTTGCATGACAACGCTGGCGACAGCATTTGCTGTTTCGCTGCTTGCAATTTCCGCCGCTCATGCGGTGGATGCCGTCAACGTGCGTCTCGATGCGGCCGCCATCGACCTCACCGCCGCGACTGAAGTCCAGAGAACTGAAGGTGACCGCATCCAGGTCTCGACCGCACCCGGTCCGGATGGAATCGTTCGCCGCATCGAAGTGCGCGCTCGCGAAGGCAACAACAATTGGGCCGTGCTTGCGCTCACCAACAACAGCGATGAGCAGATCGATCGACTGATCGTCGTTCCGCATTACCGGATGGTCGGCTCCGGAATCTTCTGGCCGGATCTCGGTCTGTCGCGCATCGCCGCGATCACGCCTTCCACCGGCGACCGGCCGGTGCGCCAGGAAGGCACGACCGCCGACGTTTTCCGGATCACGCTCGACCCGGGCACCGTGATTACGCTCGTCGCCGAACTGCGGACCGACAAGCTGCCACAGATCTACCTGTGGGAGCCCGACGCCTATAAGGACAAGGTCAATTCCTTCACTCTGTACTACGGCATTGTCATTGGCATCGCCGGTCTGCTGGCCTTGTTCCTCACCATCCTGTTCGTGGTGAAGGGCTCGATCATGTTTCCGGCTGCCGCCGCGCTCGGCTGGGCGGTGCTGGTCTACATCGGCATCGATTTCGGTTTCTGGGGCAAGGTGTTCGACATGTCGGCCGGCGCCGAACGCGTCTGGCGCGCCTGCGGCGAAGCGATCCTGTCGGCAACACTGCTTGTGTTTCTGTTTGCCTATCTGAATCTGTCGCGCTGGCACGTACGCTACGCGCACATCACCATTGCATGGCTTGCCGCGCTCGCGGCCCTGGTTGCCGTTGCGGTCTTTGATCCGGCCGTTGCAGCAGGTATTGCGCGCATGTCGCTTTTCGGCATCGCCGTGTTCGGCCTTGCACTCGTCATCTACCTCTCGACGCATGGCTTCGATCGCGCGGTGCTGTTGATCCCGACCTGGCTGCTGCTGGTCGTGTGGACCGTCGCCGCAGCGCTGGCAGTCCTCGGCCTTGTTACCAATGACATCATCGGTCCGGCCCTGCTCGGCGGCCTGGTGCTGATCGTGATGCTGATCGGCTTCACCGTCATGCAGCACGCATTTGCCGGGGGAATCACGCATGGCATCGTGTCGGACGTCGAGCGCCGCGCCCTCGCTTTGACCGGAGCCGGCGATCTGATCTGGGACTGGGATGTCTCCGCCGACAAGGTTTTCACCAGTCCGGAAACCGAGCACATGCTCGGTCTCAAACGCGGCACGCTCGAAGGTCCCGCCGCGACGTGGCTCGAGGTGCTCCACCCTCTCGATCGCGATCGCTTCCGCGCTTCGCTTGACGGCATGGTCGAGCAGCGGCGCGGCCGACTTACGCAGGATTTCCGGCTGCGTACGGCCGACGGCCACTATCTCTGGTTTACCCTCAAGGCACGGCCAATTGTCGGCTCTGACGGAGAGGTCGTACGGCTCGTCGGCACGCTTACCGACGTGACCGATTTCAAGAACGCAGAAGAACGGCTGCTGTTCGACGCGGTGCACGACAATCTCACCGGCCTGCCCAACCGCGAGCTGTTCCTCGACCGCATGGAAGCCGCCTTCGGCTTTGCGCGCGCGGACTCCCAGATCCGTCCGTCGATCGTTGTGATTGATCTCGACCGCTTCAAACAGGTCAACGATTCGGTCGGCATGGCCGTGGGCGACTCAATTCTGCTCACGATCGCCCGTCGGTTGTCCCGGTTGCTCAAGCCGCAGGACACGCTTGCCCGGCTGTCAGGTGACCAGTTTGCTCTCATCGTGCTGTCGGAGCGTGAACCCGCCCGTATCGTCGCATTCGCGGAGACCATCCGCCGCACCCTGCGCGCGCCGATCGCGTTCAACGACCGCGAGATATTCCTCACCGCTTCAATCGGCTTGGCGCTCGCCGAAAACGCGGCACACCGGACAGACGAGGTGTTAAAGGACGCCGAGCTCGCGATGTATTACGCCAAGCGTATTGGCGGCGACCGCATCGAGATCTTCAAGCCGGCCATGCGTTCGCGCAAGACCGACCGCCTGACCATGGAATCCGAGTTGCGCCGCGCCATCGAGCGCGAGGAGATCAAGGTGCTCTACCAGCCGATCGTGCGGCTGGAGGATCGAGCCATCGCAGGCTTTGAAGCGCTGGCGCGCTGGGATCACCCCAAGCTCGGCCGGTTGTCGCCGACGGAATTCATATCGATCGCCGAGGAAATCGGGCTAATTGTGGATCTGGGCCTTTTCGTCCTCGACCACACCGCCAAGCAGCTGGCGCAATGGCAGGCGGCGACGCGCGCGCGTGAGCCGGTCTTTGCCAGCGTCAACGTTTCGTCGCGGCAATTGCTTCGCCACGATCTGATCCAGGATCTGCGTGGCGTGCTGGGCCGCACGGCGCTTGCGCGCGGGACCCTCAAGCTCGAGATTACCGAGTCACTGGTCATGGAAAACCCCGAGCATGCCGCGCAGATGCTGACCCGGATCAAGGAACTTGGCGCCGGCCTGTCGCTCGATGATTTCGGCACCGGACATTCCTCGCTCGCGTACCTGCAGCGCTTTCCGTTCGACACGATCAAGATTGACCAGTCGTTCGTGCGCACGACAGCGCGCGGCACGCGGCCGGTTATCCTGCGGTCAATTATCGCGCTTGCACACGATCTCGGGATGGAAGTGGTCGCGGAAGGTGCCGAGACCGATTCAGACGCGGTCGAGCTTTACCAGCTTGGTTGCGAATACGCGCAAGGCTTTGCCTTCGGCGAGCCGATGACCTCGGATGCCGCGCGCGATCTCCTCGTCGACAAGCCGAGCCGCTTGCGCGCCCTCAAGATTGCATCTGAATAGTCGAACGATCAGGCGTGCCCGGCTTCGCTCGACAGCATGCCGGGATCAATGCCGATCTTGCGCAGGGCCCTTTCATATTTTGCGTCGGTGTCCTGGCCGAAGATCAACTCGGAATCCGCGGCGCAGTGCAGCCAGCCGTTCTGTTGAATCTCCTGCTCCAATTGCCCGGGCGCCCAACCGGCATAGCCGAGCGCCAGGATTGCGCTGGCGGGACCATTGCCGCGGGCAATCGCCTTGAGGATGTCGAGCGTCGCCGTCAGACAAATCCCCTCGTCGATCGGTAGCGTCGAATTCTCGATAAAAAAGTCAGCCGAATGCAAGACGAAGCCGCGGCCGGTTTCGACCGGACCGCCCTTGAGCACTTTCACGTCTTCGGCCCGGCCCGGAAGCTGGATACGTTCGGCTGCGGGAATGACTTCGAGCTGCACGAGCAGGTCGGGGAATTTGATGTTCTGCGCGGGCTGATTGACGATGATGCCCATCGCGCCCTCGGTCGAATGCGCACAGACATAAATCACCGCGCGCGTGAAACGCTCGTCGCTCATGGCCGGCATTGCGATCAGCATTTGCCCGTCGAGATAGCCTCGCCCGGGCGCTGCGGTTTGCTGCGTCGCTTTGCGTGAAATCTTCATAGCAAAAGGTTACCTGAAGGACTTGCCTTTGCAAACGAAGGTTGCGGTGGAAAGTTCAGTCCTTCACCGTCATATTCGACCGGACAATTGTGGCAGCGGCCCGCCGAGATCGTGTTCACCGCATGCTCACGATGAATTCAGTGGCGCGGCATATGGTTCCCAACTAGACCAAAGCCCATGAGTGGTATTCACAGATCATTTTTCGCGGCATTGGTTTCGTGCATTTTCGCGGCCCAAATAGCGAGTCCGGCGCAGGCCGCAGACGAATCACCTTGGAACGAAGACGTACGGTCCGCCGTCAGGCTGATTGCCGGCAGCAGCAAAGCGAACGACGGCGTTCTGCGCGCCGGAATTGAAGTCAAATTGCGGCCAGGTTGGAAAACCTATTGGCGTTATCCGGGCGATTCCGGAGTACCTCCGCATTTCGATTTTTCCGGATCTGAAAATCTCAAGAAGGCCGACGTGCTCTTTCCGGCACCGCATCTGTTCGCCGACGAAACGGGTCAATCACTTGGTTACAAGGACACGGTCATATTTCCGGTCGTCGTTTCACCGCAGCAGGCCGGCAAGCCGGTCCGGCTCCGCGTCAAGGTCGACTACGCGGTTTGCGAGAAACTGTGCGTGCCCGCAGAAGGCCGCGCCGAACTGACGCTCGTGACCGGTAACAGCAAACACAATCCGGCGCTGACAACGGCGGAGACACTCGTGCCGAAGCACGTCACCGCGACGCAACTGGGGCTCACCGCAAAGCGTGCCAATACCGGAGCTAAACCATCCGTTATCGTTGATCTCGGCGCACCCACAGGTAAACCGGTTGCGCTGTTTGTCGAAGGCCCCACGCCGCAATGGGCGTTGCCCATTCCGAAGCCGGTGACATCGGCACCGGCCGGTCGCGCCCAATTCAGCTTCGAGCTTGACGGCCTGCCGCCTGGCGCCGATCCCAAAAGCCCGCTTGATCTGACATTTACCGTTGTCACGGGCGACCGCGCGGTCGAGACGAAAACCCATCTCGACTAAGTGCCAACAAGAGCGTAATTACCGCAATCAAGAAACCAAAAGTATTTGCAACGCGAGAGGATACCCATGCCTATCAAGGTCGGCGATCGATTGCCTGATACGAAGTTCCGCGTCATGACGACCGAGGGTCCCGTTTGGAAAACAACGGACGAGGTTTTCAAAGGTCGCAAGGTCGCCCTGTTTGCCGTGCCCGGCGCTTTTACTCCGACCTGCAACAACCTCCATATCCCAAGCTTCCTGAACAACGCGGCCGCTATTAAGGCCAAAGGCGTTCATACCATTGCCGTGACCGGCGTGAACGACGTGTTCGTCATGGAAGCATGGAAGAAATCGACCGGCGCGGAAGGCAAGATCGATTTTCTCGCCGACGGTAATGGCGACTTCGCCAAGGCAATCGACATGGCCTTTGACGGATCGGGCAACGGCCTTGGCACCCGCTCCAAGCGCTATTCGATGCTTGTCGATGATGGCGTGGTGAAAAAGCTCAACATCGAAGACGCGCCCGGCAAGTGCGAGATTTCCGGCGGCCAGACGTTGCTGGCACAGCTGTAGAATTCGTCATTCCGGGGCCGGCCGAAAGGCCGGAACCCGGAATCCAGATACAAGCGCCGAAATCATTTCTGGATTCCGGGCCTTCGCCCGCCGAAGGTTTGGAGACTTTAGATTGCCGCTCGAGGCTTCGGCCCGCAGGCGGGTTCGCGGGCTAAAGCCCGCGCCCCGGAATGACTATTTGGATTTCATCGCACCCATCGCGCCCGCACGCGCGGCGATAATACCTTCGCGCGCGAGCTCGTCGGCACGCTCGTTCATGGCGTGACCGGCATGGCCTTTGACCCAGTGCCAATGCACCTTGTGATGGCCGAGCGCCTCGTCAAGCCGCTTCCATAAGTCGATATTCTTGACCGGCTTCTTGTCCGACGTGCGCCAGCCGTTCTTTTTCCAGCTGTGAATCCAGGACGTGATTCCGTTCTTGAGATATTCACTGTCGGTATGAAGGTCGACCATGCACGGCCGCTTGAGCGCTTCCAGCGCGGAGATTGCGGCCATCAATTCCATACGGTTGTTCGTCGTATGCGGCTCGCCGCCCATCAGCTCTTTTTCATGATCGCCGAATGCGAGAATGGCACCCCACCCGCCCGGGCCCGGATTACCCGAGCAGGCACCATCTGTGTGAATGGTCACGCGCTGCCCGGTCATCAGAGCCCGTAATCCTCGACGCTTTTCACCGACTGGTGGAAGCGCAGTTTGCGGTAATATTCCAGCGGATCCTTCGGCCGCACCAACGCGCCGTCGGGTACGGCCAACCAGTCAACCAACCGCGTAAGCAGGAAACGCATGGCGGCGCCGCGCGCGAGAATTGGCAGCGCGGTCCGTTCGGCCTCGGAGAGCGCCCGCACCTTGTTGTACGCGTTCAGCAGCGCGCGCCCCTTGGTGACGTTGTAGGAATGATCGGCCTCGAAGCACCAGGCGTTGAGGCAGATCGCAACGTCGTAAAACAGCGTATCGATGCAAGCGAAATAGAAATCGATCAGCCCCGACAATCTGTCGCCGAGAAAGAAAACATTGTCGGGAAAGAGATCGGCATGGATCACGCCGAGCGGCAACCGGCGCGGCCAGGCTTTTTCCAGCGCATCAAGCTCCTTGGCGATTTCGGCGCAAAGGCCGGGACGCACGCTGTCGCCCCGCGGCTTCGCGTGCTCATACAGCGGACGCCAGCTCTCGATCGACAAGGCGTTCGCGCGCTTGCCCCTGAAGTTCGCACCCGCAAGATGCAGTTGCGCCAGCGCTTCGCCGACCGCTGCGCAGTGACCCGGATTCGGCCGCCGGATCCAGAGCCCGTCGAGGAATGTCACGATCGCCGCCGGCCGCCCGGCAATCTTGCCCAGCATCCCGCCCTGCTTGTTCTTGACCGGTTGAGGGCAGGTAATCCCACGCGCAGCAAGATGCTCCATCAAGCCCAGAAAGAACGGCAGGTCGCCTTCCGCGACGCGCTTTTCATACAGCGTCAGAATGAAATTTCCGGCGCTGGTGTGCACCAGGAAATTCGAATTCTCGACGCCCTCCGCGATGCCTTTGTAGGAGAGCAGTTCGCCGGCTTCATAACCTGAAAGAAAGCGGGCAAGGTCTTCCGCCGCCACGTCGGTGTAGACCGCCATTTAAGCGCTACTCCGCCGGCTCGTGCTCCCGCAGCGGGCGGGGCAGCGGAAAGAACACTCCCTCCTCGATCGCAGTTACGGTCTCAAGTTCAATCGCGAAACGCTCCGAGAGCGCACTTAAAATTTCCTCGACCAGAACTTCCGGGGCCGAAGCACCGGCCGTGACGCCGATTGTGCTGACGCCGTCGAAATAGCTCCAGTTGAGATCGGCCGCCCGCTGAACCAGGACCGCACGCGGGCAGCCCGAACGCTCGGCCACTTCTTTTAGTCTTTGCGAATTGGATGAATTCGGTGCGCCCACGACAATCATGGCGTCCACGACCGGCGCCACGCGCTTGACTGCGTCCTGGCGATTTGTGGTCGCATAGCAGATGTCTTCCTTGTGCGGACCGACGATATTCGGAAACCGCTTCTTGAGGTGGTCGACCATCTCGGCAGTGTCGTCGACCGACAGCGTGGTCTGGGTCACGTAAGCGAGCTTGCCTTCGTCGCGCGGAGCAAACCGGTCGATGTCGTTGGTTGTCTGCACCAAAGTGATGCTGCCGGACGGAAGCTGGCCCATCGTGCCGACGACCTCCGGATGGCCGGCATGCCCGATCAGCACGATTTCGCGCCCGCGCCGGTAATGGATCTCCGCCTCGCGATGAACCTTGGTGACGAGCGGACAGGTTGCGTCGAGCGAGATCAGATTGCGCCGGGAGGCCTCTTCGGGAACCGAGCGTGGAACTCCGTGGGCAGAGAAGATCACCGGCACGTTGTCATCGGGAATTTCGCTCAACTCCTCGACAAAAATCGCGCCTTTTTTCCGCAGGCTGTCGACGACATATTTGTTGTGCACGATCTCGTGCCGCACATAGACCGGCGCGCCATATTTGGCGAGGGCGCGCTCGACCGATTCAATTGCCCGCACGACGCCGGCACAGAATCCGCGCGGTGAGCAGAGCAGGACTTTCAGATCGGGTTTTGACGGCTTTGCTGACATGCAATTCCTCAAAACCGCACATTTTCCGTGCGGATTTCAACCCCCGACATGGGGTGCCCGGGCCTCATCTGTCAAGCGGAACGGTTGCATGACGGGACCTCTCCCCCTATATTCCGGCCACTTTCCGATCATCATCGATGATCTGGTGCTTCGCCCGAGGGGCGGGCGGAGCGTAGAGGAGATTTTGCCATGGCGACCGCAGCACCATTGATGCCGAAGGCGACCGCTGTTTGGCTTCTGGACAATACCGCGCTGTCGTTCGATCAGATCGCCGAGTTCTGCAAGCTGCACCCCCTGGAAGTAAAAGCCATCGCCGACGGCGACGCTGCACAGGGGATCAAGGGCCTCGACCCGATTTTGACCGGCCAACTGACCCGTGAGCAGATTGCGGAGGCCGAGAGAAACCCCAATGCCCACCTCAAGTTGACCGAACCGAAGGTCGCTGTTCCCTCCTCCGAGCGGAGCAAAAAGGGCCCGCGCTACACTCCGGTTTCGCGCCGTCAGGACCGCCCAAACGCCATCCTGTGGCTGGTGCGCAATCATCCGGAGCTCAAGGACAGCGCAATCATGCGCCTTGTCGGCACAACCAAGTCGACGATCGCCTCGATTCGCGAGCGTACGCACTGGAACTCAGCCAATCTGGCGCCGATGGATCCGGTGACGCTCGGCCTTGCTTCGCAGATCGACCTCGATCTCGAAGTGCAGCGGGCCAACAAGGAAAAGCCCGCGCCCGCCGACACCGGTGCGACACTTCTGCCCGCTGCCGAAACCACGGCGCGCAAGGAGGCCGAAGTGGCCGCGGCTGCGGAAACGGATAAAAAGTCAGGCGAGATGGACGTCAGCGCCGTGTTTGCCAAGCTCAAGCAGCTCGGCGGCAAAGGCGACAAAGAGGGCGACAAAGAAGGCGAGTGAGCGCCCGCGCGAATTTTCGCCGGGCTTTTTACCGTTCTTGCGAAAAATTCGATGCATATTTGCGTGCGATTGTGTGCACCTCAAAAATTCGCGTGTGCACGCGCCAGTCGCGGGAAGTTGATCGCTTCCGGTACCCTGCTGCAGCAGGAAACGCGGCGAAGTTCCGAACTGGAATTATTTGCCAATACGAAATTAAGTCGGGATTCATCGGTGCGGCGCCACTGTCGCGTCACGGGCATCTCGCGACCTACCGCGACAAATTGCTCGAACATGTGGCTGTGACAGGCGCTCACGGAGCGTCACTCACCCGGCCGCGCGAAACCGCCAGGCTCCCACCCGGCGGCCGCGCGGCCGGGTAGCTTTTGTCTTTGTCATTCCGGGGCGCGAACCCGGAATCCAGAATTATCGTCTAACTTGTGGTCTGGTCTAGATTCCGGGTCCGCTCGCCATCGGGCCGGCCGGAGCTTGTCATCGGGCCGCGCTCCGCGCGGACCCGTTGGGCCGGACCCGGTGGCTCGCGTCCCGGAATGACCGAAATGATCAATACCCTCTTGTCCCCTCGATCGCCGCAACGTAGCGCGCGACGGACTTTTCCAGCACCTGCCTGGCACCTTTCTCGATGACGCGATCGAAATAGTGCCCGTAGACCACGTCGAACTTGAACGGGCCCATGGCCTTGCCGATCTGCTCGACCTCGCGCTTCGACAGCGGAAGAAAATTCGGGTAGCTGCGCATGAAGGAAAACCATTTCCGGTCCTGGGTGATGGTCAGAATGTCGCCCGCGCAGACGACGCCGCGCCCGCCGCCACCTCCCGCCCAGTGAACGACCGTGCCGCCCGGAAAATGCCCGCCGCAGCGGACCAAAGTGACGCCATCCCAAAGCTTGAACGTATCGCCCTGCCACAGCTTGATCGCCGGCCCCTTCCGCATGATCCATTCCTGATCCGCGGCGTTAAGGTGGACCGGACAGCCGAAGGCTTCCGCCCATTCGTTCATCGTCGTGTAGAAGTGCGGATGCGAAATCGCGATCGCCTTCAGGCCGCCGAGACCCTTGATGAGACTGACCGTCGCGGCATCGAGCGTCGCGACGCAGTCCCAGAGCAGGTTGCCCCCTTCCGTCTGCACCAGGATCGCGCGTTGCCCGATGGCGAAACCGGCGCCGATGCCTATGACGCCGGTATCGTATTCGTGGAACGCGTTCATGTGGCTCCGCTGCAGCGCGGGCAGTGTCGTCCAGGTCTGGCCGCGCGGCGGCACGTATTGGCGCTCCTCCTCGCAAATCGGGCATTGGGCGGGCGGCTGCGCGCTTTCGGGATATTGCGTGCCGCAGGCGGTGCAGATGTAGAGGGGCATGATTGCTTACGGGAATGCGGGACCGGGTCAGTATCGAAGTATAATTGTCATTCCTCAACCCGTCGCAATCGCAATACGTAGTGCCCCTCTACCGAGCCGCCTGGCATATCCAGACGGGCCTCATAGTAGCCGTTAGGGTGTTTCTGCAAACGATGAACAAGGGCCGGAAGCATGGCGATCAACTCTTGGCTGACATCTGATTGGTTGGTGGAGCTCATGCATTTGCGACTGTCCACCAGGTGCTCCTCGATGCGGGCAACCATATTGCTTGCCGTGAACATAGGGTAGCCGCGACTTTGCTCATAGGCGCCATCAAGCGTGGCCCGCACCTCATTCGGGCGATTGGTCTTCCAGTGGCAGTATTGCTCGTTGCCCGCATACCCCCACCAATGGTCCACAATCTGATCGCCGAGCAGGCTCCCGGTCACTGTCCCGTCCGGCTTTTGTTTCAGAACCAGATTGGTGTGGCCGGAACGCTTGGATTTCACGCCGCTGCTTGTTCGTGTCGGCGTAACATTCGTTTCCAATTCCCAATCGAGGACGCCTTCCCAGTCGCCGGTCGGGAACGTCGCCAAATCCATCGTGCTGTGATTCGCAAAATCTTTGGCATTGACCCCGAGGCGCACGATCAATGGCGGATTGTCGGGCACGACATAAACGGCTTCCGCGCGATGCGCCGGCGGCGCGTCTTCACATCGCATGGGCCGTTGTGGCCATTGATGAAAACCGAACGGAGTCATTTCCGGAAATTTTAGAAATTCAATTTCCGAGATCCCCGTCTGAAAGCGATTGGCATCATCACGTGCGACGGCTTTGGCTGTAATGCGTTGCCCCGGCTTGACCTTTTTTCCTTTGTCCGGCGTCCAATCGACCGAGAGCTTCGGCGACTCGTTGTCGCGATTTCCGGTTTTCGCAGATATCGACACCATGTTCGCCAAGGCCGCCTGGCCCTTCCCATTGACCGTGACGGAAGGGCCGAGGCTTTGGAGGACCGCTTTAATGGCGTCCACGCGTGCGTAGGCAAGGGCCTCCGAAAACAGTTGATCGCTTTGGGAAGCGAGAACCAGCAGGTCAACATCGACCGGGCAGTGGCCGCTCGTCTGTTGCGCCTGACCGACGATGTTCTTGAGTGTTTCGGCGGCACCGGGTCTGAGCTCTACGCTCTCGGGACCGTTGAAAATTTGCTGATTGGCATCGAACGATTGCGATATCTGCCCGGTTTGGCCGAAAGCAGAAACGCCGGCGGCCGTCATCAGGCCGATCGCTACGGCCGTAGCAATGCACGCGGAAGAAAGTTTCATGGTCGCCCCCGACCTGCAAAGATTTTCAATACTCAGGGCACGTCGATCTCCATGCGCTGGCCTTCGACCAGCTCCAGCGCAACTTTCTGATTGCCCACCTCGATTGTGTATTTCCCGGGCGGTACCGGCAGCGTCGACGTGAAGCTCGACAGTGTCGCAACGACCTTGCCGTCCTCGGTCTGCACCTTGTGGCGCTTCACTTGCGCGCCTTTCACGGCAATCACCGCTGGATTGAGTTGTTTATTCTCGCCGGCCTTCACCTCGATATTCGGCCATTCGGCGCCGCCGAACATCACCGTGAAGGTCGAGGGCAAAACAGTGAGCCGCCGCTTGAACGACGAGATCTTGCCGACTTCCGTGCCGGTCTCCCAGTCGAGCACCCGGTGCCCCGCGGCCGCGGCATTCTTCACTTCGATCGTGCCCGGATCGAGCACGGTGGTTTCGCCGCCTTTCACCTCGACGCTCTTCCAGACCGTCGGGCCGAAGGTCACGTTGTAGAGCCCGGCGGGCAGCTCAATGGTCCATTTGAAGGCGGACATGGAGGCGACTTCATTGCCACTCTCGGCCTCTGTCACCTTGTGCTGGCCGGACGAATCCGCGTTCCTGATCTGCAACGTGCCTTCTTTCGGCTGCTGAACGGTCACCGCCGTTCTGCTCTGCGGCGGCTGCGGCGGTTCCTGCTTCGCCGCGGCAAGCTCACCGAGCTTGGCGCCAAGGTCGGCAGCCGCAGACGCGTCGGAATAGGTTCCGCGTGCCGCCTTGGCGATGCACTGCAGCTGATAGCGGGCGGCAACGTCCACGTTAAAACCGATGGTATGGACGACAAGCTTCGCATCGGCGGCGGCCAATGCTTTTGCGGCGGCGCACGGATCACCTTCGCAGGTTTCCTTGCCATCGCTCACCAGCACGACGACGTGCTCGCCAGGCTCCTTTTTGACGTCCTCGGCGGCAAGCGTGATCACGTAGGTGATCGGCGTGTAGCCTTGCGCTTTCACGGCTTTCGTCTTTTCGAGCACGGCCGCTTTGTTGCTGCCGGCCGCGTCGAAACCGACGAGCAACGCAGTATCCTTGCAATTGTGCTCTTTGGTCGGCGACTGGTGGCCGTAGGCACGGAATCCGAGGCGAACCTTCGGGTCAAGCTTTTCCACGAAGGCGGAGACTGCCGCCTTTGCCGCGTCGATGCGCGTGCTGCCGCCGGCAAGCTTCGCGTTCATGCTGCCCGAGGCATCGAGAATGAGGGCAATGCTGCGGCTGTCTTGAGCGTGCGCCGTTGCGCCGAAGACAACGAACCCCGCAAGCGCAGCGAGCAGTACCGGTTGCCGTGCCATACGCGACCTCCGTCCGGGTCAATGTGGCTTTAGGCGGGCGGCGAATAGGCCGCGTCGGTAATGTAAAAGCATAGCAAGCACACGCCGAAGGGAACAGAGCCCGTGTCCCCGGCGCTGTCGGGGGCAAATGGCCGCTGAAGGACTGTGCGATTAGACGCGTCCCGGTGTGGCTGATCGAGCCTGCGCGCTTCAACTCATATGCGGCCCGGGCCCGCCGGCGGCCTCGAGTACCGCGGCGCGCCATTCGCGCTTGACCGGCAGGATCGGAGGCATCGGCGCAAAGCCGGGCTCGGCGGTCGGCGCCGCGATCGATTCGATGTGCTCCGTCTTCGATCCCCTGCGCATGAACAGATTGTAGATCACCCATTGCGCGCGATGCCGCCTGCCGTGCAGCGGAAATCTCTGCGCGATCGATGCGGCCGAATAGAAGTTGTCGTAGGCGCGGGCGACACCAACGCGAAGCTCATCCGGCGACATCTGGGCCGGCCGATAGACCACATGTCCCTGGTCGTACATCGTCCAGTCGAACGAAACGATGCGGTTTGCCTTCTTCATCTCGTACCATGTCAGCGTGCCCGGATAGGGCGTGAGAGTCGAATAGGCGCATGCATCGTAGCCGGCATCGCGGTTGAACCTGACGGTGTCGTCGAACACCGACAGGTCGTCGCCATCGAACCCGTACATGAACAGGCCGAACACCATGATTCCATAAGAGTGCACTTTCTCGACCAGCGCCGCGAAGGTCTCGGGCCGGTTGACATGCTTGTGCACGCTGGTGAGCGTCGATCGCGAAATTGATTCAAAACCGATGCTCAGCAGCGTGCAGCCGCTCTCGGCCGCAAGCTCGAGCATGCGATCGTCCTGCGCCAGTTTTGACGTCACGCCCGCCTGCCACTGAATGTTGCGGCCCTTGAGCGCGCGCATGACCTCCTTCGGACGCTCCGGCGTTCCGAAAAAGTCGGCGTCGTTGATCGAGATGATGCGGGAGCCGCAGTTCTCCATTTCATGAATAACTTCGTCGACCGGCCGATAGCGAAACCGCAGCCCGTTCATCAGCGGCTCGGCGCAGAACGTGCAGCCCTGGTGGCAGCCGCGCGATGTCTGCACGAAGGTTTTATTGACGTAGCGATGCTTCTTCAGAAGGTCGTAGCGGGGCATCGACAGACCTTTCATCGGATGCAGCGTTTCTGATTTGTATGTGCCGCGCATCTCGCCCCGATCGAGATCGTCGAGCAGCCTGTCGATCACCAGCTCGACTTCACCGATGACCACGGCATCGCAATGCGCGAGCGCTTCCTGCGGCATGAAGCTCGGATGCACGCCGCCCATCACCACTGGAACTCCCTTGGCACGGAACTGTTCGGCAATTTCGTAACCGCGGTTGACGTAGCTCGTCATCGCGGAAATGCCGACCAGATCGGCCTTCAGGTCGAAATCGATCGTTTCGATGTTCTCATCCGTCAGCACCACCTCGTACTGGTCGCGCGGAATGCAGGCCGCCACCGCGAGCAAGCCCGCAAGCGGCGAGTAAAGGGCGCGGTTGAGATAGAGCGGGCGGGTCGTGAGGGAATCGGTTTTCGGGTTGATGAGATGAATGATGCGGGAACGCACAAATAATCTCCCCTGACAGAGTGCCCCTACATGTCTTGCAATCAAATTTGCAGGGACAAGGTTCCGCGCCTGCACGAATTAACAGGTTACTTCGGCTCTGAAACAATCGATGGTATCCGGTGACCGGTTCGGACTGCCTGCCCTCACTGCCAAGCCGAAGCGGTCCGTTGAGCCAACCGCCGCTTGTGCGCGATCCCGCGCAACATGGCTTCGAGTTCTTGCGTGTCGACGTGATCGGCGTCGATAACGGCCTGGGTTATGGGATCCGAAAGAATGTCTTCCAAGGATGGTTCACGGTGGCACTTCATCGATACAGCTCTCTCCTGCGGCAAAAAGTCATGGTGTCCTAGGCGGCAATGCGCGCGTGCTTGACGGCGCCATCGGCCCGCACCTCCGGGCGCTCGTCGCGGCCCGCACCGGCCGGTTCGTCCCTGGTGACGCGGAACCACAGCGCGTAGAGCGCCGGCACGACCAGCAGCGTCAGGATGGTCGCAACCAGCAGGCCGCCCATGATGGTGATTGCCATCGGGCCCCAGAACACGCTGCGTGAAAGCGGGATCATGCCGAGGATGGCGGCAAGCGCAGTGAGTGTCACCGGCCGCGCCCGGCGGATCGTCGCATCGATGATCGCGCGATAGCGCGCATGGCCTTCGGCTATGTCGCGATCGATCTGATCCACCAGGATCACCGTGTTGCGCATGATCATGCCGGCCAGCGCGATCAGGCCGAGCAGCGCCACGAAGCCGAAAGGCCTGTTGGAGATCAGCAGCGCGCCGGTCGCACCGATGAGACCGAGCGGCGCGGTCACCACCACTAGCGCCAGCCGCGAGAAGCTCTGCAGCTGGATCATCAGCAGCACCAGCATCGCGATGATCATCACCGGGAAGACGGCGACAAGCGCGACATTCGCCTTGACGCTTTCCTCGATCGATCCGCCGGTCTCGATCCTGTAACCGAAGGGCAGCGCATCCTTGATCGACTTGAGCTTGGGCGCGACCTCGTTGCTCACATCGGGCGCCTGCACACCGTCGATGACGTCGCTGCGCACCGTCAGGACGAGATCGCGGTTGCGCCGCCACAGGATCGGCTCCTCGAACTCATAGGACAGCTTGGCCACCTGCGACAGCGGCACCGCAACCCCGTTGCGCGTCGCGATGGTGAGGTCCGGCAGCCGGTCGAGATCGAGCCGCTCGGACGGAATAGCGCGTGCCACAACGGCAATTCGTTCGATGCCTTCACGGTACTGCGTGATCGTGTGGCCCGACACCAGCGTCTGCAGAGTCTGCGCAATCTCCTGCGGCGTGAGTCCCAGGGCGCGTGCGCGATCCTGGTCGACGTCGAGCCGGATCGACTTCACCTGCTCGTTCCAGTCGAGATGCGGATCAATGAGCTTGTGGTTTTGCGCCATCACCTTGCGGACCTCCTCCGCGATGGCACGCACTTTCATCGGGTCGGGACCGATCACCCTGAACTGCACCGGGAAACCCACCGGCGGGCCGAAGACAAAGCGGTCGACCCGGGCACGCGCCTGCGGCAGCGCGCCGTCGGCGATCGCCTTTTCAAGTCGCGCCTTGAGGCGCTCGCGGCCTTCGAGGGTCTTCGCGACAATCACGATCTGCGCAAAATTGGGGTTGGGCAATTCCGGGTTGAGACCGAGCCAGAACCGCGGAGCGCCCGCGCCGACATAGGTCGTGTAGCTCTCGACATCCGGATCGTTGCCGATCAGCTGCTCCGCCTTTTTGGCGGTCGCCTCGGTGACGCCGATCGCCGTTCCCTCAGGCAGCCGCATTTCGAAGAAAAGTTCGGTGCGCGTCGAGGTCGGGAAGAACTGCTGCTGCACCAGGCCGAAGGCAGCGATGCTGGCGAGAAACATGAAGACCGTTGCCGCAACCACCGATTTACGCCAGCGCAGGACAAACTCGATCACCGAGCGCAGCGCCCGGTAGATGCGGGTCTGATAGATCACGTCCGGATCGTGCTCGGTGCCGTGCTTCTTGAGATCGGGCAAGAGCCTGATGCCGAGATAGGGCGTAAACAGCACCGCCACGAACCACGATGCGATCAGCGCAATGCCGACCACCCAGAAGATACCGCCGGCGTATTCGCCGGCGCTCGACTTGGCGAAGCCGACCGGCAGGAAGCCCGCCGCCGTCACCAGCGTCCCTGTCAGCATCGGAAACGCCGTGGACGTCCATGCGAAGGTCGCGGCTTTCACCCGGTCGAATCCCTGCTCCATCTTCACCACCATCATTTCGATGGCGATGATCGCATCGTCGACCAGCAAGCCGAGCGCGATGATGAGCGCGCCCAGGGTGATGCGGTGCAGGTCGAAGCCGGTCGCAAACATCACGACAAAGACGATGGCCAGCACCAGCGGCACCGACAGCGCGACGACGACACCCGTGCGCAGGCCCAGCGAGACAAAGCCCACAATCAGCACGATCACGAGCGCCTCGGTGAAGACGTGGAAGAACTCGGAGACCGATTCGTCGACCACGTGCGGCTGGTCCGCCACCTGCGTGATTTCGACGCCGACCGGCAGCTCGGCGACGATCGATTTCATGGCCTGCTTGAGATCTTCGCCGAGCTTGAGAATATTGGCGCCCTCGAGCATCGACACGCCGATGCCGAGCGCCGGCCGGCCGTTGCTGCGCACGAGGAAAGTCGCCGGATCTTCGTATCCACGCTTCACGGTGGCGATGTCGCCAAGCCGGAAAACCCGGCCGTCGGCCTGCACCGGCACCGCGGCAATGGCTTCGACACCCGAGAAGGCGCCGGTGACGCGCAGATTGATACGGTCGGCGGACGTATCGATCGCCCCACCCGAGGTCACGGCATTCTGCCTGGCGACGCTGTCAAAGATTTGCTGGGGCGTGATGCCGAGCGTCGCCAGCTTGGCGTGGCTGAATTCGATATAAATCCGCTGCGGCTGCTCGCCGATGATGTCGGCCTTGTTCACGTTGGGAACGCGCAGCAGGCGCTGCCGGATGTCTTCGGCACGCGCCTTCAGCTCGGCGTAGCTCTGACCGTCGCCGGTGAGCATATAGAGCGCCGAGTAGACGTCGCCGAACTCGTCGTTGAAATTCGGTCCCTGGATGTCCGGCGGCAGGTCGCTGCGGATATCGCTCACCTTCTTGCGGACCTGGTACCAGAGCTCCTTCACCTGTGAAGGCGGCGTGGTATCGCTGAGAATGATGCGGATAAAGGAAACGCCCGGCCGCGAATAGCTTTCCACGCGGTCGAGATGCGGCAGCTCCTGCAGCTTCTTCTCGATCTTGTCGGCGACCTGCTTCTCCATCTCGGCGGCGGTGGCGCCCGGCCACGACACGTTCACGATCATCACCTTGATCGTGAACGAAGGATCTTCGGCGCGGCCGAGGTTGAGGTATGAGTAGATGCCGGCACCCGCCAGAACGATCATCATGAAAAGGATGAGCGCACGATGCGTGATGGCCCAGGCGGACAGGTTGAAGCGCTGCATTGGGCCGTTACTCCGTCAGGTAAGACTGCAACCTGGCTTCGCGGACAGCCTGCCCGCGAAGCATGGCGAAATTATTTTGCCTCGATGCTGCGCACCTTGAGACCGGGTTCGAGCTTCTGCACACCGAGCGTGACCACCTTCTCGCCGGCTGAAAGACCGCCGGTGATGAGCGCGTCGTCTTCATTGAACGAAGCAACGGTGACCGGGCGCAGCGTCAGTTCGCCGGCCTGGCTGACGACGTAGACGGAGGCGCCCGAGCCGCGGCTGAGCACGGCAGAGAGCGGCAGTTTCGCAACCATCGCTTCGCCCGCGGGCTTGAGGGCGACTGTGGCCGTCATCCCGAGCGCAATGCTGTCGTCGGGATCGAGAATCGTGAACCGCGCCGCATAGGTGCGTGTCGCCTGGTCGGCCTGCGGCGAGAGCTCGCGCAACCGTGCCGCGTAGCGGCGGCCGTTGCTGGACCAGAGCGTGACGCTCGCGGCGGCATCGCGTGCCTTGTCGAGCCAGTTTTCGGGCAGCGCAACGACGGCTTCCTTCTCACCGCGGTGGGCGAGTTTCACCACCGGCTGGCCGAGGGCGACCACCTGCCCCGGCTCGGCGAGCGTCGCCGTGATAACGCCATCCGCTCCCGCCTTGAGCACGGAGTATTCGAGCTGGTTGCGCGCAAGGTCGAGCGCGCGCTTGGCACGCGCGAGCCGGCTTTCCGCCTCGCCCTTCGCCGCGGTCTTGCGATCGAAGTCGGCGATCGAGGCATAACCGCGCGCCTTCAGCGTCTCATAGCGCTCAAAATCCGCGGAGATCTGAGTGAGATTTGTGGTTGCGGCGGCAAGCTCCGCTTCCGCACTTTCGACTTGCAGGCGCAAATCCTCGGGATCGAGACGCGCGATGACATCGCCCGCATGCACGCGATCGCCCATGTTGACGAGGCGCGCGACGATCTTGCCGCCGACCCGGAAGCCGAGATCAGTTTCGTACCGTGCGCGAACGACACCGACAAAATCGCGGGGGGCATCTTCGGCCGCATAGGCGACGCTCTGCACCTGCACCGGGCGCTCCGCCCGCGGGGCCGGCGCCGTCTCGGCCTGGCATGCCGCCAGGAGCAACGCGGCCGCCAGTGCCGCGAGCGGTCTCGCAAGGTTCGAACGCTTCGGCATGGCGGGACTCCTTTCACTGATTTGTGACGAGTGATGAAACCAATTTTTCGTCACAATTGAGGCAAACGAAATCGTTGGGAGAGACGGCATGGGTGTCAGGTCCGGGGCGTGATGGCGCGGAGAGAGAAGCGGATGCTGGCCTTTGCCTGGGCCTCGACGTCTTCCTCGTCGGTGAGGCACTGGCTGATCAGGACCGGGTGCACGAAGGCCACCAGCGACCGCATCAGCAGCAGCGACGTCTCGGCAGGATCGACCTTTTCGAACTCGCCGGCGGCGATGCCGTCGCGGATGATGAGCTCGACCACGTTGCGGATGATTTCCTTATGAGCCTCGATGGCGTCCCAGCTGTCCTCGATTGCGATCAGCACGATGTCGTTTACGCGCTTGTCCGTGAGCAAATTGGCCTTGTGATAGGCGAGGATCTCGAGGATCAGGCGCTCGATGCGCGCCGTCGCCGAACCGCGCGACCGCGCGATTTCCCAGGCGCGCTCGTCGAGTTCGGCGAGGCAGCGCCGGCAGATCGCTTCGACGATCGCATTCTTGGAGGCGAAGAACCGGTATACATTTGCCGGGGACATATCGAGTTCCGCGGCGATGTCGGCCACCGTTGTCTTGGCGAACCCGACCTGCCGGAACAGCCGGTCGGCCACATCCATGATGCGGTCGCGGGTATCGTCTGGCTTGGTCTTCGGCAGGGCGTTCATGGCCCGGGGTCCCTGATGACTGACGAAATGGATAATTCGTCAGTCCCGGTTTGTCAACCCCCTGTCGGTGATCTCTCCGAACAGGTGTCGCTCAGGTCTCCAGACCGAACGCCAAGCCTGGGCATGGCGGGCATTTATGGTCAGCACACCGCCGACTTTGTGCGTCGTCGCCTTTAAGGCCCGCGCTATTCGTAGCGGACGTAGTTCTGCCGGTGCTTGTAGCGGTGCGCGCGCTTCGGATAGTTGCTGCGCTGCGAGCGGGTTACGCCCGGCGACCGCGTTCCGCTTGGCGGCTTGCCGAAGCTGTCGCCGGTCGCCGGCGCGTTCGGTCCGTAATTCGGCAAGCTCTGAGCAAAGGAAACAGTCGTTGCGCCCAAAAGGATCGCAGACGCCGCCAAAAGTGTCTTGAAGGTCATGGTCCAATCTCCAGTTTCTGCTTCACTGAAGAACGGGTTGGAGACGTTTTGGTTCGGTAACTTTGGTCATGCCGGGACGGCCTGAAAGGGCCGGACCCGGAATCCAGACGCGTGTACAGACTCCGGTTCTGGATTCCGGGCCTTCGCCCGCCGAAGGTTAGAGGCTTTACGCTCGCCGCTTGAGGCTTCGGCCCGCAGGAGGGTTCGCTCGCTCTGACGCGCTCGCGCCCCGGAATGACGGACGGCTAATTTCGCAAACCGGCGCACTGCAGGCCGCGCAGGAAGCGTGAACGATCCGACGCATTCGCGAACACGGTGTTGTAGGCCACGTGATCGGTCGAGAAATCAGGCTGAAGCGCGAGCGTGCTGGCAAGAGATTGTTCGGCTTCGTCGATGCGGCCGAGCAATCCCAGCGAAACGGTCATCAGCCGCCGCGCGCCGGCATGGTTGGTATGCCGCGCCGCCACCGCGCGGCATACCGCGATGGCCTCGTCATATCGTTCGAGCGCAAAGAGCGCCATGTAGCTCGTGACCGGTGCATACATCGTAAGAAACGGATCGAGGGGGCCGAGCCGCCACGCCCGCTCCAATGCGTCCAGGCCGCGCTGGGGCTGTCCGCCGCATGCAAATGCGTAGCCGAGCCCGGCATAGCCGAGTGCAAAATTCGGATTGATATCGATGGCTTGCGAAAGATGCCTCACGGCATCGTCGGGGTGGCGCTGGCGCGCGTGACCGAGCCCAAGCACGAGGTGCCCCCAATAATCCTGCGGATCCAGCGCCACGGCCGTTGCGCCCGCTTCAAGCGCTTTCTCGGTCAGCTCGCTGATCGGCGCATGCGAATCCAGATTGAACATGTTCATATAGGTCCAACCCAGCAAGGCATGAGCATGCGCACCTTGCGGCGCCTTGAGCGCGGCGGCCTGCTGCAACAATTTCTGTGCGAGTTGTTGCTCCCCTACGCTCATGCGCCACATGTGCGGCAGCGCCTGCGTCACCAGGTCGTGCGCGTCCACGTCATCTGATCGCTTGCCCCGCAGCCGCATCGCTTCAGCCATGACGAGTTGCGACCTGACCGAATCAACAATGCGGTTGGTGATTTCGTCCTGTCGCCTGAAAATGTCGGCGGCTTCGCAGTCGTGCCGGTCGGCCCACACGTGAATGCGCCTGGTGGCGTCGACCAGCTGGGCGCTGATCCGGATGCGGCCGCCCGCCTTCCGCACGCTGCCTTCGAGGACGTAGCGTGCCCCCAACTCACAGGCCAGTTTCCGGGTATCGATTGTTTCGCCTTTGCGGGCGAAGCTGGAGTTACGGTCGACGACCGAGAACCAGTGCTGGCGCGACAGGCCGGTGATAATGTCCTCGGTAATGCCGTCGGCAGCGTGCTCCTGCTCGGGATCGCCGCTGATATTGTGAAACGGCAGTACCGCGATCGAGGCCCGCCCGGACCATGCGAGGGCCGACATGTCAGGCCGGCCACACCTGGCGGACGCGCGTTGCCCGGCCATTGCCACCGGTGTTGCGGCAACAGGTTTCTCGCCGCTCACTTTGACCGCTCCGACAAAGCGGAAACCGTGCTTGTTGAGCGTGCGGATAAGCCGCTGATCGGCGCCGTTATCGCCTATGGCCCGCCGGGCCGCGCTGATGCGGGAGCTCAGGGCCGCCTCCGAAATGGCGCGGCCCTTCCACACGGTTTCGATCAACTCGTCCTTGCTGACGATCCGGCCGTGATTGCGAACGAGGTGAACGAGCAGGTCGAAAACCTGCGGCTCGACCGGCACGCGGTTTCCATCCCGCCGCAGCTCCTGCCGCGCGATATCGATTTCAAATCCGGCAAACCGAAAATCCGAAGGAAATTCCAAGACATTCCTCGCATGGCGTGCACCCCGCAGCACGCCTCGACCTAGCACCGCGAATCCATGGCGAGTGTGACCCACATCACATTTGCCGCGCCACGTCGCATCATCCGTTCGGAGGATTCTTGAATCGGCATAGGGGCGCGGAGGTAGAGCCTCCGCGTCCCCTGCCACACCACCCGGCATGCGGGTCCGCACCGGGCGGTTCGAAGGGTTGAGGTCAGCTGGCAAGTTTGGGAACTCCCAGCCGTTTGAAGAGATCGTTCGG
>DASSRJ010000038.1:0-8569 GCA_035701845.1 Pseudolabrys sp. | reverse complement strand
TGCACTCAACCGACGGCGCGGTGATTGCGGAGACGGCGGTGCTGGATTTCTTGTATGCGTGACCGGTAATTGTCGATGCGCTGGCCAGTTATAGCCTAGCCGCCACCAGTTACCGGGTTACAGAAATTCGCGTTCTTTGTTGAAAGGCGCGTCCATCGTGTAGCCGTGCGCGGCGCGGTAGCCGTCGTAACGGTACCCCTTGTATTCCAGAACAATGGATACAACGAACGCGATGAGAACCATGGCGACGACAAATATCGCCAGACCGGGCATGGGATATTGCATGAGGCCACTGGCAACCGCGCCGGCAGCGAAGAAATAGACGAAATAGCCCGCGGTCTTGTGATAGGCTTCGAACTTACGCCGGCGCGGCGTCATGTTATAATGATCGCCGAACCAAGTCTTCGGATCATTCGGATCGGCGGAGTAATAATTTTTCCCGCCGTGCTTGCCTCTGAGCCATCCGCCGATGATCTGCAAACAACCGAGCGCGACTGTCGTCAGACCGAACATCGAATGCAAAGAGCCGCTGAAGCCACCGCTGACCGTAACCGCGACAATTGCTCCTGCGAGCGCCAGACTGATCGAAAATATAAGCCCGTATTTGTGCACGCTGAACCACCACCAAACGGCATTTTTGATGCTGACCTTCGGGTGGATGCCGGTGAGCGTCGGCTTCGGTTTACCAAAACGGATGGTGATGATGCAGATCGGAACCAGCACAAACCAGACCGCGACCATCAGGATTGCATGATAATCCCAATGGACCGGGATGGTCATTCCCAGAAAATCAAAATGCACTTCCGTCGGAATGTGCGTTTGGATCCCGATCACTGCCACCTCCGCCGTTTTTCCGAACTTCGCGCCTATTGAGCGCGGCAGAGTAGATATTAGCGCTAAAAGACCGCTGCCGAACCTGCCAACGTTTCGCGCTCACATCCGCAGCAATTTCTTCGCGTTGCCGCCGCAGATCGCGGCTCTTGTGGCGTCGTCGAGACTTTCGACCGACGCGACATGGCCGATCGGGTCGTACTCCAGCATGTCGAATGGGTAGTCCGTGCCGAGGACGATGCGATCGCCGCCATAGGTCTTCACCAGTGCTTCAAGCTGGTGCGGGGTAAAGACGACGGTGTCAAAATAGACGTTCCGCCGCAGGTACGTCGTCGGCGGGACCGGCAGGTCGCCGTGCGCATCCGATCGCGCCCCCCAGGCATGATCGATGCGGCCGGAGTAGGCGCCCAGGAAGCCGCCGCCGTGCACGGCCAGGACGCGGAGCTTTGGATGCCGTTCGAACACGCCGTCGAAGATCAGGTAGTGAAGCGCCATCGTGGTATCGAGCGGGTTGCCGATCACATTATTAAAGTAGAAGCGCTTGAACCGTTGCGGTTGCGTAAAGCCGGTCGGGTGGATCAGCACCAGTGCGTCGAGCTCCTCGGCCTTTTTCCAGAACGGCGCAAAGGCCGGATCGGACAGTTCCTTGCCGTTGACGTTGGTGAGGATCTCGACGCCTTTGAAACCGAGCCGCATCATGCCGCGCTCGAGTTCCTTGGCCGCCTCGTTACCATCCTGCATCGGCACCCCGCCAAGCGCGACCAGCCGATCCTTGTGCTTGCCCACGTATTCCGCGATGCCGTCATTGAGCGCGCGCGCAGCCTGCACGCCGACGTCGAGAGGTACGTAATAGTAGATTTGCGGCGGCGCCGGACAGATGAGCTGAATGTCGACACCCATCTCGTCCATGACGGCAAAGCGCTCGTCGGTCGTGGCCATGCGTGTGCGGATGTCCGCAGCTTGTTGTGCCATCAACGCCTGGGTTTCCGGCGTCGAGTCTGCGACCAGCGGGTCGGTCGACTGCTTGAGATGCGGTGCCACGATCTCCGCCACACGCGGGACCGCGACATGGGCGTGCATGTCAAGGGTGAGGCTTTTCGGCCTGACTTCCCGTCCCGGCTTGCCGTGCTTGCGCGCAGCCGTATTGGAATATTTGTTCCAGACATTCGCCATTGCCATTTCCCTTGCTTATCATCGTCCGTGACAGCGGACGGTCCAGTAACGATTGCAATGTTGGATTTTGATCCGGCTAGAACACCCCGAGGTGCTGCCGAAGATCGACGCCGTCTTTCTCGATCTGCGCGGGAGTGGAAACCACCGCTACGCGGCCGGTATTGAGGATCACGATATCGTCTGCGACGTCGAAGACGAGTTTCGGGTTTTGCTCGACGAGCACGATCGAAAGCCCGCTTTCCTTCAGTTTCCGAATGGTCGCCATCACCTCGGCGACGATCTGTGGTGCCAGTCCTTCCGACGGCTCGTCCATCAGAAGCACCCGCGGATTGCCCATCAGCGCGCGGCCGATGGCGAGCATCTGCTGCTCGCCGCCGGACAGGTGCGCGGCGATCTGGTTGCGGCGCTCGCTCAGGCGCGGAAACATGCTGAACACGGTATCGGTTGTCCACGGTGAGTGCTTGCTGCCGGGATCAGGCTTGCGGGCGGCGACCACGAGGTTCTCGCGCACCGTCAGACTCTTGAAAATCCGCCGGCCCTGCGGCACCAGCGCGACGCCGCGCGCGGCGATCATCTCGGGAGACATACCGCTCACCGGCTTACCAAACACGATCACGTCCCCCCGACGAGGCGGCAGCAGGCCCATGGTGACGTTCATGCAGGTCGATTTGCCGGCGCCGTTGCGGCCGAGCAGCCCGAGCATGCGCGCCTCACCAAGTTCGAACGAGACATCGCCGAGCACGTGACTGTCGCCGTAGAAGGCGTCGATGTGGCTGAGCTTGAGCGCGCTAGTGGCCAAGATAGACCTCCCGCGTGCGGGGATCGGCAACCACCTCGGCCCGGTTGCCCTCGACGATCACTTCGCCGAAGTGCAGCAGAGTGATGCGTTCCGCAAATTCCAGCGCCACGTCCATGTTGTGCTCGATCATGACGATGGTGACGTCGCGCGGAATCGCCAGCAGCAATTGGTGCACATCGCGCCGCTCGTCGATCGAGAGACCGGCAAAGGGCTCGTCGAGCAGCAGAACCTTCGGATTTTGCGTGAGCGCCATGGCAATCTCGACGCGGCGGCGCTCGCCATAGGATGTCTGCGCCAGCGGGCGGTTTGCGATGTGCCCGAGCCCGACTTTCTCCAGCGCCGCCTGCGCGTGCTCGGTGAAATGACCCTGACGCTTGAGATCAATCAGCGGGTTCCAGCGTGCTGGCGACAGGCCGAGCAACGCCAGCGTCACATTGTGAATGATGGTATCGCGGCCGAACAGCGTGATGATCTGGTAGGTGCGCGCCATGCCGAGATGGGCACGGCGGCGGCTCGGCACGCGGGTGATGTCCCGACCGAGCAATTCGATCGAACCGGAATCGGGCGTCAGTTCGCCGGTGATCAGGTTGAACAGCGTGGTCTTGCCGGCGCCGTTCGGGCCGATGATCAGCCGTCGCTCGCCCGGCTCGACGTTCAAATTAACATTGGTGGTGACACGCAAACCGCCGAAGGCCTTGCAAAGGTTCGTGACGGTGAGGGCACTCATGATTTGGCCTCCGCACCGCCCGGAATCGTGCTCCCGCGCCGCTCGCGCCTGCGCCAGGCCATGCGCCAGAGGCGGACGCTGCCGGGCACCAGGCCTTCAGGCATCAGGATTACGATGGCGACAAAAATAGCGCCAAGCAGGAAATTCCACCGCTCGATGAACCCGCTCACGACCGTTTTCACCACGACCACGAGGGTCGATCCGACGATCGGCCCCAGCAAGGTGCCGGCGCCGCCGGAAATCACCATCAACAGGACTTCGGCGGATGATGTCAGCGCCAGCGTCTGCGGGCTGATGAACTGTGTGTAGTAGACGAACAGAATGGCTGATACCGCAGTGAGCAGCCCGGAAAACATGCAGGCGTAAAACCGGATTGCCCAGACGTGATAACCGAGCGCGCTCATGCGGCGGGGTTGGTCGCGCGTGCCCATCAATGCCGCGCCAAGCGGCGAACGCACAAAGACCGTCATGGCCGCAAGCGAGAGCAGAAAAACGATCAAGGTCGCGTAGTAGAATGTATTCGCATCCGCCAGCGAGAAGCCGAATGGTTCGGGGCGTGTCTTCAGGCTCAGGCCGTTGTCGCCGCCGGTGAGGCTGATCCAGCGATAGGCGAGACCCCACAAGATCTCGCCCAGCGCCAGCGTGATCATGATGAAACCGATGCCGGTCGACCGCAGCGACAGCATGGCATAGATGGCCATCGCTATGAGGCCAATGACCAGGGCCGCGATGATCGAAACAGTGTGTCCGAAACCGAGCTGCAGCATGTAGCCGGTCGCATAGGCCGTGACGCCGAACAGGCCCGCGTGGCCGAGCGACACCAGGCCGCCGTAACCGGCCAGTACATTCAGCCCCAGCGCGAAGACGGCATAGAACAGGATCTGGCTCGCGACGTTGACGTAATAGACCCCGGTCATCCAGTACGGGAGCGTCACGAGTACGATGAACGCAACAAGAAGTGCAAAAATGCGCTGGTTCATGGGACGTGCCTGCCGAACAGGCCCTGCGGCCGCAGCAGCAGAACCAGCAACATCGGAAAGAACAGGACGAAGTAGGCAAGCTCCGGCAGCAGCGCCTGGCCGAAATTATAGATGAAGCCGACGATGATGCTGCCGACGAAGGAGCCGAGCAGGCTGCCTGTCCCGCCGAGGATCACCACCACCAGCGCCAGCGGCAGCATATCCTGATCGAGGCCCGGGTAGACCGACAGGATCGGCCCGCCGATGATTCCGGCAAAGGCGGCGAGGCCGGCGCCGAGCGCGAACACGATCGTAAACAGTTGCGAGACGCGGATGCCGACGACGCGGGCCATATCGGGATCATCGACGCCGGCACGAATCATCGCGCCAAGCCGCGTACGCTCAAGCAGCAGCCAAAGCGCGATGGCCACGATGGCGGCGATCACGATAATGGCCAGCCGGTAGTTCGGAAAAACGAGCACACCGAACCGGGCAAAGCCGGTGAGGGTGGCCGGCGTATTGACGGAGAGCGGATCGCCGCCCCACACCATCAGGCAGAAGTCCGCGGCCATGAAGGACAGGCCGAGCGTAACCAGCACCTGCGCCATCTGATCGCCCGGCAGCCGGCGCAACAGCAGCCGCTCGGCCAGCGCGCCCAGCATGGCGACGGAAATTGTTGCCAGCAGGGCCGCCAGCCAGAAGTTCAGCTTCACGCCCAGCATGCCGATGACAAAAGTTGCGCCGATATAGGCGCCGAGCATGAACAGCGAGCCGTGTGTCAGGTTCGGGATCCGCATCAGCCCGAAGATAAGAGAGAAACCCGCCGACAACAGAAACAGCAGCCCACCAAAGGTGATGCTGTTGACGGCCAGCACAAGCCAAAAGGTCATAGTCGCAGTGTTCCCGCCCTCGTCGTGTCAAAAAAGCACCGCGGGCGCCTGCGCGGCGCCCGCGGCACGGCCCGCATCAGGTTTTGAGCGGCGGGAAATCGCGTGAATAGACGGGCTGCTGGAGGAACTTCTTTTCGTCGTAAGTCCAGAACTGACTCACGTTGTGATAGGTCTTGATCGTCTTGTTGATAAGCTTGCCGTTCGCCTTTTCGAGATGGCGAATGAAAATATCGCCAATGACGTTCCCCAGGTGATCGAACTTGATTGGGCCGCGCGGCGTGTCGGTGAGCTCTACCGATTTCATCGCGGCCATCAGCGCCGTTTTGTCGTCGGACTTGCCGCCGGTCTTCTTCAGTCCGGCTTCGACCACCATGCCGTTGACGTAGAGGCCGGCGCAGTAGAACCCGGGATCAACGCCGTAATCCTTCTTCATAGCGGCGATGAAGCGCTTGTTGCTCTCGGTGTCGAGATCAAGCGTGTAGGGGCAGGCGCTGTAAAGACCGATCGCTTCGTCGCCGAACGAGCGCAGTAACGCGTCGTCGCCGCCTGTTTCGCCGGTTACCACCGGGTATTTCAGGCCGGCCGCCGCATATTGTTTGAGGAAGCGCAGCGGGTTGGAACCGGCGAAGCCCTGGCACACGCCGTCGCAGTCTGAAATCTGCGCGAGATAGGGCGTGTAGTCGGGCGTGACGATCGGCGGCCACAGTTTCTTCAGGATCCTGCCGCCGTTGTCCTCAAACGTCTGCTGGAAGCCGCCCATCTGCTCGTAACCGAAGGCGAAGTCTTCCGAGATCGTGATCATCCGCTTGAGCTTGAGCTCTTTCGCGGAGAAGTCGGCCATCGGGTGCATTGCCTGCGAGGAAGTCGCCGATGCGCGCAGGAAGTACGGATTCGGCCGGCGTTGCGTCATATCTTCAGCGGCAGCCAGGCTGAGACACGGCGTCTTGTGCTCCTTGATGTAGTCCGTAATCGCCAGCAACTCGAAGGCGGCCAGCGGGCCGACAATGGTGTCGACCTTGTCGCGCTCGATCAGCTCCTGCGCCTTCGTCTTGGTTCCGGCCGGGGTACCGCCGCAATCGGCCGAGATGAATTCGACCTTGCGGCCGGCAAACGTGTAATTCTTTTCCTTCAAGAATGTGACGATGCCCTGCTCCATCTGGATGCCGCCCTGCGCGAGAGGGCCGGTCTTGATGGTCAGCAGGCCGAGCTTGAACGGCGCGGCCTGCGCAATTGCCGGTACCGGGAATTTAAAAGCCGCTGCGGCTGCGCCGGCGGCAGTCCCGGCCATAAATTTACGACGGGTGATCTTGCGAGACATGCATTCCTCCCTTTGTCGCCCCTGGGCGGGGCTTACATTTTGAACGGCCGTGGCGCTCTAGCCTTGTTTGATGCGACGCGATGTCTGTTCCAGGCCGCTTGCCCCACCATAGCGGTCCTGACCGCTCCCATCATCGACCAAGCCATTCCTCGATGTAAAGCCCGATTGGCGCGAGACCGGTGTGCCCACCCTGCGCGAATGGGCAAACCATTTGCATAATTCGGAATGTGAAAATCAGCCGCTAAATACCCAGATAGCTGGCCTTGATTTCGTCGTTGGCGCGCAATTCCTCGGGTTTCGCGGAATACACGACCTGGCCTTTGCTCATCACGTGCACGTAGTCGACGAGCTTGAGTGCAAGATGCGCGTTCTGCTCGACCAACAATATCGAGAGACCTTCCTTCTTCAAGGTGCCGATCGCTTCCCAAAGGCCCTGGATAATAATCGGCGCCAATCCTTCCGACGGTTCGTCCATGATCAGGCAGTCGGGGTTGGTCATCAGCGCCCGGCCGATTGCGAGCATCTGCTGCTCACCGCCTGACAAGGTCTTGGCGCGCTGGTTGCGGCGCTCATGCAAGCGCGGAAACAGTTTATAGACGCGCTGCAAATTCCAGCCGTGACGATCCGGGCTGCGCTCGGCCACAAGAAGATTCTCTTCAACACCGAGCGTCGGGAAAACGCGTCGTCCTTGCGGAACGAGGCCCATGCCGCCACGAACCGTTTCGAACGACGCTTTGTGGGTGATGTCGTCGCCTTTGAACAGAACCTTGCCGCGGCGCGGCGGGCTGAAGCCCACGATCGAGTTCACCAGCGTTGTCTTGCCGACGCCGTTACGTCCGAGCAGGCCGAGGATCTGGCCTTGCTCGAGTTGCAGCGACAGCCCCTGCAGAACATAGGCGTCACCGTAATAGGTATGGATGTCGTGGACCTCGAGAATGGCCATGGCGTCAGTCGGTCCCCAGATAGATTTCCTGTACGCGACGGCTCTTCTTGATGCTTTCCGGCGGTCCCGACTCCAGTATTTCGCCGAAATGCAGAACCGAGATTTCATCGGCGACATCGAACACGACGTCCATGTCGTGCTCGATGAGCAGGATCGCGAGCTTTGGATCGAGCTTCGCCAGGAACTCGGTCATCTCGGTCGACTCGCCCGACGACAGGCCCGCGGCGGGCTCGTCGAGCAGCAGGATTTTCGGGTCGCTGGCGAGACCGAGCACGATCTCGAGCTGGCGTTGTTCGCCGTGCGAGAGATTCCGTACCTCGACGTTCTTGCGGTCGAGGAAGCCCGCCTGCTCGAGCAAATGGTGCGCCTTGTCGTAGACCTCCTTATAGGAGGACAAGAAACGCCACATGACGAATTTCGACGGCCGCAAGCCCTCGATCGCCAGCAGCACGTTGTCGAGCACCGTCAGCTTGGGAAACAGGCTGGTCACCTGGAATGTGCGCGCCATGCCGAGCGCGGTGCGCTTGTGGCTCGGCCATTTGGTGACATCCTGGCCGAAAAGAAGCACCTGGCCGGACGTGACCGGATAGATACCCGTGATCAGATTGAACAGCGTGGTCTTGCCGGCGCCGTTCGGACCGATGATCGCCTTGCGGTCGCCGGGCATGATCCGAAGCGCAACTTCGCGTGTAGCCTGGAGACCGCCGAAGCTTTTGCACAGGCTTCTGAGTTCAAGGACGGGAACGTCCCCTCTGCTTGTTTGCGTTGCAGTACTCACGCCGGCACCTTCGGGAATTCGAAAAGATTGACCGGGGCCCAAAGCAAGGGCCCCCGGTCTGTTGCCCGCTATTCGCAGAACTTGCAGGGCGGGAAGTCGCGGCTATACACCGGCTGCGCCAGGAACTTGTCCTTGCCGTAGGTCCAGAACT
>DASSRJ010000037.1:0-8437 GCA_035701845.1 Pseudolabrys sp. | reverse complement strand
AAAACTGACGGAACTCTCGCCGGCCGATCCCGCCTTCATCGTCTATACGTCCGGCACGACCGGTCATCCGAAGGGCGCGCTGGTCAGCCACGGCAAGCATCTGGCCGCGACCGACACCGTGGTCGCGCATTATCCGACATTGCGCGAGAAGCCGCATCGCACCGTGGTCTATCTGCCGATGTGCCACGTGCTCGGCCGCGACGTTGCCATCACGCTGCCGCTGATGTCGCAACTGGTGCCGCATTTCGGCGAGGACCCGGAGGATTTCGCGGCCACATTGTTCGAGGTCGCGCCGACGGTGATGTTCACCGTGCCGCGTTATCTGCAGAAGTTTGCCTCGCATGTCCTGGTCGGCGTGCTCAATTCCAGCCGTGTCAAGCGCAGCGTCTACGACCTTGCGGTGCGGTTCGCGCGTAAGCATGTGCGCCGCCGCTGGGACGGCACCGCGTCGGGCCTGCATGAAGCCATCTATCGCACGCTGAAGGCGCTGGTTTTCCGGCCGATCCTCAACAAGCTCGGCTTCGACCGGCTGGAGCTGGTGGTCAGCGGTGGTGCTTCGCTGCCGGCGGAAACCGCCATTCTCTGGCAGATCTACGGGGTCAACGTCGTCGAGATGTACGGCCAGACCGAGGAGGCGGGCGGCATCATCACCGGCCAGCGCGGTCCCTTCGCGCGTCCGGGCAATGTCGGTACTGCCGTTGACGGCGTCGAGGTCACGCTGGCGGATGACGGCGAAGTGCTGGTGCGCTGCCCGGACCTGTTCGACTGCTACTGGCAAAACGACGAAGCGACGCGCGAGATCAAGCGCGCGGACGGGTGGCTGCGTACCGGCGATATCGGCGAGTGGCGCGACGGGACCCTGCGCCTGGTCGACCGCGCGCGTGATTTCATCGTCACTGTCGGCGGCAAGACGATTTCGCCGTCCTATATCGAGAATGCGCTGCGCGCGAGTCCTTACGTGGCGGAAGCCGTGGTGTTCGGCCACGGCCGCAAATACCTGACCGCCGTCATCGAGATCGACTTCGACACCGTCGCTGACTGGGCGCGCACCAACAATGTCGCCTACACCGGGTTCACCAGTCTCACCGCGCATCCGCAGATCGAGAGGCTGATGCGTGCCGAGATCGATCGCGTCAACGGCGACCTTGCGCGCGTCGAGCAGGTCAAGTCGTTCCGCATTCTGCCGAAGGCACTCGACCCGGAAGAGGAGGGCGAGCCGGTGACGCCGACGCGCAAAGTCAAACGTAAACTCATGTACGAGCGCTTCCGCGACCTCGTCGACGGCATGTACGATGACAGCGAAGAACGGTTGATCGCCGCCGGAGCGGGCGATGTGAAATTTTAAAGGGTGCAGACAATGACAACGGGAGGGATGACCATGTTCAGGAAGGCTTTGCTCGCCGCTTCACTCGGCATCTTGACGGCGAGCGCTTTTTCGCTGCCTGCGGCCGCGCAAGATTATGTCGTCGGGGTGACCGCCGCGCTCACCGGCCCGCCGTCGAGCACCTATGCGCCGGCGGTCGATGCGATGCGGCTCTATATCGATCGCGTCAATGCCGCCGGCGGCGTCAACGGCCGCAAGATCAGGCTGGTGATCGAGGACGACGGTGCGCAGCCCTCGAAGGCTGCAGCCAACACCAAAAAGCTGATCACGCAGGACAACGTCGTCCTGATGGTGAATGCCAGCCTGTCCTCGACCTATGCGCCGGTGATCGCCGAGACCAAGAGCGCGGAGGTGCCGTTGCTGTTCGCCAGCGGCGTCTGCCCGCAGAGCGTCTATCCGCCGGCCGATCCGCTGCAGTTCTGCACCACCGGCTACGCATCGCATTTCGACAGCCAGGCGACGCTCGACTTCATCAAGACAACCGCCAAAGGCCCGGTGAAGATCGGCTTCTCGGCGATGGCCATCCCGCTCTCGCGCGGCGAGATGGATTACGCCATGGAGCTGTCGAAGAAGGAAGGCATGCAGCCGGTCGACCAGGAGGTGATCCCGCCGCCGACCGCGGACTACACGCCGTTCGCGACCAAGCTCAAGGATGCAGGACCGAACTGGGTCTACTCCTGGGCGCCGTGGGTCACGCAGGTGCGCACGCTCGAGGCGCTGCGCAAGCTCGGCTGGAACGATGACTACATCGCCTGGGGTCATCTCGAGGCCGAAGCCGAGCTGGTGCGGCTGAAGGATGGAAAATTCTATGTCGTCAATTCCAACGCGCTGTTCCAGGACGGCCTGCCGATCCAGAAAGAGATCGATGCCGCCGCCAGGCAGGCGAACTCGAAATATCCGGCGCAGACCATGACCGAAGGCTGGATCGGCGGCATGGCAATCGAGGCGGCGTTGAAGGCGGCCGGCGCGTCGGCCGACCGCGCCAGGCTGCGCAGCGCGATGGAGAACCTGACCATCGACACCAAGGGCCTGCGCGGCGGGCCGATCGTGTGGACCAAGGACAACCACTTCCGCACGCAGCTCTACTACCGCGTCTACAAGTGGGACGGCAGCAAGATCTCGCGCGTGCAGGACTGGAAGAACTACGCGGTGAAGTGACCCCTAAGCCGGTCATTCCGGGCCGGCGCCATAGCGCGTCGAAGACGCGCGTAAACGCGCTTATGGCGCCGGACCCGGAATCCAGACGCATGTGAGAACCTTGTTCTGGATTCCGGGCTCGCGCCTGTCGGCGCGCCCCGGAATGACGAAGAAAGGTACGACCAGCAATGATGTCCGTATTACCTCACCGTTGTCATTCCGGGCCGGCGCGCACCGGCGTGTCTACGCGCGTCTTCGACGCGGCATGCGCCGGACCCGGAATCCAGACGCATGTGAGAGCCTTGTTCTGGATTCCGGGTTCGCGCTTTCAGCGCGCCCCGGAATGACGACTACATTCTCCTTCGCATTGGATAGCTTCGTTCGTGCAGCTTGCCGTCAACATCATCGTTCTCGCGTCGATCTACGCGCTGATCGCGTGCGGCTATGTGCTGATCTACCGCGTCAGCCGCGTGCTCAATCTCGCGCACGGCGAGCTGATGATGCTCGGCGCCTATATGGTGCTGGCGACCGCGTCGCTGTTCAACGGGCATCCCGTCGTCGCGCTGGCCGCCGCCATTCTCCTGAGCCTGCTGGTCGGCGCGCTGGTCTACGTCTTTCTGATGCGCAAGATGACCGGCGAGATGGTGCTCGCCGCCATCCTCACGACGGTCGCGCTCGGCATTCTCATCCGCGGCCTGGTGGTGCTGATCTGGTCGGCGCAGCAGCAATATCCGGCGCAGGCGCTCGGCGTGCCGAACCCGTCGCTGGTGTTGTTCGGCGGCGCGCGCATTTCAATGTGGTCCGCCGTGCTGGTCGCAACGACGGTCATTGTCTACGCCGCGCTGTTTGCCTTCCTGCGCTTCGGCCGCTGGGGCATGCGCATGCGGGCGGCCGGGCAGAATCCGCTGCTGGCGGCGCAGCGCGGCATCAATTTGCACGGCGTCTATGCGCTGGCCTGGAGCCTGTCGACGCTCACCGGCGCGCTCGCCGGCATATTGATGGCGCTCGATTCCGGCGTGACGGGCGGCATGCCGGTGATCGGGCTCAAGGCCTTTCCCGCGGCGCTGGTCGGCGGGCTCGACAGTCTGGTGGGCGCGCTGGCCGGCAGCCTGATCGTGGCCGCAGCCGAGGTCCTGCTCATTTATTATGTCGACCCGCTGCTGTCCGACGTCGTGCCGTTCCTGGTGCTGATCGCCATGCTGATCGTGCGGCCATGGGGCCTGTTCGGCACGCGCGAGGAGCTCGACCGTGTTTAGGCCGGTGCCGCGCGCCAGCGGTTATTTTCGAACCGGCTACGGGCAGGACCTGGCGCTGCTGCAGACGCGAGCCGAGCGCATTAGCCTCGCCGTATTTCTGCTGATCCTCGCGGGCTTTCCTTTTGTTGCCTCGCCCTTTGCGCTCGATCTCGCCTGCCAGGTCTTCCTCGCCTCGGTCGGCGCGCTGTCGCTGATGCTGCTCACCGGCTATGCGGGGCAGATCTCGCTCGGCCACGCCGGGCTGATCGCAGCGGGCGCCTTCACCACCGGGATCCTCGCGCGCGAAATTCACGCGCCGTTCTGGATCACCTTGCCCGCGTCGGCCGTGACCGGAATCGTGCTCGGTTTCGTGTTTGGATTGCCGTCGCTCCGGCTGCGCGGGCTCTATCTCGCGGTGAGCACGCTGGCGCTGCATTTCGTCGTCATCTATCTCGGCGGCGAATACGAGACCAAGCGCGGCTTCTCGACCGGCATCCTTGTCGAGCCGCCGAGCCTTTCAGGCTTCAGGCTGAGCGGCGGACCTTTCTGGTACTTCGTGCTGCTGGCGGCCGCGGCCGCCAGCCTGCTCATCTGCATCAACCTGCTGCGCAGCCGCTCCGGCCGCGCCTTCCGCGCCGTGCATGCGCGCGAGACCGTTGCGGAAGCGCTCGGCATCAGCATCGCCGGCTACAAGCTGCTCGCCTTCGTGATCTCCTCGAGCATGACCTCGGTCGCCGGCTGCCTGTTCGCCTATTACCGCGGCTTCGTGTCGGTGGAGGCTTTCGACCTGTTCCTGTCGATTCAGTACGTCGCGATGATCATCATCGGCGGTATGGGCTCGCTGCTCGGCGCGCTCCTGGGCGCGGCTTTCGTGACTTTGTTTCCTTACGTGATCGAGGCGCTGCTGCATTTGCTGCCGAATGTCGAGAAGCTCGCCGGCGATATTTTTGCGGTGAACTATGCGTCCTTCGGCGTGGTGATGATCCTGTTCCTGGTGTTCGAGCCGCTCGGCCTCGTCGGCATCTGGCACCGGCTGCAGAACTATTTTCTGCTCTGGCCCTTCAGGTACCGGCCGCTGGCGGGAGCGCGCAAATGAGTGAAGCCCTGCTGCAGGTGGAGAAGATCGAGGTCGTCTACAAGCGCGTGATCACCGCCGTGCAGGGCGTCACGTTGTCGGTTGGCCCGAAGCAGATCGTGGCTGTCCTCGGCACCAACGGCGCCGGCAAGACGACGACGTTGCGCGCGATCTCGGGATTTCTCGGGCTCGACGACGCGCGCATCAGCGAAGGCGCGATTTCGTTTGAGGGGAGGCGAATCGAGAACGAGCCGCCGCACGACATCGCCGCGCGAGGCATTGCGCTGGTGCCTGAGCGCGACAAGGTCTTTCCCAATCTGACGGTCGCTGAAAACCTGGCGGTGCCGGTCGCGCGCGCGAGTGCTGCGGAACGGCGCCGTCAGGACGAGCAGATCTATCAGCTGTTTCCGCGCCTGGCCGAGCTGCGTCAGCGCATCGGCGGGCTGCTGTCAGGCGGCGAGCGGCAGATGCTGGCGATCGCCGGGGCCCTGATGTGCCGGCCGAGCCTCCTTCTTGTCGACGAGCTGTCGCTCGGGCTCGCGCCTGTGGTCGTGCAGGATCTCACGCGGCGACTGCTGGCTATCCGCGACGAGCTCGGCATTGCAATCCTGCTGGTCGAGCAGAGTGCGGCCGCCGCGCTGACCATTGCCGACTATGCCTACGTGATGGAGAACGGCCGTATCGTGCTTGACGGCGACCGCGAGCGTCTCAGGAGCCATCAGGACGTGCAGGAATTCTATCTCGGCCAGGCCGGCGGCGAGCGCCGTTCGTACCGTGCGGTGAAACAATATCGCCGGTCGCGGAGGTGGTATGGCTGAGCTCGACATTGCCCATTTAAGCCTGCGTTTCGGCGGCCTGACCGTGCTCGACGACGTGTCGTTTTCCGTCGCCGCGGGCGAGCTGTTCGCCCTCATCGGCCCCAACGGCGCCGGCAAGACCAGCGCGCTCAACTGCATCAGCGGCATCTATCTCGGCAGCGGTGCCATCCGTTTTCGGGGCGAAGATATTGCCGGACGTGCGCCGCACGAGATCGCACGGCTTGGTCTCGCCCGCACCTTCCAGCACGGCGAGCTGTTCCCGCAGATGAGCGTGCTCGACAATTTGCTGACCGGGCGCCACGCGCGCATCCGCACCAATCCGCTGGCGGAAATGCTGTTTCTGCCGGGTGTGCGGCGCGCCGAAATCGCGCACCGCGAGGCGGTCGAGCGCATCGTCGGGCTGGTCGAGCTCGAGCGCTATCGGCACGCCGCCGTCGGCGGCCTGCCGTTCGGGGTGCAGAAGATCGTCGGCTTTGCCCGCGCGCTTGCGCTCGAGCCCACGATCATGCTGCTCGACGAGCCGTCGGCCGGCCTCAACCGCGCGGAGCGCGAGGATCTCGCGCGCTTCATCCTGCGCATCAAGCACGAATTGAACATGACAATGATCTGGATCGAGCACGACATGCAGATGATCGCCGATCTCGCCGATCGCATCCACGTGCTCGATTACGGTCGTACCATCGCCGAAGGCTCGCCCGAGCGCGTGCTTGCCGATCCGAATGTGCTGGCGGCCTATCTCGGGGTCGCTGCGTCGTAGTTTTATTGCCTTCATTATCTTGTAGCAGACCTTATCAGATAGATCGCAACGCCTGCCTGGGAGAAACAGCATGCCCAATACCGTTCGACTCCATCGCGTCCTGGCGACGAAGCCCGACAAGGTCTATCGTGCCTTCGTCGAAGCCGACGCTATGGCGAAATGGCTGCCGCCCAATGGCTTTGCCTGCACCGTCCATCACCTCGACGCGAAAGTCGGCGGCACCCATAAGATGTCGTTTCGAAACTTCACGACCGGCATGAGCCATTCGTTCGGCGGCAAATATCTGGAGCTCGTGCCCGGAGAGCGCCTGCGCTACACGGACAAATTCGATGATCCCAATCTGCCGGGCGAAATGCAGGTAACGGTTGCGCTCAAGCAGGTGCCGGTCGGCACCGAGCTTACCATCACGCAGGAAGGCATACCGGACGCCATTCCGGCGGAAGCCTGCTACCTCGGCTGGCAGGAGTCATTGCGAAATCTCGCCCGCCTCGTCGAGCCGGAAATCAGTCAATAGGTCACGCACGTACCGCCTGCGCAGAGTGTTCGCTTCAGCGCGAACAACGAACCTATCCCGGCGTTGTCACGAGATTCACACGCAGGAGATCGATGATGGGTTCCACAGCCGCAGCAGCCCAGCCTTTCGTTCGCCCGCCGGCCGCCGGTTCCACGCTCAACGTGCTGGGCGTCATCCATACCTACAAGGCGACGGCCGCTGAAACCGGAGGTTCCTTCTCGCTCTGGGAGGCCGTGGTTCCGCCCGGCGCGGGTGCGCCACCGCACACCCATACGCGTGAGGATTAAGCCTTCTATGTGCTGAGTGGCGAACTCGCCATTGAATTTGAGGGCACGCCCCGCCGCGTCGGGCCTGGCGGCTTTTTCTTCGGTGCGCGCAACCGGCGCCATGCCATCCGCAATGTGAGTGACCAGCCGGCGCGTGTGCTCATTCTGAGCGCGCCGAGTTGCGGCCTCGACCAGATGTTCGCCGAACTGGACACCGCCGCCGCTGCGGGCATGCCGGAATTCGCAGTGCTCACGGCCATCTGCGCCAAATATGGCGTCATCATCGAGCCGCCGCCCGGCACCTGACGCCCCGCCGCGTCACCAAATCCCGTCCGCGTGATTGAAGGGGCGATACGGAGAGCGAGAGCGATACGGTGAGGATGCGTAAGCTCGCTCGGCTTCGCCGAAACCAAACCAACCGCCGCCTCGATACTGGTATTGCCCCTGCCATTCACGGTCCTCGTGCTGCGGCAGCCGCGCCATCACCGGCTTGCTGCTCGTATTGCGGGGACGCGCGATAGGCGTGTCCGCGATCATGCGCTCGTCGCCGTGCATCAGCTTCAGGACCGCGGCGTCGAGACCATAGATGTCGTGCCGGAAATTCAGCTGGCCGTTTTCGTCGACGAATGCAGTCTGATACGTCACGTGCACTGGAATTGGCTGGCGCAGGTTGATCGTGTGCTCCTGGTTGCCGTAAAGGCTGCGGATGCGGGCGATGGTGTAGTTTTCCTCCGGTTGCGACAGCGACAGCAGCACCTCGGCATACTGTTCCGGGTTTTGCACCCGCATGCAGCCATGGCTGAACGCGCGGCTGTCGCGCGCGAACAGTTTCTTGTCCGGCGTGTCGTGCTGGTAGACGAGGAACGGGTTCGGGAAGTTGAACCGGATCCGTCCCAGCGCATTACGATCGCCCGGCGGCTGATAGACGCGGAGCGAGCCGTCCTGGTTATAGCCGACCCTTAGTCCGATCCGCTCGAGTGCGTCGGGATCGCGTTCGAGCGCCGGCAGATACTCGTTCCGGATGATCGAAGGCGGCACGTTCCAGGTCGGATTGATGGTGAGATATTTCATCGTCTCGCTGAGCAGCGGAGTCGCCAGATTGCCCGGCTTCCCGACTACGATCCTGGTGTGCCAGATAAGCCCGCCGTCCTTGTAGACGCCGAGTGTGAAGTCGGGAATGTTCACGATCACATGGGCAGTGCCGAGATCGCGCGGCAGCCACCGCCAGCGCTCCATATTGGCGATGATTGT
>DASSRJ010000036.1:0-42613 GCA_035701845.1 Pseudolabrys sp. | reverse complement strand
CCCCTGACTATGGTCGCGCGCCTCCGACCGAGGGGCTATACTGACCGGGAAATGAGCCGCCGGCGGGACCCAAAGACCCCGCGAGAGAATTATTGAAGCGGCTGAGTTGGGAGGAAGTCGCGTGCAAGAGCAAGGTATGCGGAACAGCGCCTATGGCGCTGACAAATTCGGTTTCAAAAATCCCGCCGCAGTCTACTGGAACCTGACCGAGCCGCTGCTCTATGAGCATGCCATCGCTGCGGGCGAGGCGTCGATCGTGGCGGGCGGGGCGCTTTGCGCGGAGACAGGTCACCACACCGGCCGCAGCCCGAAAGACAAGCATACCGTCGTCGATGCGCTGACCGAAAACTCCGTCTGGTGGGACGGCAATCGCAAGATGTCGAAGGAGAGCTTCGACAATCTTCTTGCCGACTTCCTCAAGCACGCGGAAGGCAGGAAGCTGTTCGCGCAGGACCTCTATGGCGGCGCCGATCCGAAGTACCGGATCAAGACCCGCATCTTCACTGAGTACGCCTGGCACTCGTTGTTCATTCGCCAGTTGCTCATTCGTCCGGCGCTCACCGAGCTTCCAGGATTCGTTCCGGAACTGACCATCGTCGATCTTCCTTCATTCAGGCCCGACGCAAAGCGGCATGGCGGCCGTGAAGGCTCCGACACGATGGTTGCGATCGACTTCACGCGCAAGATCGTGTTGATCTGCGGCTCGTCCTATGCCGGCGAGATGAAGAAGTCGGTCTTCACCACGCTCAATTTCTACCTGCCGGCACAGAATGTCGTGCCCATGCATTGCTCGGCGAATGTGAGCCGCGAAGGCGAGAGCGCGCTGTTCTTCGGCCTTTCCGGCACCGGCAAGACGACGCTCTCTGCCGATCCGAACCGCATCCTGATCGGCGACGACGAGACCGGCTGGGGACCGGACGGCATCTTCAATTTCGAGGGCGGCTGCTACGCCAAGACCATCAAGCTGTCGCAGGAAGCGGAACCGATGATCTGGGACGCGACCAACCGCTTCGGCGCCGTGCTGGAAAACGTGGTGTTCGATCCGGCGACGCGCGTGCCAAACTATGACGACGGCTCGAAGACCGAAAATACGCGCTCGGCCTATCCGCTTGAATTCATCCCGAACGCATCGCGTTCGGGTCGCGCCGGACATCCGAAAAATATCATCTTCCTTACGGCCGACGCTTACGGGGTCATGCCGCCGATCGCCAAGCTCACCCCGACACAGGCGATGTATCACTTTTTGTCGGGCTACACGGCGAAAGTGGCGGGCACCGAAAAGGGTCTTGTCGGCGTTCAGCCCGAATTTTCCACCTGCTTCGGCGCGCCATTCCTGCCGCGGCATCCGTCGGTCTATGCAAATCTCCTGCGCGACTACATCAACAGGCACAATGTCGACGTCTGGCTGGTCAATTCAGGCTGGACCGGCGGCAAATACGGCGTCGGCCGGCGCATGCCGATCAAGGCGACGCGCACGCTGCTGACCGCCGCGCTGGATGGATCGCTCAAGAATTCGGATTTCCGGACGGATCCCTATTTCGGGTTCTCCGTGCCGACCTCCGTGCCGGGCGTCGAGCCGCACCTTCTCAATCCATTCAAGACCTGGAAGGACAAAGCAGAGTTCGACAAGACCGCGCGCGACCTGGTCGCCATGTTCCAGAAGAACTTCGCGAAGTTCGAGAAACACGTCACCCCTGACATCAAGGCGGCGGCGCCGGAGGTTCGCATCGCGGCCGAATAGCCCGGCGCGTCGTGAAATAAGAAAGGGCGGCCTGTAGCGGGCCGCCCCTTTTTCATTTGTTCGGTCTTCAGTTGTTTGCCGAGAGCTGCTGGCCGATCCGATTGAAGCGGGCTTTCTGCTCGCCGCTGAGCGATGAATAGAAGCTCTGCAATGCCGGCTTGACGGTCTTGGCGGCGTCGATCATCGACTGCAGCCGCTTTTCCATGGCGTCGAGCCGGCCAGGAGGTGTGAGCGGCGTGTTATCCGGGCATGCAGCCTGCAGGATCTCGACCGCCTTGCCGGTTGCGTCCTGCAGCTTGTTGAGCTCGGCCTCCTGCGCATCGGTCGGATTGACGACGTCCTCGATCTTTTCGATCGGCAGGTTGGCGAGACCCGGTTTTGGCTGCTTGCAGGTATCGGCTGCCTCCGATGCCGCGCGCGCCTCCGCATTGGCGGCTGTAGACTTCGGGCCGAGCTCGTTGAAGCGCTCCTTCTGTTCGTCGGTGAGTGACGCATAGAAGGCCTCGAGCGCCGGCCGCACCGTCTGCACGGCCTGCAGCGTGGCCTCGAGCCGCGCAGTCATGGCATCGAGCCGGCCGGGAGGGGTGAGCGGGAACGAATCGTCCGGTGGGCAGGAAGCCTTGAACGCCGCAGCAGCATCCTGGCTTGCCTTGCGGATGTCAGCCAACAGCTCCTTCTGCTCCGCATTGAGCTTCACCTTGCGTTCGATGTCCGCGAACGGCCACGCCGTGACTCCGCTGCCCGGTTGCCTGCAAAGGTCCCGAACCGCGGTGTAGCTGGGCCGGGAAACAGAACCGGAGGACGAACCTGGGATCGGCGCTGCATAAGCGTACTCTTCGGGCGGTCCGGCCTCGCCCCAGAACACGCCGTCGAAGAAGTCGTCGTAGACATAGGCCCAGTAGCCATCGTCATAGCCATAGGGCCAGAACGTGTAGTCGAAGATGTCGGAATAGGCGTACGGCCAGAACACCGGGCCATACCACGCCACGAAAACGGCCCTGTGCCCATGGCGCCACGCACGATGTGCGGCGACGTGGGCGAAGCGGTTATGACGCCAATTCGCATTGGCTGCCTGCGCGGCAAAGGGCGCGGCAAACCGGCCGCGCCGCGCCGCATCCTGCGTTATGCGTGTGACGCCGTTGCGGCGGTTCGCGCGCTGCGCACCAACATTCGGCTGCGACGCATTGGGCTGCACAAGCTGCTGCCGCGCCAAAGCGCGCTGCTGACGTGCGTTCCGTATCTCTTCACGCCGTTGCGCTCGTTGCGCTGGCGGAAGATGCCGCAACTCACGGTTCTCTCGACGCTGCAGGGCTCGCTCAGCACGCAGCTGTTGCGGTGTATTGAGTTTTTGCTGCCGTTGCGTCTGCAAATTTGTCGTAGTCTGTGCATTCGGCACGGCTCTCCTGGCTTGTGCGTTCGGCACGTTCGGTTTTGCTTGCACGGCCGGCGCCCGCTGGCGCTGGCGTTCTGCGCGCAGCTGCTCCCGCTGAAAGTGCCGTTGTTGCTGCTGAACGTGACGTTGCTGTTGCTGAACGCTGCGGTTGACCGCTGCAGGTGCCTGCTGTCGCTGCGGCGCCGCAATGTGTGGCCTCGCAACGTGCGATGGCGCCGACGGGCGGGCGATGTGCGGAGGCGGCATTTGCGGCCGCTGGATTTGCGGTCTGGCGACTTGTGGCCTTGCAACCTGCGGCGCCGGGGCGCGCGGTGCTGCAATGTGCGGTGCGGCGCGCGGTGCAACATGTGGCATCGCCGGTCGTGCTGCCGGGGCCGCTGGTCGTGCGGGCGCCGCCCTTGGCGCGGCGTGCGGTGCCGCACCGGGTTTAGCCCTGGGATCCTGTGCGGCAGCTGTCATCGGAACGGCGATGGCCAGCGCGGCGGCCAACGCCATCCGTCCACTCAAAATCATCATTGTGCATCCTCCACCAGCGCGGAACTTAAGTTCCGTCATTCAACTGGTTAAACGGATGAGAGTTCATCAACCCGGCGGTCGATCATTCGGATGTGATCGAAGATGAACGGGCCTTAATGTAATTAGTCTGTTTATCGAAGTTCCCGCTACCGCCTGGATGCGCGTGCCCGCAGACGATCGATCAACTCGGTGCTCGGGTAAGAGTCTGCGGGCAGTCCGACTTTCAGCTGCGCTTTCTTGACGGCGACACGCGTCTTGGAGCCGACCTTGCCATCAATGTCGCCAATGTCGTCGCCTTGCTGTGCGAGCAGACGCTGCAGCTCCATGACCTGCTCCGGCTGCAGAACTTCGATGTCAGGATCGCCTCGGTTGACGGGGGGCGCCCCCGCGAGCCGCGTCGCGAAATAGGCCACGGTCGTGACGTAGACCATGGAAGAGTTCCAACCGAGCAATGCCTGGAAATTGTCGTAAGCCAGAAACGCTGGCCCGCGGCGGCCCATCGGGAGCAGCAGGGATGCCTTCACCCCATCCGCCGGCAGTGTGCCGTGCGCGGAACGCACGCCCCACGACGTCCATTGCGAGCGTGGATGCTGGATCGCCAGGTCGGCCTGATCCCACGGCAGGTCGCGCGTCAGCCTGACTTCCTCAAGCCACGGCTCGCCGCGTTTCCAGCCAAGGTTCTTCAAGAAGTTTGCGGCTGATGCGATCGTATCGGGCGTGCTCTTGACCAGGTTGCGCCGGCCGTCGCCGTCGTAGTCGACGGCGTATTTGTAGTAATCGGATGCCGTGAACTGCATGGCACCCAGCTCGCCCGCCCAATCGCCGCCCTGCATCTCGTCGATCATCAGGTCGCCGCGTTGTACGATGCGCAATGCATCGAAAAGTTGCGGCCGAAAATAATCCGGTCGCCGGCAGTCATAGGCAAGTGTGGTGATGGCCGCGAATACATTGCTCTTGCCGGTGTTCTTGCCGAAATCACTTTCCAGACCCCAGAACGCGGTGAGAATTGGTGCAGGGACGCCGAATTCTTTTTCCACCCGGGAGAACAGCTCCGCATGGCTTTTCATTTGCTGCTGGCCGTTCTGCATCCGATAGCCGGCGATCATCCGGTCGGAAAATTTCAGGAATGACTGGTTGAACACGCCCTGCGCACGGTCCCGGTTGACGATGCGTTGTTCGAATTGAAGGTAGGGCGAGGCAGCGGCGAGCACCGATGGCGAAATTCCCTGGGCCAGGGCCTCCTTCTTGAAATCCGCCAGCCATTTATCGAAGTTGCCGGTGTTCCGGCATGTGGCGGCTTCGGCCGGCCCAATTTGGACCGCTCCGGATATGAGCGCAGTCAAGACGAGTATGGCGAGGCGCATGAGGCCGTCCGTTGCTGCAACATTTTCAAGCCGAATTTGCCCAACCCGGCGATCGGGTCAAGCGCAACCGCCACTGGTGGCCGCATAAGTCCAGGCCGCCTAGAAGTACCGCCACCAGACGTAGACGTGACAGATTGCGACCGAGACCAGCATCATCGGGAAGGCGTAAATTGAGTATGTGATGAAGCGGAACGGGACGCCGTTTCGGTCGCCGATGCCGGCAACCGTCAGATTGGCGGAGGCGCCGATCAGGGTGCCGTTGCCGCCGAGGCAGGCGCCGAGCGAAAGGCACCACCAAAGCGGCTCGATCTTGTCGGCGCCGCCAAAAGCCGGCGCCATGCTCTTGATCAACGGAATCATTGTGGCCACGAAAGGGATGTTGTCGACAATTGCCGACAGGAATGCCGACGCCCACAAGATTGCGTATCCCGCGTGCGCCATATTGCCGCCCGTTGCCGCCACCAGTTTGTTGGCAAGCAAAACGAGCAGACCGCCAACATCGACGCCATGGACAACGATGAACAGGCCTATGAAAAAGAAGATCGTGATCCATTCGACGTCGCCGAAGGTCTGATGAATATTCTTTGCCGCCTTTTCCGAATGATGCGCCCAGTTGTCGAGCAGCATCAGCACGGCGGCGCCGAACATCGCAATGGTCGCGGGTTCCAGATGCAGTGGCCGCGCCAGAACAAAGGCGACCATGACGATGGAGAGCACGACAAGCGACTGCTTGAGCAACAGCCAGTCCTCGATGGTCTCTTCCGCCTTCATCCGCATGACGCGCGCCTCGGCGGCTTCCGACGCCCTGAGGTCTTTTCCCCAAAGCAGGTGAATAATGACCGCCTGCACGACCATCACGACGATAATAATCGGGGTCAAATGAATGACGAATTCGTTGAACGACAACCCCACCTGCGAGCCGATCAGGATATTGGGCGGATCTCCGATCAGCGTTGCCGTGCCGCCAATATTCGACGCGAAAATTTCCGCGAACAGATATGGATAAGCCGGCACCTTGAGGGTGTTGCAGATCGCGAGCGTCACCGGAACGATCAGGAGCACCGTCGTGACGTTGTCGAGAAACGCGGAGAGCACTGCAGTGGTGATCTGAAGGATGAACAATATGCCGGCAGGATGCGCCTTTGCCATCTTCGCCGACCACACCGCCAGATACTGGAACATTCCCGAGCGGCGCGAGATCGATACCAGGATCATCATGCCTGTCAGGAGGCCGATCGTATTCCAATCGACGCCTTTGATGGCTTCTTCCTGATCGAGGACACCGATCAGGATCATGACCCCGGCGCCAACCAGCGCGACGATCGCGCGATTGACCTTTTCCGACATGATCGTTGCGTAGGTGATGGCGAGAATGCAGGTCGAAACCCACATCGCATTCCAGCCAAAATAGACGTGAGATGTCGCGTGCGCGGTCATGCCCAACTCCCCTGCCATGGGCTCCTGCGGTCCGGACGGCGCAACCGCAACCCATTCCCGCCGGCAAAACTCAGTCGGGCGCGACGCCAAGTCAAGTCAGCCCTTTGCCATCACCGCTATTTGGTTCGGCGCGTCACGTACCAGTAAAGGGCCGGAAAGGCGACCGCTGCCATTCCGAGCGACTGCGCGAACAGGATCAGCTGATCCTGCTTCAGCGACCACAGATAAAAATTACCAATGACCCAGATGAGAGTGAGGAAGATCAGGACGGCAAGATGTGGCATCGGCATTGCATAAAAGAGAAAGAACGATGCCGCACGGCGGCAAAAAGCCGCTCGCGGCCACAAAAGATGATGGCAATTGCATCACCAAGTGACGGCATGGAATGATGATGCCATCGCGGCATCAAACGTCGGGAGGCTATATGGCCAATAATCTGCGCTTTTCCAATCCAAGGACGCTCGCCAAGCCGCCGGGCTACAGCTACGTGGTCGAGGCGACCGGGCCAAATCGATTAATTTTCATTGCCGGCCAACTCGGTCTCGACATGGAGAACAGGCTTGTGGGGGAGCCAGGCGACTTCCGCGCACAGGCGAACAAGGCGGTTGAGAATCTCAAACTGGCTCTTGCGGATGCCGGTGCGACACTCAAGGATGTCGTCAAAATAAATAACTACCTCGTGGATATGTCGCACATTGCGATCTTCCGCGAGGTGCGCGACGCGCACTTCAACATGTCGGCGCCGCCGGCGAGCACTACAGTGGCAATCTCTCAGCTGGCGCGACCAGGCGCCCTTTTCGAAATCGAGGCGATCGCGGTACTGCCGGCGAAACGGGCCAAGGCTGCACGATCAAAGTCGACAGTCCGCCGCGGAACTGCCAAGGCACGCCGAAAGAAGCGAAGATAGCAGTCGCAGAATGGGCAAGACCCCTGCCGCCCGGCGGCGCGTGAGCGCGATGCAGATACCCTGGTGGGCCTGGGCCTGGCCCGCAGGGGCATGGCTGATTCTGCTGCTGACGCCGTTCCTGCAAGTCCGCGGGTTCGTTGCGGCGATCGCGGGTGCCGCATTGATCGCGACTGTTTTCGCGGCCGTCTATCACGCCGAGGTCGTGGCGCATCGCACGGGTGAGCCTTTTGGCACGCTCGTGCTGGCAGTCGCGGTGACGGTGATCGAGGTCGCGCTGATTGTTTCCGTGATGATTGCGGTTCCGGCAGGAAAGGCTGCACTCGCCCGCGATACGGTGTTCGCTGCGGTTATGATTGTGTGCAACGGAATCGTGGGAGTATGCCTGTTATGGGGCGGCGCCCGTCATCACGAACAGGGGTTTCAGGTCCACGGGGCGAGCGCCGCACTGGCTGTGCTGGCGGCGCTCACCGTTCTCACGTTGATCTTGCCCAATTTTGCAACAACTGCCCCCGGTCCATATTTCACCACCGCCCAACTTGTCTTCGCCGGGATCATCTCGCTCTTGCTATATGGCGCGTTTGTATTCATTCAAACGGTGCGCCACCGCGACTATTTTCTCCCCGTAAGAGGCAGCACTGAGGAGACTCACGCGCGGCCTCCCTCCAACGCAACGGCACTAACGAGTGTCGGAATTCTGCTTGCCGCTCTGGTCGCCATCGTCGGCCTTGCAAAGGCTCTCACGCCGACGATCGAGTTCGGCGTGGCCTCGCTCAATGCGTCGGAAGCGGTGGTAGGAATCGTGATTGCCGCTTTGGTCCTGCTGCCCGAAGGGCTGGCCGCCCTGAGGGCGGCTCAAGCCAATCGATTGCAGACCAGCCTCAACCTGGCCTTGGGTTCGGCCCTTGCGAGTATCGGGCTCACGATCCCGGCGGTCGCCACCGTTGCGATCGTGCTTCAAAAGCCGCTCGAGCTTGGGCTAAACACCAAAGAGGAAGTGCTTTTAGTGCTTACGCTGGTCGTCAACATAATCACATTGGGCACCGGCCGGACGACCGTGCTTCAGGGCATTGTTCATCTCGTCATATTCGCGGCATTTTTGTTCTTTGCGGTCGTGCCGTAACTTAAGTCTCGAAAGAAACGACAGTAAGCAGCGCGAAAACGGGCAGCAGAACTGCGCCGGACCAGAGCATATAGCCAAAGAAACTCGGCATTCTCACACCGCGCTCGCGCGCGATGGTGGCGACCATGAAATTGGGTGCGTTTCCGATATAGGTGAGCGCGCCCATATATACCGCGCCCATCGAGATAGCTGTAAGCGTAGACGCAAGCGGGCCCATCAGCTCGTTGGCATCGCCGCCCGCGAGCTCAAAGAATACAAGATAGGTCGGCGCGTTATCGAGGAAAGCGGATATCAGGCCGGTGAGCCAGAAATAGGCAATATCATGCGGCTCCCCGTTGTGCGCGGTGACCGCAGCAAGCAGCCATGCGAAAGCCCCGCTGTGTCCCGCATCCAGCATCGCAAGCACCGGAATGATGCACACGAAAATGCCCGCGAACAGCAGGGCCACCTCGCGTATGGGCTCCCAGGTAAAGTCGTTGGCGGCACGATGCTCGTCCGGCGTGAGCCAAAGCGAAATCAATGCAATCGCGACGAGGACAACGTTCCGAACGACATTTTGCGGATCGACCTCAATGCCATACATCGTCAATGTCGTTCCAAGGTCCCATCTTGCCGGCACGAGGATGGCGATAATGATCGCTGCAATGAGGACCAGGTTGATCAGCCCGCCTAGCCGTAAACGCTCAGGGCGGGGCGGCTTGAAATTTTCATTACGGGCAAGCCAAAGATCCAGCGCGACAAATGCCGCCAGGATGAGTCCCGCTGCAAGCAAGGTCTGAAACCACAGGTGCGTTGTCGTCCAGAAAAAGCTGACTCCGCGCAGGAAACCTACAAACAGCGGCGGATCACCGAGCGGCGAAAGCGCACCGCCGATGTTGGCGACCAGGATGATGAAAAATATGACAACGTGAGCATTGTATCGGCGTGCGGCGTTGGCGCGGATGAGCGGACGCACCAGGATCATCGCGGCGCCCGTCGTCCCCACGATGCTCGCCATGCCGACGCCGACTGCCAGAACGCCTGCATTCGTCCAGGGAGTGCCGCGCAGGCTGCCAGAGATGAAAATTCCGCCGGCGACCACGTAGAGCGCGAACAACAGGATAATGAAGCTGATGTACTCGGCGAGCGTCGCGTGCATGAAGGCGGCAAGAGCCGTTGCCGCACCGAACACGATCGCAAGAGAAGCCAGGGTTATTAACGACCAGATCGCGGCGATCTTGCCGTAGTGTGCGTGCCAGATTTTGGGAAAGAGGAGCGGGCCGGTGGCGATCGAGAGCAGGATGCCGACAAAAGGCAGCGCCCACGGCCAGCCCATGGTCGTGCCATCGAGGCCGGTTGCGGCCTGCGCAGGCTGCGCCAGCAAAACCAGGAATGCGGCGGCCACACCGTAGGGTTTCAATGCGCCTCGTCCCAGTTGTCGGCGGCGCGGGCGTCGACCTGGAGCGGCACGTGCAATGCGACCGCGGGGTCGGGAGCACTTTGCATCACACTTTTTATGACCGGAAGCGTTCGCTCGACTTCGGTTTCCGGCACCTCGAAGATCAGTTCGTCATGCACCTGCAGCAACATCTGCGCCCTTAGCCTGTCTTTCTTGAGCTCGGGCTCGATGCGGATCATCGCACGCCGGATGATATCGGCTGCCGACCCCTGCAGGCGGGCATTGATTGCCGCACGTTCGTTGAATGAGCGGATCGACGGATTGCTCGCCTTGATGTCGGGGTAGTGGCACTTGCGCCCGAACAAGGTCAGCACGTAGCCGTGCTCGCGACAGAACTCGCGCGTTTCATCCATGTAGTCGCGGATACCCGGGAAGCGCTCGAAATATTTCTTGATATAGTCGCTTGCCTCTTTCGAGGCGATTCCGAGCTGTGCGGCAAGGCCGAAGGCGGAAATGCCGTAGATGATTCCGAAATTGATCGCCTTCGCACGCCGGCGCACGTCGGCCGGCATGTCCTTGACCGGCACCCCGAACATTTCCGATGCGGTCATGGCATGAATGTCGACGCCGTCCTGGAAGGCCTTGCGAAGCGTCGGCACATTCGCAACCTCCGACAGGAGACGAAGCTCGATCTGCGAGTAGTCGGCGGAGACCAGCTTCATTCCGGGCGCGGCGACGAAGGCCCGCCGGATCTTGCGGCCGTCTTCGGTGCGGATCGGAATATTCTGCAGGTTCGGCTCGGATGACGACAGCCGTCCGGTTGAGGTCGATGCGAGCGCGTAGCTCGTGTGAACGCGATGCGTCCTCGGGTTGACGTATTGGGGCAGGGCCTCGGTGTAGGTAGAGCGCAGTTTCGACACCTGGCGCCAGTCCAGGATCACCTGCGGCAGCTTATGTCCCTGCTCGGCGAGGTCTTCGAGCGTTCGTGCGCCCGTCGACCACTGGCCTGTCTTGGTCTTCGTGCCGCCCGGCAGGCCCATATGTCCGAAAAGAATATCGCCGAGCTGTTTCGGGCTGCCCGGATTCACCTGCGTCCCGGCGATCCTGTTGATCTCCTGCTCGAGTGCCACCTGCTTCTTGCCGAACTCGTTGGAGAGCTGCGACAACACGCCCGGATTGACCGAGATGCCGCGCTCTTCCATGGAGGCAAGAACCTGCGGCATGGGGCGCTCGAGCGTCTCATAGACGCTGACGACTTTTTCCGCGGCCATGCGTGGCTTCAGAGCCTGCCAGAGGCGCAACGTAACGTCGGCGTCTTCCGCGGCATAGGCTGCGGTTCGGACGATGGGCGTTGCTTCCGGCGTGAACAGCGCCTTGTCCTTGTTCTTCACATCATTGAAGCGCGCGGGACTGCGGCCGAAATAGCGTGTGACGACGCTATCGATGTCATGCGCGCCTTTTCCGGCATCCAGTACGTAAGACATCAGCATGGTGTCGTCGGTAGCGCCAAGCCGGATGCCGCGGCAGGCCAGCACCAGCCAATCACGCTTGATATCGTGGCCAACTTTGACAACGCATCCGTCTTCGAGAACCGGCCTGAGGGTATCGAGCGCCTGGCGTTCGGGGATCTGGCCGGGGCAAAGCTTCGCCGCAAATAGCCCGGACGTTTCGCCCTCGCTGGCTTCGCGGTGGCCGAGCGGCAGGTAAGCTGCTTCGTTTGGCGCTACCGCGATTGCGAGGCCGCAGAGAGCGGTCTGCATCGGATCAAGGCTGCTGGTTTCGGTCTTGAGCACCAGCACGCCGGTTTCGTGCGCGCGCGCGATCCAGTGCTGCAGGCGGTCGAGCGTCGCGATTGTTTCGTACTTCGCAATGTCGATTTTTGCCTGCCGCAGGGCGTCCAGGCGACGCGCCGCCAAGGAAATCGGGGTGAGCGCAGGTGTGCCTGGTCCCGGGGTTTTGCGCGGCGTGGAGACATCGAGCGGCAGCTGCCCCTGTCCGGCAGTCCGGCTCGAAGGAGCGGGCGCAGGAGCACCGGGCTTTTCTGCTGCGGTCGAAGTCGTGGTGCCGGCGTCGACCTGCGCCGCATCGATTCCACTTTTCTCGGCAACACGCTGAATCAGCGTCTTGAAACCCATGGACTTGAGAAACGCGATCAGTTGTTTGTAGTCCGGCTCGTGCACGCCGAGGCTTTCGATCGGGGCCTCGAGCGGTACGTTGACATCAAGTGTGACGAGCTTCTTGGAAATCCGGGCAGCATCGGCGTTGTCGATGAGGGCCTGGCGGCGCTTGTCCTGCTTGATCTCGCCGGCACGCTTAAGCAGCGTCTCCAGATCACCATATTCGCTGATCAGCTGCGCCGCGGTTTTTACGCCGATGCCCGGCACGCCGGGCACGTTGTCGGACGTGTCGCCGATCAGCGCCTGGACCTCGATCACCTTGTCCGGCGGCACGCCGAATTTCTCGATGACCTCGGGAATTCCGATCCGCGCATCCTTCATGGTGTCGTACATGATCACGCAGTCGTTCACGAGCTGCATGAGGTCCTTGTCTGAGGACACGATCGTCGCGGTCGCGCCGGCTTCGCAGGCCATGCGAGCGTAGGTCGCGATCAGGTCGTCGGCTTCGTACCCGGCCTGCTCGAGGCACGGGATCTCGAAGGCGCGCACGGCATCGCGGATGAGGGGAAACTGCGGAATGAGGTCATCTGGCGGGGGAGGCCGATGGGCCTTGTAGTCCTTGTACATCTCGGTGCGGAAGGTCTTCTCGGATTTGTCGAAGACAACCGCGAGATGCGTCGGCCGCTCGTCCGGTTTCATTTCCTTGAGCAGCTTCCACAGCATGTTGCAGAAGCCATAGACGGCATTCACATGCGTGCCGTCGGGCGTACGCGGCTCAAACCTGATCGCGTGATAGGCGCGGAAAATGTAGCCGGAGCCGTCAACGAGAAAGACGTGATCGCCCTTTTTCACCGGCCGCGCCGCCGGCGACGTCACGGCGGATCTCGCGGGCGAAACTTTGGCGGGCTTGCCGGATTTCGATTTTGCAGGAGCAGGCATGGCCCGAATGTGGGCTGTTGCACTGCCTTTATCAATCCGCCTTCAGGCGGCTGTGGACTTATTCCGCCGGCTGCAGCACGACGCGTTCCCGTCTTCGCGCTCCGCGCTACGACGGACTCAAGCCCGCCGAAGCTCACGCAATGAGCGTAGGCGGGTCGGCGGCGCCAGCCAGAACGGCGAGGGACGTTCGAAGAGGAAACGCGCCGGAGTTCCGCGCGCCGCCCAGAACAGGCAGAGCGAGCCGATGACGCCGGCGAGGGTGACAATTGCGGACATCACGCCGACATCGGCGATCAGACCGCTCTTGAGCAATACGGCGCGCGTTGCCGCCATCGGCAGGAAGAAGGCGAGATAGATGACGATCGAGTTGCGCCCGCAGTAGCGCAGCGGCTTGAACAGGTCGCTCTTTGCCATGAGCGCCGCGGCGGTCACCACCGCGCAGGCGCCGGCGAGCCCGAGCGCAAGCGAAACGAACGGCAGACGCTCATAGCCGAGATGCACCATCGTGCCGTTGAGCAGGCCCCAGCTCAGCAAGCCGCCGAGCGCGAGCAGCGGCGCGCCTTGCGCGCGCGCGGCAAGGGCGAAAATCGGCTTCGCGAAGACGTAACCAGTGTAGCAGTAGACAAACCGGGCAGCGAATTCGTCCGGCACCATCCAGCCGGTGTTGATGTGCGCGATCTCGATCATCGCACCGAACAGCCAGATGACGGGTGCCGGCACGCGACGCGTCAATTTGATGAAGACGAAAAATACCGGCAGCAGATAGATAAACCACAGAGTTCCAAATGGATCGATGAACGACAGAAGGAACAGGCGCGTAACTTCCATTGCGCCCTGCTCGTGAATCATTCCAGGCGCTTTCACCGCGAACTGGATTGTCATCCAGAGCAGATAGAAATACGCAAAATGCACGACCTTGCGGTCGACATATTGCCGCCACGGTCGATCGATGACGTTGGCCAGAAAGAGCCCGGAGATCAGGAAGAAGTCGGGCATACGAAACGGCAGCGCAAAGGCGACAACGTGATGCAGCCAGCCTTCACGTCCGACTATGGCTTCGACGCCAAGCGTCGAGTGCATCATCACGACGAAGATGATGCAAAAGCCCTTCGCGTAGTCGACCCAGTCAACCCGTCCGTCGTGGATTTGATTGCCGATCATGTTATGCGTGCCACTCGCCGTATCGTTCTTAATCTACAAAGCGCAAACTCGATCGCGGCTCTCGCCACTCGATATCGGCTCTGCTATTGAGACGCCACCGGGTTCGGCGATAAAGGTTAAGTGGATTAGTAAATGCGCGTTGCGATGATCGGCACCGGCTATGTCGGCCTTGTTTCCGGCGCATGTTTTGCCGATTTCGGGCACGAAGTCGTTTGCGTCGATAAAGATAAAGAAAAGATCGCCGCGCTGACGCGCGGTGAGGTGCCGATTTATGAGCCGGGTCTCAACGAAGTGATTGCGATCAACGCCCGCGCCGGCCGTCTGAAATTCACGACGGAGCTCAGCGGCGCGGTGGCGGAAGCCGATGCAGTATTCATTGCGGTCGGTACGCCGTCGCGTCGCGGCGACGGGTTCGCAGACCTGAGCTTCGTCTATGACGCTGCGCGCGAGATCGCGCGCGCCCTCGACGGATTTACCGTCGTCATAACAAAGTCGACCGTTCCCGTCGGTACCGGTGATGAGGTCGAGCGCATCATCCGCGAAACCCGGCCTGACGCCGACTGTGCCGTGGTGTCCAATCCTGAATTCCTCCGTGAAGGCGCTGCCATCCGCGATTTCAAGCTTCCCGATCGCATCGTTATCGGCACCACCGATACGCGCGCGCGTGAGTTGATGAGCGAGCTCTACCGGCCGCTCTACCTCAATCGTTCGCCGATTCTGTTCACCGGGCGCCGCACAGCCGAACTGATCAAATACGCCGCCAACGCGTTTCTTGCGACCAAGATTACCTTCATCAACGAAATTGCCGACCTTGCCGAAAAAGTCGGCGCCGACGTGCAGGAAATCGCGCGCGGCATCGGGCTCGACAACCGGATCGGATCGAAATTCCTGCACGCGGGACCGGGCTACGGCGGATCCTGCTTTCCGAAGGACACCGTTGCGCTGATCAAGACGGCGCAGGATCATGAATCGCCGCTGCGCATCGTGGAGGCAGTTGCTGCCGTGAACGACACGCGCAAGCGTGCGATGGCGCGGAAAGTTTCCGCCGCGCTCGGCGGGGACGTGCGCGGGAAAACCGTGGCCATCCTCGGGCTGACATTCAAGCCGAATACCGACGACATGCGCGAGGCGCCGTCGATTCCGCTCATCACGGCATTGCAGGATATGGGCGCCAAAGTGCGCGCCTACGATCCGGTCGGCATGGAGCAGGCCAAGGGCCTGATCGGGAATGTCACCTTTTGCGATGACGCCTATTCCTGTGCCAAAGGTGCCTCTGCCCTCGTGATTGTCACCGAATGGGAGCAATTCCGTGCGCTTGATTTCGATCGGCTGAAAACGGTTATGGCGCAGCCGGTCCTCGTCGATCTTCGAAACGTTTACCGGCCCGACGAAATGTCCCGCCGCGGTTTCGCCTACGAGGGCATCGGACGAGTGCGGAGTTAGCAAATGTGGACGGTTCCGCCATTCAAAAGAAGTTGGTGTCCCCCGCGGAGGCGGGGGACGCGCTAAAACGACTTCGTTTCGCATTTCACCCGATGTTTGTGTTAGTGGGACCATCCGCTTGCGCGGGCGGTGAAGGCAATCGCTGTGGCACGACAATTCGACACAACTCTTCCGATCGATGCGGCGCTCCCGGCGCTGAGAAGCGCGCTCGCCGATAGCAATGTTGCGGTGCTGGTTGCTCCGCCTGGTGCCGGCAAGACCACAAGGGTGCCACTGGTCCTGTTCGAGGAATCATGGGCAAAGGATAAGAAGATTCTCGTCCTGGAGCCGCGCAGGCTCGCGGCGCGCGCCGCGGCCGCCCGCATGGCGGCGACTCTCGGCGAGCAGGTCGGGGACACTGTCGGCCTGCGTGTGCGATTTGGTTCGCGGGTCACAAAGCGAACGCGTATCGAGGTTGTCACTGAAGGCATTTTCACGCGCCTTGTGATTGACGACCCATCGCTCGAAGGCGTTGCGGCGGTGCTATTCGACGAATTTCATGAACGCTCGCTCGACGCCGATCTTGGCCTGGCGCTGGCGCGCGACGCGCAACAGGCGCTGCGGCCTGACCTCAAGCTGCTGGTCATGTCGGCCACGCTTGACGGCGCGCGTGTCGCTGCGCTCCTGGGTAACGCGCCCGCAATAGAAAGTGAAGGCCGGGCCTTTTCGGTGGAGACCCGCTATCTTGGCCGCGACTCACGTGCTCCCATAGAGCGGCAAGTCACGGAAGCCATCGAGCGTGCACTGCGGGCTGAAACAGGATCGCTGCTGGTATTTCTGCCGGGCGCCGGTGAAATCCGCCGCACCGAGGTGCTGCTGAAGGAGCGCGTCGCCGACCCCAGCGTCGATATCGTCGCGCTCTATGGCGCTCTCGATGCGCGCGAACAGGACCGCGCTATTTCACCGGCGCCGGAAGGGCGGCGCAAAGTAGTGCTGGCAACGTCGATCGCCGAAACGTCGCTCACCATCGAGGGAGTCCGGGTCGTCATTGACAGCGGGTTGTCGCGGGTACCGCGTTACGAGCCCGACGTTGGGATCACGCGGCTGGAAACCGTACGGGTGTCGCGTGCCGCCGCCGATCAGCGGCGCGGCCGCGCTGGGCGCGTGGAGCCCGGCGTCTGCTACCGGCTGTGGGACGAGCCGCAGACTGTTTCGCTCGAGGCGTACACACGCCCCGAAATACTGTCCGCGGACCTGTCTTCGTTCGTGCTCGACCTGGCGCAGTGGGGTGTCAGCGATCCCGGCAAGCTTGCCTTTCTCGATCCTCCTCCGCGAGCCGCGCTTGCGGAGGCCGAGACCTTGCTTGCCGAGCTTGGCGCGATCGACGGCGGTGGCCGCATCACGGAAGAGGGCCGCAAGCTGCGCGCGCTTCCGTTGCCGCCGCGGCTCGCGCGCATGGTGGTCGATGCGGCGGTCGAAGGCGCCGGAGAATTGGCTGCCGGCATCGCTGCGATCATCACCGAACGAGGTCTCGGGGGCGATGACGTCGATTTGCGTCATCGGCTCGACAATTTCCGGCGCGACCGGTCGAAGCGCGCGGATGATGCGCGGGCAATGGTGAGGCGGTGGGCGGAAACGGCAGGCGGCAAGGCTGCAGACAGTGGGCACGATCCCGGCTCGCTGCTCGCTCTGGCCTATCCCGACCGCATCGCGAAAAATCGCGGGGCCGGCAACGGAAGCTTTCTCCTTGCCAATGGCCGCGGCGGCAACGTCGACCCGGCGTCATCGCTCGCGCGCGAGCCCTACCTCGCAGTTGCGGAGCTCACGGGCATGGCGGCGGCGAGCCGTGTCGTGCTGGCAGCCGCGATCACCCTTGGCGAGATCGAAGCGCGGTTCGCCGGACCAATCGCAGAGCACGAAACGATAATATTCGAGACGGCATCGGCATCACTTCGCTCACGCCGCATCAGGAAACTTGGCGCGCTGATCTTGAACGAGCGGACGCTGCCGGTTGCGTCCGGCGCCGAGGCTGCAAAGCTGCTCGCCGAGGGTATCGCCGGCCTGGGCGTCGCAAAGTTGCCGTGGAGCAAGGCGCAATTGCAATTCCGTGATCGCGTGAATTTCCTGCGCAAGGCGGAAGGCGACGAGTGGCCCGACTTGTCCGACCATGTGCTCGCGCACACAGCCGCCGATTGGCTGGCCCCGTTCCTCGATGGGAAAACTGCGCTGTCGCAGATCGACGCGGACGATCTCGCCGCGGCACTTGACGTCCTGGTCCCGTGGAATTTGCGCAAACGCCTCGACGCGGAGGCGCCCACGCACTTCATGGCGCCGTCCGGCTCGAACGTTCCGATCGACTATGAAGGAGAAGAAGGGCCCAGGCTTGCGATCCGCGTGCAGGAACTGTTCGGGCTTGCTGTTCACCCGGTCATTGCGGGGGGACGCGTGCCTTTGCTGATTGAGCTGCTGTCGCCTGCGCACCGTCCGGTTCAGGTCACGCGCGACCTGCCTGGCTTCTGGCGCGGCAGCTACAAGGACGTCCGGTCCGATCTGCGGGGCCGTTATCCGAAGCATCCCTGGCCCGACGATCCGCTGACCGCGCCGGCGACGCGGCGCGCAAAGCCGCGCGGCCAATGAACATTAGATAGATTCAATTGTCTGAAATCAGCTAACGGGCGGCTGACCATGGGCAAATGGCGCCAGGCCCCACCTGTTTCGTTAAGCACCCTTTGAAACCGGTCGCCTATTCTTCCGGTCTGGCTTCAGGATCCCATCATGCGACAGCTGATGATCTTTGCCGTTGTTCTGGTCGTGCTTGGCAGTGTCGCCGCCCGCTACGCCGATCAAGCGGTCTCGTCTCCGCCGCCGCAGGCTGCGGTGGCGCAGCCGGCTTACGAGCCGCGCGAACCGACCACGTCGGGACGCAGCCTGACGCTTGAAGCGGATCGTCTCGGTCACTTCCAGGCAGATGCCAGGATCGACGGCCGAAGCGTCGACTTTATCATCGACACCGGCGCCTCGCTCGTCGTGCTGCGTGAATCGGACGCCGCTCGGGTCGGAATTCGCCCGCGGCCGAGCGATTACACGGCTACGGCGATAACGGCCAATGGAAGGATCAAGGCAGCGCGCGCCACGATCGACCGCATTGAGCTCGGCGGTATCACCGTCTACGACGTGCCCGCGATGGTGCTGCCCGACCAGGCGCTCGCAAAAAATCTGCTTGGCGTCTCCTTTCTGTCGCGCCTTCGCCGGTACGAATACGCCAACGGGCGCATAGTCCTCGAGCAGTAGGTCAAGACTTCTTCACTTCCAACTTCGCGCTATCCCGATGGAGCGCTTTGCTGCGCTGCGGTGTTAGGGTATTGGATTCTCCCACCCTGTTTGAGGACCAGATGTTTCCGACGCCGAAACCTGCGCTGACGCCGAATACCTATGCTTATGAGTCCACGCCGCTCGTGAAACCGACCGGCTTTCGCGAATACGACGCGCGCTGGCTGCTGGAAAAGGAAATCAACCTGATGGGCGTGCAGGCATTGGGGCTCGGCCTCGGCACGCTCATTCGCGAACTGAAGGTAAAGCCCGAAATCGTCACCGGTCACGATTTCCGCAGCTATTCGTCGTCGGTGAAGGTGGCTTTAGTGTCGGGCCTGATGGCTTCCGGCTGCAAGGTCTATGACATCGGCCTCGCGATCACGCCGATGGCCTATTTTGCGCAATTCGAGCTCAACGTGCCGTGCGTTGCCATGGTGACGGCCTCACATAACGACAATGGCTGGACCGGCGTGAAGATGGGAGCCAATCGGCCGCTCACCTTCGGCCCCGTCGAGATGAAGCGCCTCAAGGAAATCGTGCTGGGCGCGAAATTCGACTTCAAGGCAGGCGGCAGTTACGAATTCGTCGAGAATTTTCCTGAGCGGTACATTGCAGACCTGACTAAACGGCCGAACCTCAAGCGGAAGCTTAAAGTCGTCGCGGCCTGCGGCAACGGCACAGCGGGTGCCTTCGCGCCGCGAATCCTGCAGGCCGTCGGCTGCGAAGTCGTGCCGCTCGATTGCAATCTCGATCATACGTTTCCGCGCTACAACCCGAACACCGAAGACATGAAGATGCTGCATGCAATGCGCGATGCAGTGCTGGTCAACCGCGCAGACGTGGCGCTCGGTTTTGATGGCGACGGCGACCGCTGCGGCGTCGTTGACAACGAAGGCGAAGAGATCTTCGCCGATAAAGTCGGCGTGATGCTTGCCCGCGACATGTCGACAATGCACCGGAATACGACATTCGTCGTCGATGTGAAATCGACCGGACTGTTCCTGACGGATCCGGTCTTGAAGGCGAACGGTGTGAAGGCCGACTATTGGAAGACTGGGCATTCCTACATCAAACGACGCGTTAACGAGCTCGGCGCAATCGCCGGATTTGAAAAATCCGGACACTTCTTTTTCAACAAGCCATTCGGCCGCGGTTACGACGACGGCATGATTTTCGCGCTCGCGGTCTGCGACATGCTCGACCGCAATCCCGGAAAAACCATGGCCGATCTGCGCAAGGCCCTGCCGAAGACCTGGGGCTCGCCGACCATGGCGCCGCATTGCGACGACGAGAAAAAATACGCGGTTGTGGATTCCGTCGTGAAGCAGTTCGAAACGGCCAGGGCCGACGGCACGAAAGTTGCCGGGCAGGCGATTCGCGAGCTGGTCACCGTTAACGGCGTGCGCGTGACCGTCGAGGACGGCACCTGGGGGCTGGTGCGCGCGTCGTCCAACAAGCCGGAGCTGGTGGTCGTTGTCGAAAGCCCGGTGTCGGAACAGCGCATGCGCGACATGTTCAAGGCGGTTGACGGCGTATTGCGCACGCATCCTGAAGTCGGCGCGTATAATCAGACGATCTGATTGCCGCTGCCGCTTTCGGCGGGGCGGGCTGTCTGCGACACTGAGCCATGCGCATTGCCATCCTCGGCGCCGGCCCGGCCGGGCTCTATCTTGCCTATCTGATCAGGCGGCGGCAGCCCGACGCCGACGTGACCGTTTTCGAGCAGAATGCCGCCGATGCCACTTTCGGGTTCGGCGTCGTATTTTCCGACAAGGCGCTGGACTTTCTGCGCGAGGACGATCCGCAGACCCACGCGGCCATCGCGCCGCACATGGAGTCGTGGAACGACATCGCGCTCGTGCATCGCGGCGAACGCGTGGTAATCGATGGTGTCGGCTTTGCTGCCATCGGCCGGCTGAAGCTGCTGCAGTTGCTGCAGGCGAGGGCGGCATCGGTCGGCGTACATCCGGGCTATCGGCATCCAATCGAAAATCTTGGCGCCTTGGGCGAAGCCGACCTTGTGATTGGCGCCGACGGCGTCAATTCATTGGTGCGCCGCAGTCATGCGGGCGAACTCGGGGCGACCGTCCGGCTGATGACTAACCGCTTCGCGTGGTTCGGTACCACCAAACAGTTCGAGACACTGACACAGACATTCGTCGAGACTGAGTCCGGCTGCTTCAATGCACATCACTACAGATACTCACCGGAGCTGAGCACGTTCATCGTTGAGGTCGATGAGGCCACTTTTTCGCGAGCCGGTCTTGCGCGGTTGAACGAGGCCGAAGGCAGGCGTCTTTGCGAAACGGTTTTTGCGGCCACGCTCGACGGACATTCTTTGATTTCGAACAACTCGATCTGGCGGCAATTCCCGATCGTCCATAATGAAAAATGGTCGGCGCACAATCGCGTGCTTATCGGGGATGCATTGCACACCGCGCATTTTTCCATTGGTTCCGGAACCAGGCTTGCGATGGAGGATGCAATCGCGCTCGACAAGGCATTAGCCGCGAGCACCGACAATATTCCTGCCGCATTGCAGGGTTTTGAGGCAGCGCGGCGGCCCATTCTCGAAAAGCTGGTCGCCGGGGCCAACGGAAGTGCGCAGTGGTATGAGCGATTTGCGGAGCACATGCAACTTGCGCCGCTCGATTTCGCGATGAGCTATATTGTGCGCTCGGGCCGCGTCGACCTCGACCGCTTGCGCAAACTGTCACCGCGCTTTGTTGGGCGTTTCGAACAGACGCGGGTTCCCGAGGTGCCACCGCAGGTTAACAATTAATAAAAGCTTGCGGCCCTATAAGGTCGGACCTCGGGGCGCGCGGGTCTTGGCTTATCTGTCCGAACTGAACGTCCAGACGTACGCCATCATTATCGCCGTTCTTGCGGCGATTGCGTACGTGTTCGTCGGCCAGCGCCGGCGTGCCGGTGGACGCGGCGACGGCGCGCTGCTGTCGATGGTTCTGAACAATATGACGCAGGGTGTCGTCCTGTTCGACGCACACGAGCGCGTTCTTGTCGTCAATGATCGTTACGTTGAAATGTACCGCTTGTCGCCGGCAGTCGTGAAACCCGGCTGCACGCTTATGGAGCTGATCCAGAACCGCATCACGGCCGGAAGTCTCAATCTTGATCCGGAAAAATATCGCTCCGAGATCATGAGGGCCGTGCGTGAAGGGGCGGTCATGAACCGCATTGTCGAGACGCCGGACGGACGCTCCGTCCTTGTCGTCAACCGGCCGATCAGGAAGGGTCAGTACTGGATCGGAACGCATGACGACATCACCGAACGCATCAGTGCCGAAAGAAGGAATGCCGCACTGTCGGAGCAGGAACGTCGCCGTGTGACGATCGAAACCGAAATCCGCGCCTTCCGCGAGAGCGTTGCAGCCGTGCTGCGCACCGTTTCCGACAGTACCGCCGCGCTGAATTCGATTGCCGGGGCACTGTCCAATTCTTCAGGTCTTACCTCGGATCGGGCAGCGAGCGCAGTGCAGACGACGAATGAGGCGTCAGCCAATATGATCGCCGCCGCCGGGGCCACCGAGGAGCTGATTGCATCGATCGGGGAAATCGGCCGTCAGATCAGCCAGGCTGCCGAGGTTGCGTCGCATTCTGTCGCTGAGGCGCAGACGACCAACGAACATATGGCCCGCCTCACCGACACGGTTCAGCAGATCGGCGAGGTGGTCAACCTGATCCGCAATATCGCGGGCCAGACGAACCTGCTTGCACTCAATGCCACGATCGAAGCCGCGCGCGCGGGCGAGGCCGGCCGCGGCTTCGCCGTGGTCGCATCGGAAGTCAAATCGCTCGCCGTGCAGACTGCCAAGGCCACCGAGCAAATCGCCAGCCAGATCGACGCGGTACAGAACTCGACGCGGGTGGCGGTCGACGCCATCCGGCGCAACACCGGCCGTATGCGCGAAATTGATGGTTACACCTCGGCCGTCGCGCTGTCCTTGCAGCAGCAGGACAGCGCGACCGATGAGATCTCGCACAACGTGGCGAGCGCCGCGAACGGGGCCAAGGGCATGGTCTCTGTTCTCGAGGAAGTTACCCGGGCGGTCGGGGACACGCGCAGCGCTGCAGGCAAGGTGCTGCAAGCGTCGGAAACCGTCGAAGCCGCGGCCACAAGTCTCCAGCGCGGCATCGAGGGATTCCTCGGGCGCGTCGCGGCGTGACGCCTAGTCTTTCTCTTCCTTGAACGTCTCGCGGAAGGGGTGTGCCGGGTAGACCCCGAGCACCGTCAGTTCCTTGGAGAAGAAGGCAAGCTCCTCGAGCGCGAAGACCAGCGCGCGATCGTCAGGGTGCCCCTCGACGTCGGCATAGAACTGCGTTGCAAAGAAGTTGCCGCCAACCATGTAGCTTTCGAGCTTCGTCATGTTGACGCCGTTCGTGGCAAACCCGCCGAGCGCCTTGTAGAGCGCAGCCGGAACGTTGCGGACCCTGAACACGAAGGTCGTGATGACTTTGCCGGCGCCCGGCTTTGCCCACTTCTTCTCGCGCGAGAGCACGACGAAGCGCGTGGTCGAGTGCGATTCGTCCTCGACATTTTCCTTGAGGATACCAAGCCCGTAGATTTCCGCGGCCAATCGAGACGCGATCGCTGCGCGGCTCGGGTCCTTGGCCTCCGAGACTTCGCGCGCCGAGCCGGCGGTATCGGCGGCGACAATCGGCTTGAGCTTCAGCTCGCGGATGACATTGCGGCATTGTCCGAGCGCCATCACGTGGCTTTGCACGGTTTTGATCGTCTTGAGGTTCGCGCCCTTCACCGCCATCAGCTGATTGCGAATAGGCAAAAACCATTCGGCGATGATGTGCAGTCCCGCCGTCGGCATCAGATGGTGAATATCGGCGACGCGGCCGGCCACGGAATTTTCAATCGGAATCATGCCGAGGTCGACGTCGCCGGCAATAAGCGCTGTAAAACAGTCCTCGAACGTCGGGCAGGGCACCGGTTCGTGATCCGGATAGGCCTCGCGGCAGGCAAGATGCGAATTTGCCCCCGGCTCCCCCTGAAAAATGATCTTCTTCTTGACCATGTCTCACCTTGTCGTGCGTTCCGTACGCAGACATTAGCGGTCGAGTCAACCGGCGAGCAGCTTGCGCGCCTTCTCCAAATCTTCCGGCGTATCGACGCCAAGGGGCACGCTTTTCACGACCATCGCATCGATGCGCATGCCGTTGTCCAGGGCCCGCAATTGCTCCAGTCTCTCGTGTCGCTCTCGCGCCGACGGCGGCAATTTGACAAAGCGCTCAAGCGCCGCGCGGCGATAGGCATAAAGCCCGATGTGGTGATAGTGCGGTCCGGGCCCCGCTGCACTTTCCCTCGTGAACGTTGTGGCGTGAAAACGGCCAGGTGCGATCTCGGGGCCCGACACTTTGACGACATTGGGATTTGTCCGCTCGGCGGGATCGATAATGACGGCGGCCAGCGTGCCAATATCAACGCTCCTGTCGGCCAGCGGCTTGAGCGCGGCGCGAATGTCGTCGGCTTCGATGGTCGGCAAATCCCCCTGAACATTGACAACGATTTCGATGCGATGCTCGGGGTCAACGGCTTCGAGCGCCTCGTAAATGCGATCCGAGCCGGATTCATGATCGCTGCGCGTCATCACCGCACGGCCTCCGGCTTTTTCCACCGCTGCGGCGACCGCCTCCGAATCGGTTGCGACAACGGCATCGCCGATGCGAGCAGTTTCGGCGCGATGCAGGACATGCACGATCATCGGGGCGCCGTGCAGGTCCGCCAACGGTTTGCCGGGCAGTCGCGTCGATGCCAGGCGCGCGGGAATGAGGATGATCGTATTGGGCATCGGGGTGCCGGGTGCCTGGGCACGTGTGACGAATGTCGAAATGCCGCAGGCGCTTATACGGGTTGCCAGAGGCCAGGCAAACCGGTATCTGATCGCCGACGCCAGGTCCCTGGCGGTATCCGCTCCGCATCGTCACGACCCGCTTCGGGAGCCGAAATTCAATGAATTCCTTCGAGCTGAACAAAATCCTCGGCGCCGTACTCGGCACCTGTCTTGTCCTGCTGGCGCTCAATATCGGCGCGGGCGCCATTTTCGCGCCGGAGAAGCCGGCGAAGCCTGGGTTCAATATTGCGGTCAAGGAGAGTGGCGCCGAGAAAGCCAGTGCGCCCAAGGAACCGGAGCAGCCAATCGAAACGCTTCTTGCAAAGGCATCGGTGGAAAAGGGCCAGGCGACCGCCAAGCAATGCGCTGCCTGCCACACTTTCGAGAAAGGTGGCCCCAACCGCGTCGGTCCCAATCTTTATAACATTGTCGGGAGCGATCGCGGCGAAGGCCGCGGCGGGTTCAACTTCTCAGCCGCGATGAAGGCCAAAGGCGGAAAATGGACTTTCGACGAGCTCAACAAGTTCCTCGCGAATCCGCGCCAATATATCCCGGGGACGGCGATGACGTTCGCCGGACTTTCAAAACCCGAGCAACGCGCGGACGTGATCGACTATCTGCGCACGCTGTCGGATAATCCGGTTCCGCTGCCGAAGGCTGCGGAAAACGCGCCGGCAGGCGGGGAGCAACCCAAAAAGTAACAGCAATACAATGAATCATTCGAACGGCCGGCAATATGTCCGGCCGTTTGTGTTTTCTTGCGGCGTTTGGCCACGGATTTGTGACTGTTATGTAATGAACGCGGGGCCGCACCCGCTGGCAGTGAAACGAAAAACCGACATAATCGGCGGTAATTGCATCTCGGTCGGTACATTGTGCGTCGGAGCAATTGCATGAATTTCAGCCGCCGGTCGGTTCTGCGCTCCAGTGCGGCCAGCCTCATGATGCCGGCCCTGAGCGCGATTGGTGTAAATGCGCTTGCGCGCCGGGCTGAAGCGCAAGCCAAGACATGGCATCACGGCCTGTCACTATTCGGCGACATCAAATATCCGGACGGCTTCAGGCATTTCGACTATGTGAACCCGCAGGCTCCGCAGGGCGGCACCGTTCGGCTCGGCGCGTTCGGTACGTTCGATAACTTCAACACGGTCATCGCCGGCCTGAAAGGCAGCGTCGCTGCCGGCACAGAATTGTTTATCGAAACCCTCATGACGCCTGCGCTTGACGAGGTCTCGACGGAATACGGATTGCTTGCAGAAGCCGTCAGCCATCCTGCCGATCATTCGACAGTGACGTATCGCCTGAGAGCGAATGCGCGATGGCACGACGGCAAGCCGGTGACGCCGGACGACGTCATATTCTCTTTTGACGCGCTTAAGACGAATAGCCCGTTCTACGGCGCATACTATCGCCATGTCACAAAGGTCGAGCTGACCGGAGAACGCGAGATTACCTTCACTTTCGATGGGCCGGGTAATCGCGAGCTGCCTCATATCGTCGGGCAGTTGCCGGTCCTGCCGAAGCATTGGTGGCAAGGCACCGACAAGGATGGGAACAAGCGCAACATCTCGCAGACCACGCTTGAGCCCCCGCTTGGCAGCGGACCGTACAAGCTTGCGGAGTTCGCTCCGGGCCGCACCCTGGTCTACGAAAAGGTGGACGACTATTGGGGCAGGAATCTCAACGTCGTCGTTGGGACACGAAATTTCCAGCAGATTCGCTACGAATATTTTCGTGATCTGACTGTGGCGCTCGAAGGTTTCAAGGGCGACCAGCTGGATTGGCGATTCGAGAACAGCGCGAAAGATTGGGCGTCGGCGTACGACTTCCCGGCTGTCCGCGAGAAGCGTGTCGTGCGTGAGGAGTTTCCGATTCGTGACCGGGGCATAATGCAGGCCTTCGTGTTCAATACCCGGCGCGACAAATTCAAGGATCCGCGCGTGCGCCGCGCATTTAATTTCGCGTTCGATTTTGAGGAGATGAACCGGCAACTCTTTTTCGGACAGTATTCGCGGATTGCAAGCTATTTTGAGGGCACCGAGCTTGCGGCAACGGGTCTGCCCGAAGGTAAAGAGCTGGAGATTCTGGAAAGCATCCGCGACAAGGTGCCGTCTGATCTGTTCACGAAACCCTACACCAATCCCGTCGGAGGCACACCGCAGGCAGTGCGCGACAACCTCCGCCAGGCGCTCACTTTGTTCCGTGAGGCCGGGTATGAGGTTCGTAACGCGAAGCTTGTCGATTCCAGGACCGGAGAACCGTTTACGCTCGAGTTTCTTGTGGACGATTCTGCCACCCAGCGATTTGTCCTGTTCTATAAACCGTCACTCGAACGGCTCGGCATGAACGTGAACGTTCGCGTGGTGGATTCGGCACAGTATGAAAACCGCCTTCGCCAATGGGACTACGACGTGATCGTTGCGAGCTGGCCCCAGTCGCTTTCGCCGGGTAACGAACAGCGCGACTTCTGGGGCTCGCGGGCGGCAGATCGTCCGGGTTCACGCAATTTTATCGGCATCAAAAATCCGGCCATCGATGCGTTGATTGAACAAGTGATTTTCGCCAAGGACCGCGCCGAACTTGTTGCGGCCACCAAATCGCTCGACAGGGTGTTGCTGTGGAACTTCTACGTGGTCCCGCAATGGACTTATCCTTACGTCCGCACGGCGCGGTGGGACCGATTCAGCCGTCCCGAAATCATGCCGAAATATGGTCGCTCGGCATTTCCCACGGTGTGGTGGTGGGATAAAGACAAGGCAGCGAGAGTGCCGCAACGATCGTGATTGCATGAGATTGAGCCGGCGCAATGCGTTGAGCGTAATTGCCGGTGCTGCGGCTGCCGGCGCCGGTGCCCGTTTTGTCGCTCCCGCCAATGCGCAAGAAGCCGACAGGCACGGCATGTCGGCCTTCGGCGACCTCAACTATCCGGCCAATTTTGCCAATTTTACGTACGTCAACGTGAACGCGCCCAAAGGCGGCGCCTATTCCGAAATCGTCTCCTCGCGCGGCTATAACGGGTCGTTTCTGACTTTCACGTCGCTCAACGGCTACATTCTCAAAGGTGAAGGTGCGTTCGGGATGGACTTCGCCTTCGCGACGCTGATGGTGCGTTCCGGTGACGAACCCGACGCGATGTACGGACTTGCCGCGCGCAGCGTTCGAATAACCGACAATGGACTGACCTACCGGTTCACTTTGCGGCCGGAAACGAAGTTTCACGACGGCGCGCCGCTGACGGCCCACGACGTGGCGTGGTCGATCAATACGCTGAAGGAACAGGGCCATCCGATCATCACGCAGCAATTACGTGACTGCAAAGGTGCGGAGGCGACGGATGATCGCACGGTCGTCGTGCGTTTCGCCGAAGGACGCGCGCGCGACGTGCCACTGTTCGTGGCCGGTCTTCCAATCTTTTCCCGAGCGTATTATTCCAAGCAATCGTTCGATCAGTCGACGCTGGAAATTCCGCTTGGCAGCGGCCCTTACAAGGTTGGCCGCTTTCAGATCGGGCATCATATCGAATTTGATCGGGTCAAGGACTGGTGGGGCGCCACCCTGCCGGTCGCACGCGGACTGTATAATTTTGACACCATACGCTACGAATATTACCGCGACCGGGAGGTCGGATTCGAAGGCTTCACTGCGAAGAGCTATCTGTTCCGCGAGGAGTTCACCTCGCGCACCTGGGCTACACGTTACGATTTTCCGGCGTTCAAGGACGGCCGCGTCAAGCGAACGGTGATTCCGGACGCGACGCCATCCGGGGCCCAGGGCTGGTTCGTCAATTTACGGCGTGAAAAATTCAAGGACCGGCGCTTGCGCGAGGCGCTCATCGATGCCTTCGATTTTGAGTGGACCAACAGAAACATCATGTACGGTTCGTACGACCGGACGCATTCGATATTTGAAAATTCACCAATGAAAGCGACCGGCATGCCCAGTGCGGCCGAAGTCGCGCTGCTCGAGCCTTTCCGGAGCCAGTTGCCCGAAGAGGTCTTCGGCGAGCCCTATGTGCCGCCGGTGACGGACGGTTCCGGACAGGACAGGCGCTGGCTGCGCCACGCGGCGCAGTTGCTTAACGAAGCCGGCTTCAAGCTGGTGAACCGCAAGCGGGTCATGCCGGATGGCCGGCCGATCGAAATCGAGTTCCTGATCGACGAACCCACGTTCAAGCCGCATCATCTCACTTATATCAAGAACCTTGAGGTGCTCGGGCTTGTCGCAAGCCTCCGCATCGTCGATCCGGTTCAGTACCGGCGCCGCGTGGACGACTTCGATTTCGACATCACGACCGAGCGCCTGAGCTTTTCGTCCACGCCCGGAGACTCGCTGCGGCCATATTTCAGCTCGCAGGCGGCAGCAATTAAGGGATCGCAGAACCGGGCGGGCATCGCTGACCCGGTACTCGACAGGCTGATTGAGGTCATCATCGCCGCCAAAACGCGAGACGAGCTGATCACTGCTTGCCGGGCGTTCGATCGGGTCTTCCGTGCCGGACGATATTGGATCCCGCACTGGTACAAGGCATCGCACTGGATCGCGTATTGGGATGTGTTCGGCCGCCCGGATGCCCAGCCGCGCTATTTCAGGGGCATCCCGGACACCTGGTGGTCCGATCGCGGAAAGACATCAAAGATCGAAAAGGGCGGCTAGAACCGGTGTAAAACCAGTGGCCGGGGGCTTTTGGGCGTCGTGGCGCGTTTTCGCAGCGCCGCGGTATGCCATACTGATAGGGCAATGAGCGCATACATCATCCGCCGCATTCTGTTCATGATCCCGACGATGTTCGGGATCATGTTTGTCGCGTTCGTTGTGGTGCAATTTGCGCCGGGCGGGCCCGTCGAACAGGTGATTGCCAAGCTGACGGGAGCCGAGACCGGCGCAACGTCGCGCATTTCCGGCTCCGCGGGCGGTGACTTTGGCAGCCGCGGTATGGCGCAAGGCGCCTCGCAGGTCGACGCGGTGAGCTCCAAGTACCGCGGTGCGCAGGGTCTCGATCCGGAATTCATCAAGAAACTCGAAAAGCAGTTCGGTTTCGACAAGCCGGCCTACGAGCGCTTTGCGCTGATGCTCTGGAACTACGTGCGGTTCGACTTCGGAAAAAGCTATTTCCGCGACGTCAGCGTATTGCAGCTGATCAAGGAGAAGCTGCCGGTATCGATGTCGCTCGGAATCTGGATGACGCTGCTGACATATCTGATCTCGATTCCGCTTGGTATTCGAAAAGCGGTAGGCGACGGCTCGCGTTTCGACGTCTGGACGTCAAGCGTCATCATCATCGGCTACGCCATTCCCGGATTCCTTTTTGCGATCTTGCTGATCATCCTGTTCGCCGGAGGCTCGTTCTTTGACTGGTTCCCGCTGCGCGGACTGGTGTCGGAGCGTTGGTCGGAGCTGCCGTGGTGGCAAAAGATCCTCGACTATTTCTGGCACCTGACACTGCCAATTCTCTCCATGGCGCTGTCGGCATTTGCGACGATGACCTTGCTCACCAAGAATTCGTTTCTTGAGGAAATCCGCAAGCAATATGTGCTCACGGCGCGTGCCAAGGGCTGCAGCAGCAACCAGGTGCTTTACGGTCACATCTTCCGGAATGCCATGCTTATCGTGATCGCTGGCTTTCCATCGGCCTTCGTGCACGCCTTTTTCACGGGATCGCTTCTGATCGAAACAATCTTTTCACTCGACGGTCTCGGCCTGCTCGGATTCGAAAGCGTTCTCAACCGCGATTATCCCGTTGTCTTCGCCACGCTTTACATATTCTCGCTGATCGGCGTGGTCGTGAATCTGATTTCCGATTTGACCTACACGTGGATCGATCCGCGCATCGATTTCGAGACGCGAGAGGTCTGACGTGGACGCGCGCACGGGAATCAAGTCGGAAGCGGCGACTGCGCCTGACAAGTCTGTGGAACGGCGCTGGATAAAAATATCTCCGATCAACAGGCGCCGTTGGGAAAACTTCAAGGCCAATCGCCGCGGCTACTGGTCGTTGTGGATTTTTCTTGCGCTGTTTCTGGTGTCGCTGTTTGCCGAGTTCATCGCCAACGACAAGCCCATTTTCATTCATGTAAACGGCCGTTTCTTTTTCCCCGCCGTCTTCACATACCCCGACACGGCCTTTGCCAAAGGTGAAGATCCAAGTCTGTTCGGCACGGCCGCCGACTACAGAGACGAGTATCTGATAGGCCTCATCGAGAAGGAAGGCGGCACCGTGATCTGGCCACCGGTCCGTTTTTCCTACAACACCCAGGTGAGCAGGCCGCCGTCGCCGTTTCCGTCCAAGCCCACATGGATGTTGACGCAAAAAGACTGCGAGTTTGCCGCGACTCACGGTTTTGCAAAGTGTGACGACCTTGAGACCAACTGGCTCGGCACCGACGATGGCGGTCGCGACGTGCTGGCGCGGCTGATTTACGGCTTCCGCATTTCGGTGCTGTTTGGACTCGTCCTCACCATCATTTCTTCGATTATCGGGGTCGCGGCCGGCGCAGTTCAGGGGTACTTCGGCGGCTGGACCGACCTTCTGTTCCAGCGCTTCATCGAGATATGGAATTCAATTCCATCGCTTTATCTGCTGCTGATCATTTCGTCGGTTCTGGTGCCGGGCTTCTTCGTTCTGCTCGGAATATTGCTGTTGTTTTCCTGGGTGTCTCTCGTCGGTTTGGTGCGCGCGGAATTTTTGCGCGGCCGTAATTTCGAATATATCCAGGCGGCGCGCGCCCTCGGCGTCTCGAACGCTGTCATTATCTTCCGGCATCTGCTGCCGAACGCCATGGTCGCGACCATGACGTTCCTGCCGTTCATCTTGTCGTCGTCGGTGATGACATTGACTGCACTCGACTTCCTGGGCTTCGGCTTGCCGCCGGGCTCGCCGTCGCTCGGTGAATTGCTGTCGCAGGGAAAAGCCAACGTGCAGGCGCCATGGCTCGGACTCACCGGCTTTTTCAGCATTGCGATCATGCTTTCATTGCTGATTTTCGTCGGCGAAGCCGTTCGCGATGCGTTCGATCCGAGAAAGACCTTCAGATGAACGGGAACGAGACTCTGCTGTCGATCCGCGACCTGTCGATCGCCTTCGGAAAGGGTGCGCGCGAGTTTCTGGCCGTCGATCGTGTGTCGTTCGACATCGGCAAAGGGGAGACAGTCGCGCTTGTCGGAGAATCCGGATCCGGCAAATCGGCCACCGCCCTGTCGGTGATGAAGTTGCTGCCCTATCCGGCGGCACACCATCCGTCGGGCTCGGTCATGTTCAAGGGCCGCAATCTTCTGCCGCTGAGCGAGCGCGAGATGCGCCATGTGCGCGGCAACGACATTACGATCATCTTCCAGGAGCCGATGACCTCGCTCAATCCGCTGCACACGATCGAGAAGCAAATCGGCGAAATTCTCTCTTTACATCAGGATCTTAAAGGCCCGGCGGCGCGTGCGCGGATTGTCGATCTGCTTGGTCAGGTCGGCATTCCGGACCCGGCCGGCCGCCTTCAAAGTTATCCGCACCAGCTCTCCGGCGGCCAGCGTCAACGCGTGATGATCGCGATGGCGCTGGCGAACGAGCCCGATCTGCTCATTGCCGACGAGCCGACGACGGCGCTCGACGTCACCGTGCAGGCGCAAATCCTGAAACTGCTCAAGGACACACAGACGCGCCTCGGGATGTCCGTCTTTTTCATCACCCACGATCTTGGGATCGTTCGCAAGATTGCCGACAAAGTGTGCGTCATGCAGCGCGGCAAGATCGTCGAGAAGGGAGATGTTCAGCGTGTTTTCAAGTCGCCCGAGCATCCCTACACGCGCGCGCTGCTCGCGGCCGAGCCAAAACCGGACCCGGCGCTTCCGCGGCCGGAGGCGCCCGTCGTCGTCGAAACCCAAGACCTGAAGGTATGGTTTCCGATCAAGCGCGGCGTGCTGCGCAAAGTGGTTGGTCACATCAAGGCAGTCGATGGCGTCAGCGTTGAGTTGCGCAAGGGCGAAACACTTGGCGTCGTCGGTGAATCAGGATCCGGCAAGACGACGCTTGGTCTCGCCATCCTGCGTCTGATCTCGTCAGACGGCCCGATCGTATTCATGGGAGATCCCATTCAGGAGCTCAAATTCAAGGAGATGCGGCCATACCGACATGCGATGCAGATCGTGTTCCAGGATCCGTATGGCTCGTTGTCACCCCGTATGTCCGTCTCGGACATCATCGAAGAAGGCCTGCGCGTACATCATCCAGGATTGGCGGCGGCAGAACGCGAGCGACGCGTCGTCGCGGCACTCGACGACGTCGGCCTCGACGCGCAGACACGATATCGCTACCCGCACGAATTTTCCGGTGGCCAGCGGCAACGTATTGCGCTTGCTCGTGCGCTGGTGCTGGAGCCGACATTCATCGTTCTCGATGAACCAACCAGCGCGCTCGACATGCTCATCCAGTCGCAGATGGTCGACTTGCTGCGCGACCTGCAGAAGCGCCACGACCTGACCTACATGTTCATTTCGCACGACTTGCGCGTGGTCGCCGCGTTGGCGAGCAGGCTGCTGGTCATGCGTCACGGCAAGGCAGTGGAGGAAGGCGCGGCCGCCGAATTGTTCAAGGCACCCAAGAGCGATTACACGCGTGCGCTATTTGCTGCCGCCTTCAAACTGGAAACAGCTCCCGAAGGCGTGGTGTCGCAATAATGCGTTCGTCGATGATCTGCCTGGTGGCGCTTGCCTGCGTCCTGGCAACGGCGGCGGGTGCGGCGCAATTCGGTCCCGACCAATATCCCATCAAGAGCGACGAAGGCGATCCGATCACCAATTTCGATCTGAAACCGGAACTGTCGGCTCGGCTTGCAAAGCTGCCGGGCCAGGTCGCGGTCGGAAACCCGAACGGCGATGTTACTCTCGTGCAGTTCTACGACCTCAATTGTCCGTTCTGCCGGGAGGCGGCCGCAGACGTCGATGCGCTCGTGCGAGCTGACAAGAAGCTCAAACTGGTGTTCGCGCCCTACGCGGTGTTGTCCGTTCAGTCGGCTCAAGGCGCGCTCGTCGAACTCGCCGCCGGTGAAATGCTGACACCTGAGAAATACCTGGAATTTCATCGCCGGATATATGCGGGCCGCGGCCTCATCGATGCGCCGCGCGTCCTTGCCGCCGCTGAGGCCATAGGGCTCGATCGTCAGGAGCTGGCCGAGGTCGCCAATACCGAAAGCATGCTGGCCGTTCTCAAACAAAACGCCGACTTCGGCTCGGACGCCAACCTCATTGCAACGCCAGCATATGTCATCAACGGAGTGGCCATTCTCGGCCATCCCGGTCTCAAATCATTACAGGGAGTGATCCGCTCGGTGCGGAGCTGCCGCAAGGTGTCCTGCTAGATCCTGCGAACGCTGCTAACTTCAGATCCCGTCGCCTTGATGCGCGCGATCGCGTCCGCGGCCGGCTCGATCGCAACCATCATGTGATGCGCGTTCGCGTGAATGAGTGTTTCGGGATCAATGGCAATGGCGACGTGGCCCTTCCAGAACACGAGGTCTCCCCGGCGCAGGCTTGCAAGCGAAGACAATTTTCCGAGCGCAAGCTCCTGCATATCGCTGTCGCGGGGACAGGACTTGCCTGCCGCTTGCAGCGAAACCTGGACCAGGCCGGAGCAATCCAGTCCGAGAGAGGTCTTGCCTCCCCATAGATAAGGTGTGTCTTTAAACCGCTCCGCGACGGCGACAAAATCCGGCTGCGGCATCTTCACGGGAGCCAGGTAAACTTCCGGTATGTGCCAGCCGAGGGCCGTGACGGCGAACCGTTCGTCCTGTCGCGTAACGGCAATGCGTGCGCCCATCGGCAAGGCGACAGCCGGAGGCAGCTTGATGTCCGGACTTGCAAATGCGAATGCGCGCGGGACCGCGACCTTGTGGGTCGGCGTGGCGCCGACGGCTCCCAGCGCATTGGCCGACAGCCAGCCCACATAGCCGTCTGTTTCCAACTGTCCCCACGCCCAGCCTTCGTCGGTTGTTTCATAGATTGTCACCCGTTCGCCCAGCAGGGCTTCCGTGTCGAGCCTTGCATCGTGCGAGGGCGCGCGACGGAGTGCCGTGACGGGCTCGATGATCTGGTGCCGGCTGCCCTCGACGAAGCGCTTGGCCTCGACATGCCCGCGCAGGTGACTCGCGGCGATCTCGGGCCGGAAAGGATTGATGCGCGGGTCAAGGGCGACCATTGGTCAAGCATATCGGGAGCGGAGCAATGCATGGAGGGCGCGCGCCGACTGGCATTCCGCGCCCTCCGGACGACCGGGCTTTGCCGCGGGCGTCCATGCGAAAATGTCAAAATGCACCCAGGCTTTCGTATTCACGAACCGGCGCAGGAACAATGCCGCGGTAATTGCGCCGGCCTGGCCTCCGGTTCCGACGTTGTTGAGATCGGCCACCTTCGAATCAAGCAAGCTGGCGTAGGGACGCCACAGTGGCAGGCGCCAGAGCGGATCACTCTCGGCTGCCGCCGCTCGCATAAGTTCGTCGGCCAACCCATCGTCGTCCGTGAAGAACGGAGGCATGTCGGGACCGAGCGCAACGCGTGCTGCGCCCGTAAGAGTCGCAAAATCGGCGAGCAGCGCCGGCTTATCTTCTTCGGCGAGTGTCAGAGCATCCGCCAGGATCAGCCGGCCTTCCGCATCGGTGTTGCCGATCTCGACGGAAATGCCCTTTCGCGAAACGTAGACGTCGCGCGGGCGAAAGCTGGTGCCGGATATTGAGTTCTCGACCGCAGGAATGATCACGCGCAGCCGGACTTTCAGTCCATCCGCCATGACCATGTGCGCAACCGCCAGCGCCGTCGCCGCTCCGCCCATGTCCTTTTTCATGTTGAACATGCCCGTGTCCGGCTTGATGTCGAGCCCGCCGGTATCGAAACAAACACCTTTTCCGACCAACGTAATTTTCGGATCGCTCGCCTTGCCCCATGTCATGTCGATCAGCCGCGGCGCGCGGGCCGATCCTGCACCGACCGTGTGCACGAGCGGAAAATTCCTGGCGAGCGCGGCACCGTTGGTCACTTGAATTTTGGCGGAATGCTCTTTTGCCAGCGTCCTGGCCGCGGCCTCCAGTTCAGCGGGCCCCATGTCGTTCGACGGCGTATTTGTAAGGTCGCGGCAGAGCGTGACACCTTCGACGACGCTGCTCAGCGCCTCGCCGTCAATGCCATCGGGAAGCACGAGGCGTACGTTGCGCGTTTCCGATTTGCGATACCGTGAGAATTGATAGCCGCCCAGCGCAATTGCCAGTGCGGCGAGCCGGGCATCGTGCGGCGCATTGGCGAAACGATACGTGCCCGTGGGCAGAAGGCCGGCAAGCTGGCCAGGCCGGAAGCGGTCAAGGTCGGCGTCGTCCGGGCTCTCGATCCCGAACAGGACGCCGGCGAGCTTGCCGTTGTTGCCCGGCAGCAGCAGCGACCGGCCCGGTCTCGCCTCGAAACCGGCTGCGGCTATGAACGCCTGCTCGGATTGTCCAAGCTTCTTGCACACCGCGTCGAAGCTCTTGGCATGGACGAACCAGATCGGAATCGCCTGGTTTTTGCCGGCGTTCGCAAAAACGGGATGCATGATTACTCCGCGGCGTCGCGCATCGAAGGCTTGGGTAAGTAACCGTCGCGCCTCTGCGGCAGTTTCCAGCCCAGCATTTTCGAGGCGACCAGAGTGCGGAGCACCTGCGCGGTGCCGCCGCCAATCGTAAACATCCGTACGTCCCGCGCCATGCGTTCCAGTGGAAGCTCACGCGAATAGCCGCGCGCGCCAAAAAACTGCAATGCATCGTTGACGATCTTAATGGCCGTTTCGGACGCGAATATCTTTGCTTGCGCGGCCAGCATCGGGTCGGGGAACTCGCTGTTATCGGGGCCGCGTGAACGCGCCGCCTGGTAGAGCATGAGACGGGCGGCGGTCAGCTGGGTCTGCATATCAGCAAGCATCCATTGCAGGCCCTGAAATTCGCCGATAGGCCGGCCGAATTGCTCACGGGTTTTCACCCAGTCCAGAGCATGGTCGAGGGCGCCGGCCGCGACGCCGAGCGCCACCGTGCCCGCGCCGACACGTTGACTGTTGTAGGCATTCATCAGATCGCCGAAGCCGCGGCGGAATCCCGCTGGCGGCAGTACGGCCATGCTTGCCGGCACCTCGAGGTCTTCGCAAATGATTTCTGCCTCGGGCATCCCCCGCAGTCCCATTGTCTGCTCGCGCTTGCCGGCCCGCAGGCCCTTTGATTGCTCGCGCACAGCGAGAAAGCCGCCGATACCGAGCTCTTCGCCGCGCTCGTCGAACACGCGGGCGAAAATCAGGTGCAGGCGCGAAACTCCCGCCCCGGTGATCCAGTGTTTCCTGCCGTTGATGATGTACGTGTCACCGTGTTTGTCGGCGCGCGTCGTCATCGCGGTCGCATCGGAGCCTGCCTCCGGCTCGGTAATGCAGATTGCCGGCTTGTCGCCTTCGAGCACGAGTTGCGCTGCCAGCCTCTTCTGGGGTTCGCTGCCGTAGGCCATCACGGTCGAAATGGCACCCATGTTCGTCTCGACGACGATTCGCGAGGTGACCGTGCACGCCTTCGCCATTTCCTCGATCACCAGGACCGCCTCGAGAAAGGAACGACCCTGGCCGCCGAGTGCCTTCGGGATTGTCATGCCGCAAAAGCCCGATTGGCTCAGCGCTTTGACGATGTCCCAGGGGTATTGTTCGTCGCGGTCTATGGCCGCGGCGCGCGGCCGCACCACCTCGGCTGCAAAGGCGCGGGCGCGCTCACGGAGCGTGAGCTCATCGACGGAAAGGCCCAGATCCATGTCCATATCCACGTCTATGTGGCGACCATCAGTGCAATTCGGGCCGGAGTTTACAAGTTAACCAGCCGTTAGGGTTAACGTTTTATTGCTCGACCATGTCGTCGAGAACCAGCTGCACCCGTCTGCTCGCCTCGGCTGCCGTGGCGGCCCTTCTCGCCCTGTCGGCCGCAGCCTGCTCCAATATCGTTCCGCGCGAGACAACCGGCTCCGTGGGTGCCGAGAACGCGGCATCACTCAGCCCGGACCAAGCCCGACGCTCGCTTGAGGCGCACGGCGCCCGCTATCGCCAGAATCCGAACGATGCGGATGCTGCGATCGCCTATGCGAGCGAGCTACGGGCCAACGGCCAGCGCGCCCAGGCCGTGGCGGTGCTGGAGCAGGCCTCGATCCGCAATCCGCGCAACATGTCTTTGCTCGGAGCTTACGGCCGCGCGCTGGCCGACGCCGGGCAATATCAGCAGGCGCTCGCGACGCTCGAGCGCGCCCATACCCCTGACAATCCGGATTGGCGCATTCTCAACGTGCAGGGCGCAGTGCTCGACCAGATGGGACGGCATGCCGACGCGCAAAAACACTATGCCGCAGCGCTCAAAATCAGGCCGAACGAAGCGTCGGTGCTTTCGAACCTCGGCCTGTCGTATATGCTGACAAAGGACCTGAAAAACGCGGAGGCGACCCTGCGGCGTGCCGCCGCCCAGCCGAACGCCGGACCGAAGGTGCGGCAGAACCTGGCGCTCGTCGTCGGCCTCCAGGGACGATTTGACGAGGCGGAGAAGATCGCAAGCGCAGACCTGCCGGAAAGCGAGGCCGCGGCGAACGTCGCTTATCTACGGCAGATGCTTGCGCAAAAGGGTGACTGGAAAAAAATGGGGCGGGCGTACGGGCCCACCCCCGGATCCTGATCTTCTGAGCGATCGCCGGGCTTGCAGCGTCAGTTGCAGGTCTTGCTGTCGTAGACCGGCGGCGAAATGCGCGGGGTCATGAACATCTGGTCCGAGAGCGGCAGCGTGCCCGTGATCGTATAGCCGACTACCGGCGTGTAGTTGTAGGTCACCTCGCTCCACACCAGCGAAGAATTCGGAACTGCCAGCGCGGCATCCGGTAGGGTCACGCTGGAATTGGCGGCGCGCGCCGTGCCATTCAGGGTGGCGCTCCATTTGACCTTGGCGTTGCCGTCGGCATCGATCTTGAGGCAGGTGATCGTGGCCGCGAGATTGCCGACCGAATAGGGTTTGATGATGGCCGCGGAGGCATTCAGAATATTGGTCATACCGTCGGCGGAAATCGTTTGGGATTGAGACGTCAGGTTGGCAAGCGCACCGGCCGTCAGCGTGACCTTGCGATCCGCTGCAATGCCGTCCGTAATTTCCACGCAGCCGAAATAGAGCGAGATCAGGAGCGGCGCCAGAATGGCGAATTCGATCGCGGAAGTGCCTTCGCGATCGCGCTTGAAGGACTGCAGAAGCCTCGTCATACACAGCGTCATGGCTTTCATGGCTGACCGCCTAGTGGCAGGAGTTCGCAGGTGTCGCGGTTGAGAATGGTTCGTTGCAGAACACTGCCGTCGCCACCAGCAGGCGCCTGTTGCCGTTTATGTTGGTGAGATCGTTTCCGAGCAGCGAAACGTAGATCGGCCACTGATAGTAGAGCGTCACGACTTCAATCTGGCCTGGCGTACCCGGGCTGTAATTCAGTTTCGACTCGTCGATCTTTCCATCGGTGAGCGGCAAATCGTTGTTGATCGAGGCGAAGCTGTCATATGTCTTGACGTCGACATAGACCCCGCCGGCGCAATCGAACAACCCGTGAATGCGGTTGCAAACCTCGGTCTTGAAATCTTCTTTCGTCCAGGCCTTGTCCTGAGCCTGCCCTGTCATGATCAGGCGGGCCGAGTCGGTGACCGCTGTTTCGAGGGTCTGGCCGGCGAAAAAAACGAGCGCCGTCTCCAGGATCGCGAACGTCAATCCCAGGAACGGAACTGCGACGAGACTGAATTCGACAGCGGCGGAACCATCCTGCTGCCGGACGAAGCGTCGTGCCAAACGGGACGGCACCAACCGGCGCAACCAGGTTGAAGATTTAACTCGCGTGGGTCTACGCATGACAAACGTCTCAATGTGGCTTGACGGTGTCGAAACACCGGCCTGCATAGCAAAGGCACCTTGTCGATTTGTTGCTTGGACGCCTCGATCTCAGGCGTCCGCGTTAACCGGTCGGTAAGCGTAAAAGCCGTGACCTGCGGCCGGCGTTTCTACTTCGCGGCTTGCGCCTGGCCGTTGCGCGCGCCGCTTTGACTCAAGGTCGCGTTGAAGAAGGCCGGCGAATCTCCAAGCGTAATCCGGCGCTCGCAATTCGGCGCGCAACTGTAGGATTCCCGATCGATACCCTTGTAGACGGTAACGATGTCGCTCGTGCCAGGGCCACGGACTTCCACCGTTCTGCTCATCAGCACGCGACCGCTCCGGTCGAGCGCCAGCAGGTTGGTTATGCCAAAGCCCTTGCCCGTAACCACCAATATGCCGCCGTTCTGCAAGGTAGCATCAGCGATCAGCGGATTGCCGATGACGATGGTTGCGACGCGGTCAGGTAAAGTAACGAGGTGGGCCTGGTCGACATTGATACTGACGACCTCGTCGGCCCGGGCAGGCGATGGTGCCCAAAGTCCTGCAGCCAGGAATGCCAAGACCCACAAGCCGCATGAACGCCTGCAGATCCCCGACAAGGCCGACATCAAGCCCTCCAGCCGCTCGTACAACAAAGCCGGCCTGATGACCGCCGGCGCCAATGAATCAAGTTGACTGCAAATTGGTGAATGAAGTGCAAAGAGCGGCCGCTGGTGCCCGATGTATTCGCGGCGAAACGCGCAAAGGCCGCGTTGAAGGTTCATTAAGCAATTTGACCAAGTTGACCGGTTGAATTGAAAAAGCCCTGCTTTCTCAACGGCATTAACCGAGATGCAAGTCGCGAACCTTACGTTGCCACGCGATTAGACGAGCAGAAATGGACGTCCGGGCGGTGGAGATGAAAGATTTGCTTGAACGCTTCCTGAAGGACGATGCCGGCGTGACGGCGATCGAATATGGCCTCATAGCGGCGGGGATTTCGGTTGCCATCCTCGCGGTTGTGAACGGACTTGGAAGCAAATTGAACGTCAAATTTGACGCCATCTCCACCCAGTTGAAGTAGGCAAGCTGGGACTCGCGCGTGTCGTTTCGGCGGTAACCGAACCGCAAGCTTGAGGGCCTTAACTTGCGTGAATACTCCGACCACGAGCTGGAATGCAGATGATGGCTGCAGACGCAATCAGATTACTTCTTTTCCCCGCGCTGATGGCCTTTGCCGCATCCAGCGATCTTTTGACGATGACCATCTCAAACCGGTTGTCGCTCGCCCTTGCTGCTGGCTTCTCCCTGATGACCTTGATCACCGGAATGGGCCTTTACCCCATCGGCATGCATCTTGCTGCCGCTGCACTTGTGTTGGCCGTGGCGTTTGTTTTCTTTTCGCAGGGCTGGATCGGCGGCGGCGATGCGAAGCTCGCGGCGGCAACCGCCTTGTGGTTTGGCTTCGATCATTTGCTCGACTATCTGATCTATGCCTCGCTTTTTGGAGGCGCACTCACTCTGGCCATATTGCAATTCCGCAAGCTGCCGTTGCCGGGCGTGCTTTCCCGCCAGGGCTGGATTATGCGCCTGCATGACAGCGAGGGCGGGATCCCGTACGGCATAGCGCTCGCGGCCGCTGCGCTCGCGGTCTATCCCAAAACTGGTTGGATGCCCGGCTACGGTTTCTGAGACCGACCTCGTTAGCGGCACAATACAATATTAACTCGATTTAGATACCGCTCCTTAACCATACCTTGACCTTTAGCTGTTGAAATCCGGTGCAAAGGCCGCACTGGCGGCGATGTGTTTTACGCGGCCGGGTTGGCCGTCAGGTCATGGTGAGAGTGAGCGTATGAAAGCTGCACGTGTCGTAGTACTGACCGTCGCGCTGGCCGCAGGTGGCGTCGCCGCCCTGCTGGCTGGCCGTTCCGACAGGGCGCCGGCGCCGAAGGCCGAAGCGCCCAAATTCGACACTGTCGATATTCTGGTGGCCAAATCGGACCTTCCCAGAGGTCAGGCGCTGTCGCCAGGCGACGTGAGCTGGCAGGCCTGGCCTGCGAGCACAGCCGCAGGAAATTTCATCCGCAAAAGCGACCGGCCGAAGGCGCTTGAAAACCTCACGGGCATGATCGTGCGCGCGCCATTTGTTGCTGGCGAGCCGATTCGCGAAGCAAAACTCGTGAACGCAAAGGGCTCCGGCTTCATGGCTGCGATCCTTCCGTCAGGCATGCGGGCCGTAGCGACTCAAATTACCCCTGAATCGGGTGTCGGTGGCTTCATCCTGCCGAATGACCGCGTCGACGTCATCATGACGCCGCGCAATCGCGACGATAAGGGCGGAGAGCGCACCAGCGAGACGATTCTCCGCAATATTCGTGTTCTGGCGATCGATCAGAACGTGGAAGAGAAGAACGGCCAGAAGGTCGTGGTCGGCAAGACTGCCACGCTCGAGCTTACGCCCGGTCAGGCGGAAACTTTGGCGCTGTCGCACCAGATCGGCATCTTGTCGCTGTCGCTGCGAAGCATCGCCGACGGGACCCTCGAGGAAAAGACCGACGATTCGGCCCGTCAAAACGTCAATGTTGTCCGGTTTGGCGTGAGCACCACGACCACACCAAGGTGAACGATTGGGGGGATTAAGGGGATGGCGAGCAAGACACTGACCCACGCTGCCTCGTTAGGGGCGCTGATTGCCTTCATGGCGCTTACGCCGATCTTGCCTGCCCCCGCAGCGGATGGTCCGCAAAAGGCCGGCGTTAAGGTCGCGGCGAGCGAAGGAACGTCACGCTTCATTCCACTCGGGATTGGCAAATCGGTGGCAATCGACCTTCCGTCCGACATCAAGGACGTGCTCGTTGCCGATCCGAAGATCGCCAACGCTGTGGTTCGTTCGTCGCGGCGAGTTTACATGATCGGTGTTGCGGTCGGGCAGACCAACATTTTCTTTTTCGATGCCGACGGCAAGCAGATCGCTGCATTTGATATTGCCGTGACGCGTGACCTCAATGGCGTGCGCGCTGCGCTCAAGCAGTCGATGCCCGATTCCGACATCCA
>DASSRJ010000035.1:0-17143 GCA_035701845.1 Pseudolabrys sp. | reverse complement strand
CGCTACGAAGCGGAAGCCTTGGCGGTGGTCGACTCGCTGCAGCGCCGGCAGGTGACCGGCCAGCTGAGCGAGGCGCATGCCTTGCGCCGCTACTCGGACGCCTCGGAGCGCCAGCGGCGCGAGCTGCTCGGAGAAACCTAGGTTCGCGACTCGCCCGCGGCCAGCTCGTGCGCGTTCAGGTTCATCCGGGGGAGATGTCGGAACGTCGGCTCGTAGACCGGAATGGGCGCATTGAACGCGGCCAGGCCCGCGGCCAGAATCTCGATACGATCGAGCTCGGCGCGTGTGTTGTCGAAGGCGCGAAGCAGCTCCTTCTTCACCCGGTCGATTGCGGCATCCGTTTCCATTGCAGCCCCTGTGCTAATCCATGGGGTAAAAGCGATCGCCGAGCGATGGTTCCTGATGTCCGACAATTGAACGGATTTCGATTAACAAAACGTGAGCGCGCCGGATGGGAACCGTCAGGCCCGTTCCACCACCCCGCCGCTAACGAGGAAGACTTGCGCGCGTCCGACGATGTCGCCGAAGGCGGTCGGATCGGCGCCGGTCATCCAGGCCTGCGCGCCAAGCGAGGACAGCGCGTCGTAGAGCGCCGCGCGGCGCGAAGGATCGAGATGGGCGACCACCTCATCGAGCAGAAGCACCGGTGCGAAACCTGTCATCTGCCTGATCAAGCCCGCGTGCGCCAGCACCAGGCGGATGAGCAGGGCTTTCTGTTCGCCGGTCGAGGCATCGGCGGCCGAAATGTTCTTGCCGGCATGCGAGACAATGAGGTCAGACAGATGCGGTCCATCGAGCGTGCGCCCGGCGGCTGCGTCGCGTGCGCGATTGTCCTTCAGCAGCGCGCGATAGCGATCCTCGATTTCAACCGCGCTGTGGTCGGGCAATAGCTGCTCCATCCACCCCTGCAGGGTGATTTGAGCCTGCGGAAATTCCCGCGCGGTGTCGCGCGATGCTTCGAGAGCCGCCGACAGGCGCCTGGCCGTTTCGGCGCGGCCTGCAGCAACGGCGACTGCGACCTCCGCCGTTTCGTGCTCGACCGCTTCGAGCCAGTGGGAGTCACCGGGCGAGTCTTCGAGCAGGCGGTTGCGCGAGCGCAAGCTGCGCTCGAGTGCGGCCACGCGGCTCGAATGCTGCGCGTCGACGGCAAGCACCAGCCGGTCAAGAAAGCGCCGGCGCTCCGACGCCGGCCCGTTGAAGAGCGGGTCCATGGCCGGCGTCAGCCAGACAACCCGCAAGTGATCTGCGAATGCGGTTGCGGAGCCGACGCTTTCGCGGTCGATCCGGCATTTGCGCGTCGGGGCGGATTCTTCTCCCACCGGCGGGTCGATGCCGGTGCCGAGCGTTGCGAGCCCCAGCATGCCCTCGATTTCGGCGGAGATTGCCCAGGCGCCGTCGCCCTCGGAAAAGGCGAGCTCCTCCATAGTGGCGCGGCGGAGACCACGGCCGGGGGCAAGGAGAGAAATAGCCTCGATCAGGTTGGTCTTGCCGGCGCCGTTGGCGCCCGTGAGCACAACCGGTCCAGCCCGGTCAAGCCGGACCTGCGCAGCATGATAGCTGCGGAAATTATTCAGGGTCAGGCGACGGAGGAAGGAAGCCATCCAGTAATCAGTAATCAGTGATCAGTAATCAGAAAAGGCCGGTCACCTCCTGATCACTGATTACTGACTACTGATCCCTGACTACACCCTCATCGGCATCAGCACGTAAAGCGCGCCCTTGGCGTCCTGATCCTGGATCAAGGTGGGCGATCCCGGGTCGGCCAGCTTGAGAACGGCAACCTCGCCTTCGATCTGGGCCGCAATGTCGAGCAGGTAGCGCGAGTTGAAGCCGATATCGAGCGGATCGGCGGCGTACTCGACCTCGATTTCTTCGGTCGCGCTGCCCGAGTCGGGATTGGTGACCGACAGCACCAGCCGTCCGCCGGTGATCGACAGCTTGACGGCACGGCCGCGTTCGCTTGAAACCGTCGAAACGCGATCGACCGCGGCTTCAAAGTCCTTCTTGTCGACCACCAGGTTCTTGTCGTTGTTGACGGGGATCACGCGCGCGTAGTCGGGGAAGGTGCCGTCGATCAGTTTCGAGGTGAGCACGACGTTCCCGATCGTGAAACGGATCTTTCCGCCGGAGAGCTCGATGGCGACATCGCCCTCGCCGGCTTCGATCAGGCGTTGCACCTCGCTGACCGTCTTACGCGGCACAATGATCCCGGGCATTCCGGCCGCACCTTGCGGCAGGGGCAATTCGACCTGGGCAAGGCGATGGCCGTCGGTTGCGACCGCACGCAACGTGCCGCTTTTGGCCGTACCCGCCACATGCAGATAGATGCCGTTGAGGTAGTAGCGCGTTTCCTCGGTCGAGATTGCGAACTGGGTCTTGTCGATCAGCCGCTTGAGGTCTGCCGCCGCAAGCTTGAAGGAGTGGCTCATCTCGCCTGCCGCGAGATCGGGAAAATCGCTTTCCGGCAGCGTTTGCAGGGTGAAGCGCGATCGTCCTGCCCGCAGAGAAAGGACCGCGCGGTCCCCCGAGCCCTCCAGTATGATCTGCGCGCCTTCGGGCAGCTTGCGCACGATCTCGTAGAACATGTGCGCCGGGACGGTGGTCGATCCTCCGGGCGAGACTTCCGCAGCGATCGAATCGGTGACCTCGAGATCGAGGTCGGTTGCTTTCAGGCTGAGCTTGCCGCGGTCGGCCTTGACCAGCACGTTCGCCAGAATGGGAATGGTATTGCGCCGCTCGACCACGCGATGCACGTGCCCCAGCGACTTCAGAAGTTCTGCACGCTCGACTGTAACCTTCATTGGGAAATCCGCTTCGGCGCCCTCGAAAACACCCCCGAACCAGGCGCGACGGCCGGCCGGCGCAACGCGGAATGCGAGGCCGGGGAGCAAAGGTGACGCGCCGGCGCAAAAATCGCAAGAGTGTAGGGGCTTAGCCCGGGTCTATCCCCAGGGTCCGCAATGCGACCATTGCCGCAAAGACATCTATGCCCGGCACAGGGCGGGTCCCCGGCCGGGCATTACGTTGAGTTTGGCTGGCGGCCGCTATTCCTGCAGCTGCCGCTTAAGGATCTCGATCTCCTCGGCCAGCGCTATGTCGTTGCCGACAAGGCCTTCGATCTTGCGCACGGCATGCAAGACGGTGGTGTGGTCGCGTCCGCCAAAGCGCCGGCCGATTTCGGGCAGCGAACGCAGGGTCAGGGTCTTTGCGAGATACATTGCCACCTGCCGTGGGCGCACCACATTGGCGGTCCGTCGTGACGACAGCAGGTCAGACCGGCTGACGTTATACTGGCGCGCGACGACCCGCTGGATGTCCTCGATCTTGACCCGCTTGGGTTCCTGGGGGCGGATGAGGTCGCGCACTTCGCGCTCGGCCATCTCCAGCGTGACTGCATGCCCGGTCAGCTTGTTATGGGCGAGGAGGCGATTGAGCGCGCCTTCCAGGTCCCGGCCGTTGTGGGTGACGGTTTTGGCAATATAGCCAAGCACCGGCAGCGGGACGTCAAAAGCCGGATGGTAGGTGCGCGCCGCCATCACTCGTGCCTTGAGGATTTCAAAGCGCAATTCCTCCCCGAGCGGACCCATTTCCACCACCAGGCCGCCGGCGAGGCGGGACCGAACGCGATCATCGAGGCTTTCCAGATCCGACGGCGGACGGTCGGAGGCGATCACCACCTGCCGGCCGGCGTCGATCAGCGCATTGAGCGTGTGACAGAATTCGGCCTGGGTCGACTTGCCCTGCAGGAACTGCAGGTCGTCGATCACCAGAACGCCGATGCCGCGAAGCGCTTCCTTGAAAGCGAGGGCGGTCTGCGTGCGGAGCGCCGAGACGAAGCCGTACATAAATTTCTCGGCGGTGAGGTAAAGCACCTTGCGCTCGCCTGTGGCATTTCCCGCCCAGGTGACGGCCTGCAAAAGGTGCGTCTTGCCAAGACCGACACCGGAATGAATGTAGAGCGGATTGAACATCACGGCGTCGCCGCGCTTGGCGCTGGCGACCTGTTTCGCCGCGGCATGCGCGAGCGTGTTGGAGCGCCCGACGACGAAAGTGTCGAAGGTCAGGCGCGGGTCAAGTGGCGAGCCGCCAAGCGCCTCGTGTACGCTGGGGTCGCCGGCAGTAAGAGGCCGGCCATTGCTGTTTCCATTTGCATAACGACCGCCATTGTCACCGGCAGCCTGATCCGTCTTTGCCTTGGGAAGGACCGCGGATTTAAGGACCGCCGAGCGCACGATCAGTTCGACGCGTGTGACTTTTTCTTCCTGTGCCTGCCAGCAGGCGAGCACCCGCTCGGCATAGTGCGACTGGATCCAGCTCTTGAGAAATCGAGTTGGCACCGACAGGCGTACCGCCCCTTCTTCGATCGCCTCCAGATCCATGCGGGCAAACCAGCTCGAATAGACATCTTCTCCCACTTCCGTCCGCAGGCGTTCTTTGACCCGCGACCAACTTTCTTGTTCCCCGGTAGACATTATTTCTTCTCGATCCGATTAAGGTGGGACGGACTCGGTTGCCCGGCCTGGCGGAGGGACCGCCAACGCGCCGGAAACAGGACGCAACAGCACTCGTTCAATGATGTCGTGGTGGGATTTCAGGCCCGCCGGCTTGATTTGTTCGGCGAACGACATCGATAGGAAATCGAGCTGTCGCGCCGTCAGCCCGCAGGTGGCGGAGTGGCGCCTCGGATTCCGATCGTGAAAATGGGGGCCGCTCCCAAGGTATGACGGCCAATATAGATACAGTATGAATTCGGCAGGGACCGGCTCGCGGTACCGGCGATCGTAAGGCATGATCTCGCACCGGACAAAAAGTGTCCAAGGTCGTCTACCCTGATCACCGAGACTCTCCCTGCGCCTGTCATGACGTCACCCCTCGAATAAACTGCGGCTTTCGCCCTGTGGTTTGGTTTGCGGCTCCTGGCCACCTTGCCATTCAAAATCCGATCACATTCCGCTCGGTCTCACCAAATTTGAAATCACTTTGCTACCGGATGGCCTCGGCGGTGAAGCGGTTGAATTTGACGCAAGCGGCAAACCAAAGCCGTTCTCATCCGTCGATGAGCGTGACGAGGAACCTTGTTTCTGATCGCGCGCGAAGAATTCCCGCGCGCGTTTTCAAGATACACAAGCAAAATGCGCGGGCAATGAAATTCACGCGGACTGCAGCGACAGAGCAAGGGGTTACCGGCGCCGAGGCGCCTTCAAATTCAGAAATATTTTACCCAACGTCTTGATGAGTCGTATGGAATCTCGCCGTGGAAATTGGTTGCTGGTATCGGGGCATCGCGGGAATTTTAAAATCGCCTCGAACTTCGAAAATGCCTGTCAGATATGTCTTTTTAAGGTCCCTGCTTTGCTTTCCTGTTAAGTCTTTATCGTCGCGCAAAAAAATCTGAGCGAATTTTGACGTAACTCCCGATGCGAAAAGCCAACTACCACCGCGGTTGTCGTATCGCCTGCTGTGATCCGAGCGGGAAAACCGGGGCGGGCAAAATTTTCTGACGGTGCGATGACATTTTGAATACGTCGAAGGGCCGCGTTCTTTCGGAAGCGGCCCCGTTCATGCGCTTTTAGCGGAAATTGAAACGAACTAATGTGCGGCAGTCTGCAAGGCTGCCGCCGACTTATTTGCCAAGCTTGGCGATGCGGTGGGCAAGCCGAGAGACTTTGCGGCTGGCGTTGTTCTTGTGCACGATACCGCGTTGCGCGGCCCGCATGATGACCGGCTCTGCCGCTTTGAATGCCGCCAGGGCCGCCTTGCGATCGCCGCTCTGGATCGCTTCCTCGACTTTGCGGACTGAATTGCGCAGCAGCGAGCGTCGAGTTTTATTGACTTCGGTGCGGCGCGCGATCACGCGCGTTGCTTTGCGGGCGGACTTGGTATTGGCCATCACTCTCTCATCGCGGCTGGCGCCTCGAGCGGACCGACCGCCAAAGCGACTAGGTTTTACAAGAAGTTGCGGCGGCGATCGAAATCGCCGGCAAGGCTGAGGCTTATAGTTAGGCCATACGCCGGCGTCAACGCCCGCAAAGCCCCTTACGCGACACGTTTGGCTCTGACCGCGTCGTGCCCGGAAACCACCACGGCACGATCAGCCGCCGAGAACGGTGCCAATGGCGGTCTCACGCGTGCCAGACCGGCGTCTCCGTGGATATGAGCGAGCAGCGCCTTTACCCCCGAGACCAACGGCTTCCCGTCAAACAGTTTGCGGATCGCGACAGCGGCTTCAAGCGCGCCAGCGTCGCCCTTGCTCCAGGCGCGTGCGCAGAGATCGGCGTTGAGGTTCGCCGTCGCCGAGATGCAGCCCGCGAAGGGACCCGATCGTGCTTCGATCAGACAAGCTTCGGTCGAAGGGAAGACCGCAAAGTCGGCGGACACCGCTGCGGCGGATCGTGCGAAGGCCATATCGCCGGAGGAATCCTTCAAGCCCACGATACGGGCCGGATGCAATTCCAGCAGTCGCTTGATTAATGTCACATGCCAGGGCAGGCCCGACATTGCCGGGAAATGATAAAGATAAATCGGGATCGGCTTTTGCGCCGTGGCTTTGACCAGCGTGTCGATGTAGGCGACGAGGCCATCGTCGGGGACACCCTTGTAGTAGAACGGAGGCAGCACCAGCGCGCCGGCAAAACCGAGCTCGGCGGCGCGACGCGTGAGCGCGGCTGCATCCGAAACGGCAGCAGCGCCGGTGCCGACCATCAGCCGGTCCAGTGGCAGGCCATTGGCCTTGTAAGCGTCCATGACCGCCTTGCGCTCGGCAAGCGAGAACGAAGTCGCTTCGCCCGTGGTGCCGAGGACGTTGAGGCCGTCGCAGCCATTGTCGAGCAGGTAACGCGCGAGCTTGACCGCACGCTTGAGGTCGGGCGCGCCATCCTCGTCGATCGGGGTCGCGATCGCGGCGATCACGCCGGATAGTGTTCTTGCAACCATGGTGTCTTCCTTCAAATGCGAATAGCGAAGTAGCGAATAGCACTCGTTGCTCCTATTCGCTATTCGCTACTCCCTATTCGCTGATTTTTCCTAGCCACTCACGTTGTAGGCGGCGAGCGCTGCCATATTGACCAGCTGATTGTCCTTGGCGCCGAGCTGCACGATCTGCACGGGGCGATCGAGGCCCACCAGCAGGGGCCCGATCACGGTGGCTCCGCCGAGCTCCTGCAGCATCTTGGTCGAGATCGAGGCCGAGTGAAATGCCGGCATCACCAGTACGTTGGCCGGCCCCGACAGACGGCAGAACGGGTACGCCGAAACCAGCTCCGGATTGAGCGCCACGTCGGCGGCCATTTCACCGTCATACTCGAAATCGACGCGCCTGCTGTCCAGAAACTTGACCGCCTCGATCACTCGCGCCGAACGTTCTCCGGGCGGATGCCCGAACGTTGAGAAGGCGAGCAAGGCCAGCCGCGGCTCGTAGCCGAGACGGCGCGCGACGCCGGCAGCTTCGACGGCGATGTCGGCGATCTCACGCGCGTCCGGCATCTCGGTCACCGCGGTGTCGGCTACGAGCACAGTGCGGCCGCGTGCGATCACCACGGAAACGCCGATCACGCGATGACCGGGCTTGGGATCGATGACGTGGCGAATGTCCTCGAGCGCCACCGAAAAATTGCGGGTGACACCGGTGACCATCGCGTCCGCGTCGCCGAGCGCCACCATGCAGGCCGCGAAATGATTGCGGTCCTGGTTCACCAGCCGCTGGCAGTCGCGCATCAGATAGCCATGCCGCTGCAGGCGTTCGTAAAGAAAATTTATGTAAGCGGTGTTGCGGGTCGACACCCGCGCGTTGACGATCTCGATGCCGTCGCCGAGCTCGATGCCGGTCTCGCGCGCGGACTGGCGAACGCGATCCTCGCGCCCGACCAGGAGCGCGGTCCCCAGGCCCTGGTGCACGAAGCTCGCCGCTGCCCGGATAACCTGCTCCTCTTCGCCTTCGGCAAAGACAACGCGTTTCGGTTGCCGGCGCAAACGATTGAAAACCTGGACCAGCGTGCCGGCGATCGGATCACGCCGCGCGCTCAGTTGGTGGCGGTAGGCATCCATGTCGACGATCGGCTTGCGCGCGACGCCGGTGTCCATCGCCGCCTTGGCGACCGCCGGCGGCACGTAGGAAATCAGCCGTGGATCGAACGGCACCGGGATGATGTAGTCAGCTCCGTATTTCGGCCGCGCGCCGTAAGCGCTGGCGACTTCGTCGGGTACATCTTCGCGTGCGAGCTCGGCGAGGGCGCGCGCCGCGGCGATCTTCATTTCCATGTTGATTGCGGAAGCCCGCACGTCGAGCGCGCCGCGGAAAATATATGGGAAGCCGAGAACGTTGTTGATCTGGTTCGGGTAGTCGGAGCGTCCCGTCGCCATGATGGCGTCGTCGCGCACCGCAGCCACTTCCTCGACGGTGATTTCCGGATCCGGATTGGCCATCGCGAAGATGATCGGCTTCGGTGCCATCTTCTTCACCATGTCCTGCGTCACCGCGCCTTTGGCCGAGAGTCCGAAGAAAACATCGGCACCTTCGAGCGCCTGCGCCAGCGTTCGCGCCGACGTCTTGACGGCGTAGCCCGACTTCCACTGGTTCATGCCGTCCTTGCGGCCCTGGTAGATCACGCCTTTGGTATCGCAGAGGATGAGATTGTCGGGCTTGAAACCGATCGCCTTCAGCAACTCGAGACATGCAATGCCGGCCGCGCCGGCGCCGTTGCAGACGAGCCTGGTCGTGGCGATCTCGCGCCCGGTGAGATCGAGCGCGTTCAGCAGTCCGGCGGCGGCGATGATGGCGGTGCCGTGCTGGTCGTCATGAAACACCGGGATGTCCATCAGCTCGCGCAATCGCTGCTCGATCACGAAGCATTCCGGTGCCTTGATATCTTCGAGATTGATGCCGCCCCAGCCCTTGCCGAGCAGCTTCACGCAATTGACAATCTCGTCGGGGTCCTCGGATGAGACTTCAAGATCGATCGAATCGATGTCGGCAAAGCGCTTGAAGAGAACCGCCTTGCCTTCCATCACCGGTTTTGCCGCGAGCGCGCCGCGATTGCCGAGACCGAGAATGGCGGTGCCGTTGGTGATGACGGCGACGAAATTGCCCTTGGTCGTGTAGTCATAGGCGCGGCTTTCGTCCTCGGCGATGGCGAGAACCGGCACGGCGACGCCCGGCGAATAGGCAAGCGACAGGTCGCGCTGGGTTGCCATCGGCTTGGTGGCGATGACTTCCAGCTTTCCCGGGCGGCCAGTACTGTGAAATTGCAGCGCTTCCTGGTCGGTAAAAGTCGGCCGGCTGCGGCCGGCAGGGGGCTTGGCGGGCATTGGTACTCCATCAACACAACCGGGACGCCGGCGTGATCGACGTTAGCGGATGCAACCGCGCGAACTCAAGGGAAGGTGGTACCTTCCTGTTGCGCCCGTCTTCCTGTTGAATGAAAGAAAGCCGCGGGGTAATCGGTGCCGGTAGGACCGATTCTTTCGTATTGGCAGCCATGATCCGTTTCCTGCTCCGCTTCATCGGAATGATCTGCCTAGCGGGCGGATTCATCCTGTTGATCTATGACGGCACCAAATCGATCGCCGGCAACAAGCTGTTTCTGACCGACGTGCGGACGCTTTGGGAGCTCATCAATCCAGCCAGCCTGGCCAGGCTCAAGCCGATGATCGAACCTTACGCCGGTGGCTTCCTCTGGGACCAGCTGATGGTCACGTTCCTGGCCGCGCCGAGCTGGAGCGTGCTTGGCGTCCTCGGTATCCTGTTTATTCTCCTGGGGCGCAAGAAGAAGCCGTTGATCGGCTATGTAAGGCCGTAGCCGCCGTCACCGTGCCGCAGACGTGATCGGCGCGACCATTCCGGCAGCACCGGCTTCGACATATATTGCGGCCAGCGACCGCAGGAGACCCCGCATGTTCGGCTTCAGGAAGGTTGTCATGCCCAAGTCCGGCGAAGCGCTGCCCGGCCGCGCGCAGCCGATCCGCACCGCGGCGGCCCACTTCATCAATCATCGCGCGCTGAAAGGCCCTTATCCGGAAGGAACCGAAATGGCGATGTTCGGTCTTGGCTGCTTCTGGGGCGCGGAGCGCAAGTTCTGGGAACTTGGCGAGGGGATCTACCTGACCGCCGTCGGCTATGCCGGTGGAATGACGCCCAATCCGACATATGAAGAGGTCTGCTCGGGCCGCACAGGGCACAATGAAGTTGTGCTCGTCATCTACGATCCGAGAAAGATCAGCTACGATCAGTTGCTCAAGACATTCTGGGAAAATCACGATCCGACGCAGGGCATGCGACAGGGTAATGATATCGGCACGCAGTACCGTTCCGGCATCTACACCTTTACGCACGCACAGAAAAAAGCCGCCGAGGCCTCGAAGGCCATGTACGGACAGGAGCTGAAGAAGAAGCGCTATGGCGACATCACCACCGAGATCGCCGATGCGCCGGAGTTCTATTTTGCCGAGGGCTATCACCAGCAGTACCTGGCCAGGAATCCGTTCGGCTATTGCGGGCTGGGCGGGACCGGGGTCGCCTGTCCGATCGGAACCGGCGCAAAACTGTCGCAAGGCGCGACGGCTTGAATTTGCCCCTGTCCTGCAATGACCCGCCCGGCCGGTGAGGATTTGTTAACTATATAACGCATTAATCGGGCTTCACTTCCTTTGGCCGCAGTGGACTCGGTTGCATGCGGGGAGCCCGACTTCTTTTGGCCGCAGGCGCCGCACTGGCGCTGTCGGGCTGCGTGCACGAGCAAGCCACGCAACAAGCCGATGCGCGTGCGGCGATGCCGGCCGCTCCGGCAAGACACCTGTATTCCGCTTCACCGGCTTACGCACAGCAGGCTTACGAGCAGCCCATTCGTACGCACGCGCGGAACGCGCCGGGCGACGATCGTGGGCTCTTCAATTCGGAACCGCGCGGGCGCGCACCCGTGAGCAGTCCGCCCGCGGTTGGCGGGCCTTATGTTGTGCCACCCGACGCCTATGCATCCGCACCGCCGGCACCTGCGCCAGCCGCCGTCGATCGGCCGTATACGCTTGATGCCGGTGACAGGCTGCGCGTTGTCGTCTTCGGCCAGGACGGCATCACCAACACTTACGTCGTCGACTCCGCCGGCAAGGTCAACCTGCCGCTGATCGGCGCGGTGTCGGCGCGCGGGCTCACCAACCAGCAACTTGCCGCAACGATTACGTCGCGGCTGAAGCAGGGTTACGTGCGCGAGCCGCACGTCAGCGTCGAGGTCGAAACCTACCGGCCGTTCTTCATTCTCGGAGAAGTGACGACACCCGGCCAGTATCCCTATGTTGCCAACCTCACCGCGGAGATGGCGGTCGCGATCGCCGGCGGCTTTGCGCCGCGCGCGTACAAAAAGACGGTACAGCTGACGCGCCGCGCGGGCGGCCAGCAGACGCACACGGATGTGCCGCTCGACTATGCGGTGCGGCCCGGCGACACCATCCTCGTCAAGGAACGGTGGTTCTGAGATCGGCCAGGTGAGTTGTTATGGCCGGACTTGCCCGCCTTCGCGCTCCGCGCTTCCGCCTACGCGCTCCGCGCTTCGGCGGACTCAAACCCGCCATAGCTCGCGAAGCGAGCGGAGGCCGGGTCGGCGGACTCAAGCCCGTCGAAGCTCGCGCAGCGAGCGTAGACGGGTTCCGGCCATCTCGCTTAGGAATGCACAGAATCGCGGTTCGGGATCACCGGGACACGGCGCCGTTGGCGCCGGCCCGGTGATGACGTCAAGAGACGTCACTTCTTCATATGCTTTGCCAAAAATTCCCGCGTGCGCTTCCAGGCGAGGTCGCCGGCTTCCTTGCGGTAGCTCGCGCGCTCGTCGCAATAGAAGCCGTGCGGCGCATCCGGGTAGGTGTAGATCTCGGCCTGCGGCTGCTTCTTCTTGATGGCCTCGACCACATCCATCGGGATGCCGTCGTCCTTCTCGCCGAAATGCATCTGCATCGGGCACTTCGGCTTCTCGTCGGCGAACTTGCCGATCATGCCGCCATAGAAGGCGACGGCCGCCGAGAACCCGGGAATGCGGCAGGCGGCGAGAAAGGCCGCGGTGCCACCCATGCAGAAGCCGACGACGCCAAGCGGCCCGGCGCCCTTGAAATCGCCATGCGCGGCGGCGATGTCGGCCATCATGTGATCCCAGTTGAGATTGCCGAGATAGCTGCGCGCATGCGCGATCTCGTCAGGCGTGTAACCGCTTTCGAAGTTGCGCACGAAGCGGTCGAATACGGCCGGCGCGATCGCAATGTAACCGAGCGCGGCAAGCCGGTCGCAGACCGCGCGGATGTGATGATTGACCCCGAAAATTTCCTGCACCACCACCATTCCGCCTTTCGGTGCGCCCGCCGGGTCGGCGCGATAGGCGCCCAGCGAGTGCTTGTCGGTCGTGGTCAAGGTGAATTGCTTACCCAACTGTGCCTCCCGTAATTTTTATCGGACAAAAACCGTGGCGGTTTTAGCGTTATTTGAAAGCCTTCGCCAGCAGCTCATACGAGCGCTTGCGCGCCGAGTGATCGAAGATCATCGTGGTCACCATCAGCTCGTCGGCTTTGGTGGCCTCGACCAGCGGCAGCAGTTGCTTTTTCACGGTGTCGGGTGAGCCGACCGAAAGCCGCGCGCGGTTCTGCGCGAGGCGTGCCTTGTCGACCGGGGTGTATTCGTAACGCGCAGCCTCTTCCGGCGAGGCCAGCGGCTGGTATTCGCCCTTGGCGCGGCGCACGAAATTGAGATCGACAGTCGCGGCGAGCCGCTCGGCCTCTTCGTCGGTGTCTGCACAGACAACATGTGTTGCCAGTATCGCGTAAGGCTTTTCGTGAGAGACTGATGGCTTGAAATTGTCGCGATAAAGCCGCATCGCTTCGGCGGCGTCGAAATTTGCAAAATGATGCGCGAAAGAAAACGCCGCGCCGATGTGGCCTGCCAGCCGCGCGCTGTAGTCCGACGAGCCCAGAAGATAGATCGGCGGCAGCGCCACGTCGGAGGGCATTGCCCGCACATTGTGAAACGGATGTCCGGCCGGAAAGCCGCGCGTCTCCAGCAGCATCAGCTCGTTGAAGCGTTCGAGAAAATCGTCTTCCTCGCTGATCCCCTGGCGGCGGCGCAGCGCGTAGGACGTTGCCGGATCGGTGCCGGGCGCCCGGCCGAGGCCGAGGTCGATCCGTCCGGGGAAGAGGGCCTCGAGCACCTTGAAGCGCTCGGCCACCATCAGCGGCGCGTGATTGGGCAACATCACGCCACCCGAACCGATGCGCATGCGCTTTGTCACTGCCGCGATTTGGCCGATCATGATGTCGGGCGCCGAGCTCGCGATCGCCGGCAGATTGTGATGTTCGGCCACCCAGTAGCGGGTGAATCCGAGCTCATCGGCGCGCTGCGCAAGATCGAGCGAATTGCGCAGGGCCTGTGCGGCCGTGGAGCCGGCGGAGACGGGTGACAGGTCGAGGATCGAGAGCGGGATCATGGGTCTGCCGCGTCACACTAACATGTGAGAGCCGTCTTTTCGCCGGCGTGATCCGGCGTATGATAGGTGGTAGACCCGAGGAGCATATCGATGGCCTCGCTGATCGAATGGAAAGTGCCGCAGTCGGTGCAGCCGCGCGCAGAGGAATATTCCTACGATCTCGAGCGCGCGCTGTCGTCGGTGGTCGGCCTGCACTCGATTGTCCCGCCCGATGCCTTCACCGCCGACACGCTCGGTGTCGAGCGCGCCGGCAATGGCGTGCTGGTCGACGACGGTCTTGTTCTCACTATCGGCTACCTGATCACCGAAGCTGAAACGGTCTGGCTGCATCTCGGCGACGGGCGGGTCGTGCAGGGGCACGCGCTCGGTTTTGACCAGGAAACCGGGTTTGGCCTGGTGCAGGCGCTTGGCAAGATCGACCTGCCTGCGCTTGAGACCGGCTCTTCGAGCAGCGCCGACATCGGCGAGCGGATCGTCGTCGGCGGAGCCGGCGGCCGCACGCGCTCGCTTGCCGGGCGCATCGCTGCGAAGCAGGAATTTGCGGGCTATTGGGAATACGTGCTGGAGGAAGCGATCTTCACTTACCCGGCGCACCCCAATTGGGGCGGCACGGCGTTGATCTCCGCCGAAGGAAAGCTGATCGGCATCGGATCGCTGCAGCTCGAGCGCGCGCGCAACGGCAAAAACGAACATCTCAACATGATCGTGCCGATCGATCTGCTCCCGCCGGTGCTCGGGGATCTGCGCATGTTCGGCCGGGTTAACCGGCCGGTCCGTCCATGGCTCGGGCTCTACTCGACCGAAATCGAGGACAAGATCGTTGTGGTGGGAATAGCTCCCAAGGGCCCGGCGGCGCGCGCCGAAATCAAGACCGGCGACGTCGTCGTGGCCGTGAAGGGCGAGCGCGTTTCCACCCTCGCCAGCTTTTATCGCAAGGTCTGGTCGCTGGGCCGCGCCGGCGTCGAAGTGCCGCTCACGCTCTACCGTGAAGGCGTGACCTTCGACGTGCGGGTGAATTCGTCCGACCGCGCGAAATTCCTCAAGGGTCCGCGGTTGCACTGACGCCGGGTGTCACATTTCCTCGATCTTGTCGACGCGGTCCGGATAGAAGGCGAGATGGCTCTTGATCTCTGCCATCGCCGGATAAGGCTGCTGGTAGGACCAGACGGCATTCTCGGCGCTGCGGCCATCGACCGAGATCGTGAAATAGCTGGCGTCGCCTTTGTACGGGCAATGCGTGTGATGATCGGTGGGCGCGAGCAGACTCATATCCGTGTCCGCGCGCGGGACGTAGAGCGCGGGTTTGTAGCTCGCCTCTTTCAGCGTTAATGCGTTTTTCGTGTCGGCGACGACACGGCCGGCAAACATAACGCGCACGCGCTTGCCGTTGCGGGTGATAGTGATCGGGTGATCGGGGCCGGGTAGTTTCATAACGTGCGCCTCGGCAATGGATGACGTTGTCGCACATTTGTGACGTATGACGGTCCGCTGCAAGGACCGTCACGTGCGGTAATCCGGTCGATGGACGCTGGACCAATCAGACCGGGTTACTTGAGGCGCTGTATGCGTGCGGCCATGTCGGGCGCCAACCGAACCCTGTACGAGTTGTTCTCGCATCGAAGAACCCAAACCGCTACGTCGGGGGCCGAGTGCTTTTTATCCCTTGTTGCGCTGATCGGGTTGTCGCAAACCTGCCCCTGCGAGCGCACCTGAACAGCGAGCAATCCTTTTGCCGTCTCCTGGGCGAGAGTAACATTTGCCGAAGCCAGGGTGGCGACCACGGTCGCGACAATCATGCAACAGACCGTGTGCACGCCGAATGTGGATGCGGGGTAGGATCTCATCTTCAATCTCCTACGATGCGCGTGGAGCCTGAAAAGTCAGAATTCCACCGGTCTCGCCGGCGCGTTCACCTCAACTTAGTCCGGGATTGACAGCTGAAGGTATTGCCCCAAGGGGCATACAAAATCGCGCGGTTGCGAGGCGCAGACGCAAATCATGGCCAGTTTTCATCCTGGCGGATGATCTCGCGCGCGCGTCGGTGTGAGATATCCAAGAAGGGCATCGCCACGCCGAAGGATACGGCCTGGTGCGCGGGCGCATCAAGCATTTGAGGGAACAACTGCGATGAAAGCTCGCAAGCTCAAGACCGTTAAAGGCAGCGGCAATGTCTTTCGTGACCTGGGCAGGGAGAATACCGAGGCGCAGCAGCTCAAGGCTTTGCTTGCGGCCGAAATCGTCCGCGCACTCGACGACCGTGATCTCACCGTTCGCAAGGCCGAAAGTCTGACCCGCATTGCTGCGGCCGACTTTTCGCGCATCCGCAACGCCAATCTCGACCGCTTTACGGTTGACCGGTTGATGGTGATTCTCGCCCGCCTGGGGCGGGACGTGGACGTTGCAATTACCGTACGGCAACGCAAGCGCACGACCAATCACCGAATACATGCCGTCGTGTGAAAAACGCGGAACGGACCCTGGAAAGCTGGCGCGCCCGAGACGATTCGAACGTCCGACCTTTGCCTTCGGAGGGCAACGCTCTATCCAGCTGAGCTACGGGCGCGCGTGCGTTTTTAAATAGACGAAACGCCCTTATGCGGCAACGGCCACACGTGAGTGTGGCCGCAAGCCGGCATGGCAATCTCGTCACGCCTTCACGTTACGGGCAAGGATGGCGGACGCCGTCGTAGCCAAGATAGGTGCCTGACGCCGGATCGTACGAGCGGTAGCGCTGCTGGCAGTAGGCGACCGCGTCTGGATCCGGACCGGCATAGATATCCGGGGCGTAATAATAGCCGGGGTAACCGTAGTAGTAGCCGGGTGCAGCGAGGGCGCTGCCGAGCAGCGCACCTGCCGCAAATCCGCCGATCGCGGCACCGCCCCATCCCCATCCGCCATGGCCCCAATGGCCGCCATGACCCCAATGCCCGCCATGGCGTTGGGCAAAGGCAGGCGCCGAAACGGCGAGAGCCGCCGCGACTGCCGTCATAGTCAGAACTGATCTGCAACGCATAGAACGTACTCCACCTGAGATGTCGCTTCCCACGGGCAGAACGTCCCGCGGCGTGTCGCGTTCCCCACAGGAACTTGTGGTTAAACCCGCCGGGCGGGCGGCCGCACATTTACGAAGCGCCCGAGAATCCCCTACTGCTGTGACGTTCGCGCATTGGGCGCCCTAAGGAGCATTGTCAAATGGCAGCACCCGCCTCATCCAAGCCGCAAGCCGGCAAGCCGGTCACCACCCGGCATCTGGCAGCCGCGCTTGCGGAACAGCATCAGCTCAGCAAGAAGCAGGGCCTGCAGATGCTGGAAGACCTCATCGGCATGATCACCAAGCACCTCAAAAAGGGCGAGCGGGTGAAGATCGCAGGCCTCGGCATCCTGGTGGTCCGCAAGCGCGCCGCGCGCATGGGCCGCAACCCGATGACCGGGGAAGCGATCAAGATCAAGGCGAGCAGAAAAGTCGCCTTCCGTGCTGCCAAGGATTTGAAGATGGCGATCTGACCGCGCCATCATTTTGCAAAACCCCGCCGCAGCCGGCGGGGTTTTTGTTTGGTGCGCCCGGCATGGGCATCGACTTGGAGGTGGAAGTCCTCTCGTGAGCTGGTCACAGCGAGCGAAGTGAACCGCAGAGCGTTGGGCCGCGAGGCGGGCGTGAAGGAAGCGGGGAGCGAAGCTGCGGGCCGACGAAC
>DASSRJ010000034.1:0-153150 GCA_035701845.1 Pseudolabrys sp. | reverse complement strand
GACGAGAAGGTCGTGTCGCTCGAACGCCTGAGCGAGGAAAACGGCGACGGGGACGAGTAGAACACCCGTCATTCCGGGACGCGCCGACAGGCACGGACCCGGAATCCAGACGCAGGTACTGAATTTGGTTCTGGATTCCAGCCTTCGCCCGCCGAAGGTTAGAGACTTTACGCCAGCTGCTTGAGGCTTCGGCCCGCAGGCGGATTTGCTCGCCATAAGCGCGTGTACGCGCGTCTTCGACGCACTATAGCTCGCGCCCCGGAATGACAAGTTTGGATTTTCCATGAACTACCACCTCTTCTCCGCCTTCCTGCTCATCACCTTCGTGCTGGTCATCGTGCCGGGCCCGATCGTCACCCTGGTGATCGCAACCGCGGCGACCCGCGGCACCCGGGTCGCGCTGATCACCGTGATCGGAACGACGCTCGGCAATGCGGTGCTGCTCGCCTGCATCGCGTTCGGCCTCAACTGGATCCTGAAGACATCGGCCGAAGTGTTTGAAGTGCTGCGCTGGGCCGGCGCCGCCTATCTGATCTGGCTCGGCATCCAGAGCTGGCGCAGTGCAGGCCAGAGTGGGGAGGCTGCTCCGCCGCGCCGCCGCGTGCACATATCGCGCGGCTTCCTTGTCGCCATCACCAATCCGAAAACGATCGCCTTCTTCACGGCCTTCCTGCCGCAATTCGTCGACTCGGCGCTGCCCGTTGGCTGGCAGCTGCTCGTGATGTGCGCGGTGACGGTGGTGCTGGCCGGCCTGACCGACGCGGCCTGGGCGGTTGCGGCGGGTCTCGGCCGCGCCTGGTTCATGAAGCCGCGGCATAATGCATTGCTCGGCCGGCTCTCCGGCGTCGCGCTGATCGGCGGCGGGCTGTGGCTGTCGCTGGCGAGACGGACAAGCTAGGCCGCCATCGGCAGCCTTGCATTTCAGTCGCGTAATCCGAGGCTTAGTCGGTGTAACCTGGTCGCTACAACCTGGGAAATTATCTGGCGTTCTTCACAACCGGTATGGGTCGCTTGCGAATCTCGCAATATGATGCCCGACGCTACTGGGAGGCGCCCGTGCGTTACTTATCGCTTGCAGCGGTAGCGGCTTCGGCAATCGCATTCACCCAAGTTGCCGTGGCAGCGGACATGCCGGCCAAGGCTCCGGTCCCCATGGCGCCCGCCGTCTACAACTGGGCCGGGTGGTACGTCGGCCTGAATGCGGGCGGAGCATGGGGCCACAGCGATGACCCCACCTCGACCGTCTTCAGCACGTTAGGATACTTCAACATTACAAGCGTCCCGGCCGTCAACGCGGTTGGCGTCCAGTCGGCGAGCGTGAGCGGATTCACCGGTGGCATTCAAGGCGGATACAATTGGCAATGGAACAATTTTGTCACCGGCGTTGAGGCGGATTTTGGCTACTTCGGCCTCAGGGGATCGAGCACCGGAACCGGCATCTACCCGTGCTGCGCACCGGCCACATTTACAATCGCTTCATCGGTCAGGACCGATTGGCTCGCGACGGTACGCGGCCGCCTTGGTTTTGCGAACAACAACTGGCTGTTCTTCGTTACCGGCGGCGCCGCGTTCACGCAGCTGAAGGGCGACTTCTCATTCACCGACAACTGCGGCAACATTGCCAGTTGTAACGGTCCCGGGGGTCCAAACGCTGCCGAAGCGGTTTCGCTCTCACGCACAAAGACCGGATGGACGATTGGCGGCGGCGTCGAGGCGGGGCTGTGGTCGAAATGGACGCTAAAGGCCGAGTATCTTTACGTCGATTTCGGCAATGTTTCCAGTGTAGGCTTTATCACAACTCCGGGCCTTCAACCCTTCGCGCAAAATAATCCATTCGCTCACAGTATCGATCTCCGCAGTCACATCGCTCGGCTCGGTTTGAACTACCATTTCAACTGAAACCACGTCCCGCTCATCTCGGCCGCGCCTGGTTCATGAAGCCGCGGCACAATGCATTGCTCGGCCGGTTGTCCGGCGTCGCGCTGATCGGCGGCGGCCTGTGGCTGTCGCTGGCAAGACGGACAGGTTAACCGCCGCTGTCATTCCGGGACGGCGCGTAGCGCCGGACCCGCCTGCGGGCCGAAGCCTCAGGTGGCGAGCGTAAGCCTCTAAGACCTTCGGCGGGCGAAGGCCCGGAATCCAGAGTTCGGCACCGAATTTGGTTCTGGATTCCGGGTCGCTCGCCTCGCTCGCGCCCGGAATGACAGAAACAGGGGACTACTTCCCTCCGGCCTTCTCCAGGATCGCCACCATCTCCTTGAACCCGCGTCGCTTCGCGAGCGTGAGCGGCGTCTCGCCGGAGCGGTCGGCGAGGTTGACGCTGGCGCCGGCATCGACAAGCGCTTTCAATGTTGCGACGTGGCGCTTGCCGCCGTCGCCGAGCACGATCGACTCGATGACGGCGGTCCAGCCTAGATTGTTGACGTGATCGAGCGGCGCCTTGGCCGCGATCAAAGTGCGCACGACCTCGTCATGGCCAAGATGCGCGGCGGCGATCAGCGCTGTGCCGTAATAAGGGCTGGTGATGTTGCCCGCCTTGCAACCGCCTTCGAGCCCGACTTTCAGCATCGGTACGTCGTCGGCGACTGCGGCAATGGTGACGATGTCGTATTTCTGCGCCTCGAGCGCGTTCGGATCGGCGCCGAGCCGCATCAGGGCGCGCGCCGCATCGAGCTTGTGCATGAAGGCAGCGACATGCAGCGGCGTGCGGGCACGGCCGTCGCGCGGATCGATCGGTGCGCCCGACTTCACGAGCCTTTCGATTTCGGCAACGTCGCCTTTTGCGGCGGCAGCGTGCAAACCGCGATAGGCCTGCAGTTCGGCCGCGCCGGGCGGCGTTTGCGCAGCAGCGGGTAGTGCCAAAAGGAAAACGATAAGTAGACAGCATGCTTGTTGCAGATAACGCGCCGCTACTTTGCTCCGCTCATTCCCGCGACCCAGCCTTCGCTCGCTTGCGCGAGCTTCGGCGGGTTTGTCGTCCGCCGTAGCGCGTGAGCGCGAAGGCGGAAAGCGGGAATCCAGCGATCGTGGCCCTGGGTCCCCGCTTTCGCGGGGACGAGCGGTTGAGAGACTATGCATTGTCAATCCACCTTCAGGTTAAGCGCGGCGACGATTGGCTTCCACTTTTCCGTCTCGTGCCGGATGTGATCGGTGAGGTCCTGCGGCGCGCCGCCGCGCGGCTGCGCACCGAGCTTCGACAGGGCCGCCGTCATGGCGTTGCCCTTAAGTGCCGCGTTGGTCGCGGCGTTGAGCCTGGCGATGATCGCGGGCGGCGTATCGCGCGGCGCCATCAGCGCGGTCCAGGCGCCGCTCGTCACGGAAGGAAACCCGAGCTCGGGCATGGCCGGCACGTCGGGCAATTCGGGCGCACGCTTCGGCCCGACGATCGCGAGCGCGCGCAGCTTGCCGTCCTGGATCAGCTGCAGTGACGTGCTTACGGTATCGAATGTCATCTGTGCCTCGCCGGCCACGACCGCGGTCAGCGCAGGTCCGCCGCCTTTGTAGGGCACGTGCACAATATTGGTGCCGCTTACCGACTTGAACAGTTCGGCATTCAGATGCGGCAGTGTGCCGACGCCGCCGGTCGAGTAATTGAGCTTGCCGGGACTGGCTTTGGCATAGGCAACGAGATCGGCGACCGACTTGAACGGTGTCTGCGCATTCACCACCAGCACCTGCGGCGTCTCGGCGACGAGTGCAATCGCAGCAAAGCTCGATGCATCGTAACCCGCATTCCTGTGGATCATCGGGCTCATGATCAGACCGCTCGCGGACGAGACCATCAGCGTGTAGCCGTCGGGATCAGCGGATGCGGCCGCACGTGAGCCGATGGTGTTGCCGGCACCGGGCTTATTCTCGATGAAGACGTTCTGCCCGAGCACCGGCGGCAACGCATTGGCGAGCACGCGCGCCATCACGTCGACCGGTCCACCGGCAGGCGTCGGCACGATGATGCGGATCGGACGGGTCGGGTAATCCTGTGCGGAAGCGGCGGCCGCCCACAGCAGCAGGGCGGCGACAAGAACTGTGCCAAGACCGGCGCGGCGCATCGGTGCTCTCCTCAGGATGTTTTGCCCAGGAGGAGCCTAGCGCCGCACTGGCGGTGAAGTAAGGCGTCTTGTTACCCGGCGCGACCTATGGCGATCAGCCGTACCTTCGGATTGCCGAACTCGGTGCCGACACAGTTGGAATAGGGCCACGGCTGCTGGTTGCAGGCTTTCATCGCATCGGCGGCCGGCCTGGGCAGGGGGCTCGCGACCAGTTCGGTGGTCGGAGCGGATAGAAGCGTGATCGCGGCGGCGATGGTCGCGGCAACGACAACGGCAGCGAGTGATTTCATCATGACAGCCCCCTGTGCAGGCCACTGCCGGAGCGTTCGCTCTCGGCAAGGATGGAATACGGCGGGCGACCACCCGGTTCTGTGACCCGAGTCACAAAACAGCGGATTTCCGGCTGCCTCCTGCACATTGGTTGCGGCTGCCGGGGAAAAGGTTCAAGGCGCGAAGGCCGCGGCCTTGCGAGCCCGCAGAGGGCGGGTTAGACCCCGATTTATGCCGAGAATAGCCCTTTACGCGGGGTCATTCGACCCGGTCACCAACGGCCATCTCGACGTGGTGCGGCATGCCGTCCGGCTCGCGGACCGGCTGGTAATCGCCATTGGCGTGCATCCGGGCAAGACCCCATTGTTTACCGCCGAAGAGCGCACGGCCATGCTGCACGAGAACTGCGCGCCGTTTGCGCACGAGGCCAAATGCGAATTGTCCTGCGTTACGTTCTCAAATCTGGTGGTTGACGCGGCGCGCAAGGCGGGCGCGACCATCCTCGTCCGCGGCCTGCGTGACGGGACCGATCTCGACTACGAAATGCAGATGGCGGGCATGAACGGCGCGATGGCGCCTGACATCGTTACGGTATTCCTGCCGGCTTCGCCGGCGGTACGCCCGATCACCGCCACATTGGTCCGGCAGATCGCCGGCATGGGCGGCGACGTTTCGGCCTTCGTGCCGGCTCCGGTTGTCGCGCGCCTGAAAAAGAAATTCGCGCGCTGATCCGGGCGCGCCGCCGCAACGAGGAGTGCAATGATCACCCGCCGGTTCAAGCTGATCTCTCTCGCTTTCACGCTGATACTGTTTGCAGCGCCCGCTTTCGCCCAGTCGATGCTGGAAAATCCCGCAGGCCTGCGCGAGCAGGCGCCGGCGACCTACAGAGCGCGCTTCGACACCACCAAAGGCGTGTTCGTGGTCGAGGTGACACGTGCCTGGGCGCCGAAAGGCGCCGACCGCTTCTACAATCTCGTGAAGAACGGTTTCTACGACAATGTGCGCTTCTTCCGCGTGATTTCCGGCTTCATGGTGCAGTTCGGCATCAACGGCGATCCGAACATCATGGCGCGCTGGCGCGCCGCGCAGATTTCCGACGATGCAGTCACGCAAAGCAACACGCGCGGCATGATCACCTTCGCGACCGCGGGGCCGAACACGCGCACCAGCCAGGTCTTTATCAATTTTGCGGACAACTCGCAGCTCGACAAAATGGGTTTTGCGCCGTTCGGGCGTGTCGTATCGGGAATGAATGTCGTCGATGCGATCAATGCGGAGTACGGCGAAGGCGCGCCGCGCGGCCGCGGCCCTGACCAGAGCCGCCTCCAGAACGAAGGCAATGCCTACCTGTCGAAAGAGTTTCCGCGCATGGATTACATCAAGAAGGCAACTATCGAGCGCTGACGCGGCTGTCTGTTATGTTTGTATCGTGAGAGGGAGTGCTATGGCGAAACCGGAAGACACGATGACGCTGGAGACCACCAAGGGCAAAGTCGTGATCGAGATGCGCCCCGACCTTGCGCCGGGGCATGTCGCGCGCATCAAGGAACTGGTGAAGGACGGCTTTTACGACGGGATCGTTTTTCACCGTGTGATCGACGGCTTCATGGCGCAGACCGGCTGCCCGCACGGCACCGGGACCGGCGGTTCCGGCAAGAAGCTCAAGGCCGAGTTCAACAAGGAGCCGCATGTGCGCGGCATCGTGTCGATGGCGCGCGCGAGCAATCCGGACTCGGGCGACAGCCAGTTTTTCATCTGCTTCGACGACGCCCGTTTTCTCGACAACCAGTATACGGTCTGGGGCAAGGTGATCGAGGGCATGGAGAACGTTGACAAGATCAAACGCGGCGAGCCGGTCGAGAACCCCGACAAGATCGTCAAGGCGACGATGGGGGCGTAGTGGGCGCCTTCGTAGGTTTTCGTCTTGGCCGGGCTCGTCCCGGCCATCTCGCTTAGGATGGCAAGGCAGTGCCTATCTAAGCGGGATGCCCGCGACAAGCGCGGGCATGACGACATAGAGTCATGAAAACCGACCTTTTCGATTTCGATCTGCCGGCCGACCGCATTGCCCTGCGGCCGGCCAGCCCGCGCGATTCCGCGCGGCTGCTCGTCGTCAAGCCGGACGAAGCGGCTGGCTTCGAAGACCACAGGATTACCGATCTTCCGGGTCTGCTCCGCGCGGGCGACTGCCTGGTGGTCAATGACAGCAAGGTGATTGCCGCGCGCCTGCATGGCCGGCGCATCGGACGGGGCAGCGCAGAGCCGGCGATCGAGGCGACCCTGCACAAGCGCATCGACGGCTCACATTGGCGGGCCTTCGTGAAGCCGGCCAAGAAGCTCGACGTCGGCGATGTCCTGCGCTTTGGGACCGAGGGAAAAGTCTGCTTCCTCGGGGAGCTTGACGCTCAAGTTTCACAGAAAGACGAGGGAGGGGAGATAACTCTCTCGTTTTCCTTTCACGGGCCCATCCTGGACCAGGCGATCACCGAGCGCGGCGAGATGCCCTTACCACCCTATATCGCCTCCCGCCGCGAGCCGGACGAGAAGGATCGCAGCGACTACCAGACCCTCTTCGCCCGTGAGGAAGGCTCGGTGGCGGCGCCGACTGCGGGTCTGCATTTCACCGAAAAGCTGCTGGCGGCCCTCAAGGAACGCGGCATCGGCGTCGCGAAGGTCACCCTGCATGTCGGCGCCGGCACCTTCCTGCCGGTGAAGGCCGACGATACCGCCGGCCACGCCATGCACGCCGAGTTCGGCAGTATTTCCGCCGAGACGGCGGGCGCGCTCAACACCGTGCGTGCCAAAGGCGGGCGCATCGTGGCCGTCGGCTCGACGGCTTTGCGGCTCCTGGAAAGCGCTGCCGGCGAGGATGGGCGCCTGAAAGCCTTCTCAGGCGAGACGTCGATCTTCATCACGCCGGGCTACAAATTTCGCGCCGTCGACCTGATGTTGACCAATTTCCATTTGCCGCGCTCGACATTGTTCATACTGGTCGCTGCCTTCTGCGGCCTCGACACCATGAAACGTGCCTATGCCCACGCCATCGAAGCCGGCTACCGGTTCTATTCGTATGGGGATGCGTGTTTGTTGTATCCCGCCGTGGCGCAAACTGTTTCCGCTCGTCCCCGCGGAAGCGGGGACCCAGGACGATAAATATCCAAGTCTCAAGCTGGATTCCCGCTTTCCGCGGGAATGAGCGGGAAGATACTGGGAGCACACGAGAAGCGCGCCCCGTTCTGATATGACTGTTCGATGCCCGAGCCCTTCTCCTTCCGCCTGATCAAGACCGACGGCGCCGCGCGCCGCGGCGAATTCGTCACGCCGCACGGCAAGGTGCAGACGCCGGTCTTCATGCCGGTCGGCACGCAGGCGACGGTGAAAGGGCTTATGCCGGACGACGTGCGGGCGACTGGCGCCGAGATCGTGCTTGGCAATACCTATCACCTGATGCTGCGCCCCGGTGCCGAACAGATCGCGGCGCTGGGCGGCCTGCACAAATTCATGAACTGGCCGCTGCCGATCCTCACCGACTCCGGCGGCTTCCAGGTGATGTCGCTGTCCGATCTGCGCAAGCTCAGCGACAAGGGCGTCACCTTCCGCTCGCATCTCGACGGCGCCATGGTCGACCTGTCGCCCGAGCGCGCGGTCGAGATCCAGGCGCTGCTCGGCGCCGATATTTCGATGCAGCTCGACGAGTGCCTGAAGCTGCCGGCGTCGTCCGGGGAAATTGCGCGCGCAATGCAATTGTCGTTGCGCTGGGCCGAACGCTCGAAGCGCGCCTTCGAGGGTCGGGCGAAGCAAGGCTATGCGTTGTTCGGCATCGTGCAGGGCGGCGATGATCTTACGCTGCGCGGCGAAAGCGCCCGCGCGCTCACCGGAATGGATTTCCAGGGTTATGCGATCGGTGGGCTCGCGGTCGGCGAGCCGCAGGAGGTGATGCTTAAGATTCTAAGCGAAACGGCGCCGGCTTTGCCGGCGGACCGTCCGCGCTATCTGATGGGTGTCGGCACGCCGCACGATCTGATCGAGGCGGTCAGACGCGGCATCGACATGTTCGATTGCGTGCTGCCGACGCGCAACGGGCGTCACGGCATGGCGTTCACGCGGTTCGGCCCAATCAATCTCGCCAATGCGCGGCATGCGAACGACCCTCGGCCGCTCGACGAGCAGAGTGCGCATCCGGCCGCACTCAGCTATTCGCGTGCCTATCTGCATCATCTGACCAAGGCCAACGAGATTCTCGGCGCAGTGCTGCTCTCGACCATCAATCTTGCCTATTATCAGACATTGATGGCCGGCATGCGCGAGGCGATTGCGGCCGGACGCTTTTCCGAATTTCAGGCCGCAACTGAGGCCGGCTGGGCGCAGGGCGATTTGCCTCCGCTCTGAGGGTTGTCTCGCGGGTTCCGCTTCGCTAAAGCCAGCCCATGAACGTGCACGCCTTCCTCTCACATCGTCGCAAGCCACGATTCAAGCTTCCATCCGGCACCTGCGACGCGCATTGTCACGTCTTCGGGCCAGCCGCGAACTTTCCCTATGCGCCGAACCGGCGTTACACGCCGGAGGATGCGCCGAAGGAAATGCTCGCCGCGCTGCATGCGCATCTCGGCATCGAGCGCGCGGTGATCGTGCAGGCGAGCTGCCACGGCATCGACAATGCGGCAATGCTCGACTGCATCGCGTCAGATCCCAAGCGCTATCGCGGCGTTGCGATCGTCAATGACAGTTTCACCGATGCGGACTTCGACAAACTCGACACCGGCGGCGTGCGCGGGGTTCGCTTCAACTTCGTGAAGCATCTCGGCGGCGCGCCGGACATGGCGGGTTTCAACCGGGTCATCGACCGCATCAAGGGGCGCGGCTGGCACGTGGTGCTGCATGTCGACGCGCCCGACATCATTCCGCTTTCGGATATGATGCGGAAACTGCCGCTGCCGTTCATCGTCGATCACATGGGCCGCGTACCCTCGGCTGCCGGCGTCGATCAGCCGCCGTTGCGCGCTTTGATCGAGCTTGCGCGCCTGGAAAAATGCTGGATCAAGGTCTGCGGATCGGAACGGATCTCGATGCCGCCATATACCGCGGCCGTGCCCATTGCCCGCGCGCTGGTCGAGGCCGCGCCCGAGCGCGTGCTCTGGGGTACTGATTTCCCGCACCCGAATGCGACGCATGAGGCCGACGAGGCAGACCTGGTTGATCTGGTGCCGCAATTCGTGCCCGATCCGCTGGCACAAAAACGCCTGCTGGTGGACAATCCGGCACGGCTTTATGGTTTTGGATCATAAGAAAACAAAGACTGGGGAGGAGATGCACATGACCAAGAGAATAGTCCAGGCGACGCGCTGTTCCGTGGTGCTGGCTGCGGCAGCGCTGATGCTCGCGCCAATGGGCGGCGCAAAGGCGGCGTGGCCGGAAAAGCCGATCAAGATCGTCCTGCCGTTCGGTGCCGGCGGCGTCGCCGACGTGACTTCGCGCATCATGGCGGACAAGCTGAGCCAGAAGCTCGGCCAGCGCGTCGTCATCGAGAACATGCCCGGCCCGGGCGGCATCAACGCCGCGCGCGCGGTGATTACCGCGCCGCCGGACGGCTACACAATGGCGCTGGTGACGAACGGCACGGCGATCAGCGTTGCTGCCTTCAAGAGTCTGCCCTTCGATCCGGTGAAGGACTTCGAGCCGGTGTCAATGGTCGGCACCTTCGATCTCGTCTTCGTCGTCAACAGCCAGTCCGAGTACAAGACGCTCGACGACTTCATCAAGGCGGCGAAAGCGCAGCCGGGCAAGCTCAACGTCGGCACGATCGCCGTCGGCGGCACGCAAAATCTCGGCGCCGAGCTGTTCAAATCGATGGCCGGCCTGAACGTGCAGATCGTTCCCTACAAGAATTCACCCGACATCGTGGTGGCGCTTCTGCGCAACGACGTGCAGATGCAGGTCGATTTCCCCCCGGCGGTGCAGGGCCAGGTCAACGACGGCAAGATCCGCGTGCTGGCCACATCGAGCCCGAAGCCGTCGCCGCTGCCGACGCTCAAAGGCATACCGACCGTCGAGCAGGCCGGCGTGAAAGGCTTCGAAGTGATCTCGTGGAACGCTGTCGGCGTGCCGAAGGGCACGCCTAAAGAGGTCGTCACGACCATGAACAAGGCGATGCATGAGGTGCTGGCGATGCCCGACGTCAAGGAGCAGTTCGCCAAGGTCGGCGTGGTCGCGCATGCAAGCTCGCCCGGCGAGATGATGACCAGGCTTACCGGCGACATCAAGAAGTGGAACGACGTGATCGACAAGGCCGGCATTGAGAGGAAATAGACCAGCCATTCCCTAACCGCGAGGAATAATGAACAAGAAGAAACTTTCAGTTGCGATCGTCGGCGCCGGGATGGGCGGTCTGGCGGTCGCGGCAACCCTCCGGAAGGTCGGCATCGACGTCCAGGTGTACGAACAGGCCGCGCGCTTTGCGCGCATCGGCGCCGGCATCCAGATGATGCCGAACTCGATGAAGGTCCTGCGCGGTATAGGTGTCGAGGACCGGCTGCGCGCGACATCCTTTGCGCCTTATTCGCATCTCAACCGCCTTGCGGATACCGGCCAGGTGACGCGCGAATTGCCGATGCCGGAAAGTTTGTACAACGCACCTTACCTGTGCATGCACCGCGCCGACTTGCATGACGCACTCGCCTCCGTGGTGCCGCCCGGGATCATTCATCTCAACAAGAAGCTTGTCGGGCTCGATCAGGCCGGTGGGCGGGTGACGCTGCGCTTCGAGGACGGCAGCACGGCCAGCGCCGATGCCGTTGTGGGCGCCGATGGCGTGCATTCGGTGGTGCGCGACATTGTGGTCGGGCCGGACGCGCCGATCCATAAAGGCCGCATCGCGTATCGCGCGGTGTTCCCATCCAAGCTGATGGGCGGCTTCGACATCGGGTCCTCGCGCACGAAATGGTGGGGCACTGACCGTCACATCGTCATTTACTACACCAACAAGGCGAGGGGCGAAGTCTACTTCGTCACCAGCGTGCCGGAGCCTGCCGAATGGCTGACGCGCGAATCCTGGTCGGCCAAGGGCGACGTCAGGGATCTGCGCGCCGCCTATGAAGGCTTTCACCAGGATGTGCGCAACGTGCTCAACGCCTGCCCGGACTGTCACAAATGGGCGATCCTCGAGCGCGAGCCGTTGCCGCGCTGGAGCGACGGTCGGGTCGTGCTGCTGGGCGACTCCGCGCATCCGATGACGCCCTACATGGCTCAGGGTGCGGCGACCTCGATCGAGGACGCCGCCATTCTGGCGCGCTGTCTCGAGGCGGTGAATGGCGAGGACATTGAAGGTGCCTTCAAACGCTACGAGGCTCATCGCAAACCGCGCACGTCGGTCGTGCAGGCGATATCGAGTGCCAACACCTGGATGCGCGAAGGCGACGGCGACACCAGCTGGCTTTACGGCTACGATGCCTGGAACGCCGATCTCGATCAGCCGGCGTCGAATCCGCAGATGAAGGCGGCGTGATGGTCATTCCGGGACGCGCCCATAAGCGCGTTTGCGCGGGTCTTCGATGCGCTATGGGCGCGGACCCGCCTGCGGGCCGAAGCCTCAAGCGGCGAGCGTAAAATCTCTAACCTTCGGCGGGCGAAGGCCCGGAATCCCGGAGACAAGTTCACGGCCCGCATTGGTTCTGGATTCCGGGTTGCCTCGTTTTACTCGGCCCCCGGAACGACAAAGTGGTCTTACGGCCCGCCGTAAAGCCAGGCGATGCCCTCATAGCTTTCTTCGGGCGTGCGCGGCGACAGCGCCAGCTCGCGCAACTCGGCCGCAACGCCGCGCGCGTGATAGAACTCCCCATAGACGCGCGCCATGATCTGCGTGCGTCCAGTGCGCAGATAACGTTCCTGCTGATAGGCCTTGAAAGCGGACGCCGGATCGTCAGGCGAGCCGGCGACTTTATCGGCGAGAACGATCGCGTCCTCGGTCGCCATGCAGGCGCCTTGCGCAAGATATTGCAGCATCGGGTGCGCGGCGTCGCCAAGCAGCGTGACGCGTCCTTGCGACCAGTTCTTTACTGGTTCACGGTCGCAAAGGACCCACATGCGCCAGGTGTCGATCCGTTCGAGCATGCGCAGCACCTGCGGTACCTGCATCTTGAAGTGCTGCCACATCACTTCCTTGCTGCCTTCGGCATTCCATCCTTCCTCGTAGTGATCGGAGTGGAAGACGGCGACGAGATTGTAGAGCTCGCCGCGCCGCAGCGGGTAGTGCACGAAGTGCGTGCGTGGGCCGGCCCACAGGACGACATCGGGCCGCCAGAGATCCTTTGGCACGTCCTCATGTTTGAGCACGGCGCGATAGGCGATATGCCCGGAGACGCGCGGCTTGCCGTCGCCGACGACCTGCTCGCGGATTTTCGACCACATGCCGTCGCAGCCGATCAGCGCGCGGCCCTCGACCGTTTCACCGTTGTTGAGCGTGACGCTGACGCCGTCGCCGTGATCCTTGTAGGCATCAACCCGTCGGCTTGTCTCCAGCGTGATCAGGTTGCTGCCCTGGCATGCCCTGAGAAAAGCATTGTGGATGTCGGCCCGGTGGGTCACCGCGTAGGGCTGGCCGAACCGTTTGAAAAAGGCCTCCGCCAACGGAATATTGGTGATGAGTTTTCCGGTGAGCGCGTCGCGCATTTCCTGTGCGGGAGGGCGGTGCGCGTCGGCCAGGATCGCATCCTTCAGGCCGACCTTTTCGAGCACGCGAAAGATGTTGGGCCCCAACTGGATGCCGGCGCCGACCTCGCGGAACTCGGGCGATTGCTCAAAAACGTGGACCGGGAATCCTTTGCGGGCAAGCGCATAGGCCGTGATCAGGCCGCCGATGCCGCCGCCGGAAATGAGAAAGGGGGCGGAACCATTCGCACGCGCCATGGGGTCACCTCGATCACCAACACGAGAACAGCCGACCATAAAACCTGAATTAGCCAGAGGCAAAGCATGCCGGGCATGACAACAAAACCCGCCTGCACCGCGCAGGCGGGTCGGGAAGGGTGAATTTTCGCCTTGTCTCTGGCCCGGCTATTTCAGAACCTGGCCACGAATTTCCCCGGCTTTGTTGGCGGCGGTGTGGATGTTCACGTACCACTTTCCGGCCATCAATTCCTCGGCCTGCGCGTCGGTGAGCGTTGCCGAGCCTTCGAACGAGCCCTTATCGGCGCCGGCAATTGGCACCACGACGGCGCCGTTCTTGCCGGATTCGGCGGAGTGGAAATGGGCAGCCGTTGCCGGCCCCGACAGGCCGGTCACGCTGCCCTTCCATGACAGATGCTTGCTTGCAGTGTCAAAAGTGGCGGTCACGGAGCCGCTGCCTTTGCTGTCGACCGGCGGGACTTCGTTCGAGGCCTTCAGTTCGGCTTTCAGATTGACCGTGGCGGCGAAAGCGGCCGCGGAGAGCAGCACCGCAGCGATACAGGCGAGGGCGGCCAGGCCTGACCGCACAAATGTCGTCGTCATAAAGCCTTCTCCCTAGAAATGCGGAAAACGCATCACAGAGGAAGAACACTCTATACCCGGAACTATTCCGGCGCGAAATTTTCAATGAGAATGAGACGTCAGCGGAATCGACGTGCTGGAAATTTCGCCACAGGACTCACATTCCCAGTGGTGACGAATTTCGCCGCCCTCGACAAACTCCGACGAGACCGGTGCGACCATCACGTCCCCGCACTGCGGACATTGCGTGGGAGTCGCAAAACTGCGGATGGCGGAGAGCTTCTTTCGAAGTTCATGAAGCTGCATATCACGGTCTCCTGATCCCTTTTTCTCCCCGTATGCCCCCTTACCTACAGATGCATCTTGGCAAGGGCGCGACGCTTTGATGAAACTGTGGTGGCTGGATCGATAAAGTTTTACGACAGAAAGTAACGAGCGTTGCACGCAGTGCGGCCCGTTTTCGACGATTTTACGAAGACGGCGGTCGAATTGCCGCAGTGCATCTATAATTGGCTAGAAGCGTGCAGGGTTGAGCCACCGTGCATTGAATTCCAGCATGGCCTGCTCGCGACTCACGGCATAGCCCTTATTCTGACTGCTTTCAGGGCGCGCCGTGATCGTCCAGAACCACGGCCGGCCTTCCGGCGCCTGCGGCATCAACGCGATACGCCCGACCAATTGCTTGCCGTCGAAGACCTCGTAATCGTCTGACGACCATTCGCCATCACGATTTCGCGAGGCACGTACGAGTGTCAGCGATGCTGCCATGAGCGGTGCGGGCCATGATGTGTCCGGGGGACCATAGCCAGTATCGCGCTACGGTGCGACCAGCGACCACGCCCGGATGGACAAGGGGCAGCGGGCCTCTATCATCTCGCCGACCACATTCGACCGGTGGCAAAATGACTAAAATGATGACGTATATCGTAGTCTCGGCGGCGCTTGGTCTGGCGGTCGGCGCTGCAAATGCGATGCCGCCCGGGCCAATCGGGACAGAGCAGGCGAGGTTGGTGATTCCGGTTGCCGATGGGTGCGGATTCAACCGCTACCGGGACGCGCGCGGAATATGCCGCAAGAAATACGTGATCATCCGCCATCAGGGGCGACAACCTGTCTACACCGGATGTGGCGGCGTCAATTCACACCGCGTGTGTAATTTGTACGGCCATTGCTGGATGGTTTGCGATTAATGCCGAGCCCATCGCAGGCTGGGCCGATCGGGTTTGAGGCCGGAACCGTGACCGTGCCTTGATTTAGGATGATTCGCGTTCCTTAGTGCCGCAAGCAAGGCCGAAAGCGTGGGGTGTCGCCGGTGCAAATCGTCTCCGTCCTGGGCGCAGTGACTGTGTCAGGCTGCGTCCTTTGTGCGTTGCCCGCCGCAGGGAGTGCGGCCAGCGCGCAGGCGGCGCCGGCAGCAATCACCGCGCCAGCCCCATCGCCCACCCCAACTGCGCTTCCGCGCGGGCGCGTCTATCTGTTCCGTGGTGCGTTGGGCCTGATCTTCTCGCGCGGGATGGACAAGCTGGCGAAGCGTATCGAAGAGGCCGGTGTGTCAGTGGACGTCAATGAATTTACAGTTTGTCAGCTCGTCGCCGAGCGGGCCATTCGCGAGTACCGCCAGGATCCCGCACCCATCACTCTCATCGGACATTCCATGGGCGGTTTCTGCGCGCTGCAGTTTGCGGAAAAACTCCAGGCCGAAAACATTCCGGTCAGCCTGGTCGTCACGATCGACCCCGCTCACCTGATGCCGAAATTGCCGATGAACGTTGAGCGTTACATGAACATCTTCCTGGCGCGCGACGTGCTGGGTGGCGGCGACGTCATGCCGGAGAAAGGCTTTCAGGGACACTATGCAAGCTTCGATCTCTCGAAGCTCAAGGGTGTCCTGCATATCAATATCGACAAGATGGATATCATCCATACGCAACTGCTCAACAAGATCCTGCAGATTCCGGACACGCCCGCCAAACTCGAAGGCGAAACGGTACCCATCCGCTATGTTGTCCCTCCCGATGCCACGGTTGATCTGTGGGACAGCGGCATGCCGGCCTTTGTCCGGGCAGGCGACACGCTGCAGACGCTCGCAATCAGTTACCGCGTGCCTCTGTGGTCGCTCACGCAGATCAATCAGATTCCGGAGAATGGCGCGCTTGTGGCGAACCAGCGGGTCATCGTCCCGCGCCATCTTATTCCGCTCACCGCAGTCACCGGACAGTCGTCGTCCAAGCGATAAGGATAGGCTCTTAAGAAATCTGAATCCTAAGACTTATCGCTAACGGTTAGCGTGAATTCCAGTTTGGCGACATCGGCGTCGCCCGAGATGATATTTCGGCGGCGCTTGAGGCAAGCCATGCACAGGACGCCGAAACACATCGCCCGTTCGTTGCGCGCGTTTAAAAAGGCGCACAAGCTTGGTCTCTTGCATCACATTTGCATCACGCCCGGCGCGTCGGCCTGCGACGCCGCTCGATTGCAAAAGGACGTGTCATACATTTGCAGCGCCGTGCCGAGACTGCCACTTGCGCACTGCACGCGAAAACAGTGCGATTGCGACTATGCGCCGATAGCAAGCGGTCGGATCCTCAAAAAACCGAAATGAGTGCGCCGATCAGGGCGGACAGGTTTTCGAAGGACGATAGTTTTTATCCCAGTCGCCGCATCGCGATTAGTTCAACGCTTATGCAATTTACAAAAGCTGCTCACCGCCGACTATTCGACGGCAGAATTCACCGTGCCTGCCGGCGAGCCGTTCGCATCGGGCAGGGATTTAAACGGCGGTGGAACGCCGATTCTTTGAGACACTGGAAGCGATTTTGATTCAAGCTGGCTGCTTACCAAGACCAAGCCGGCAAAAAGAATGATTCCCATGACCAGGAAGTAGGCGAGAAGCGGCATTCGCATCGATTTCTCCAAAGAAGCGTGCACTCGCTAGATTTATTTGCTCGTCGGCGCAAGGCAGTCGGACCATTAATCTTAAGCGCCGCGCGGCGATCATCTCCAACCGGGTCGCATTTCAAAGCGTTTGCGGCTTGCCGAGGTCGGGCGCAGAGCTGCCCTTCGTCGGCCGCATATGCGGGGGGTCGGGGCAATTAAATTGACGCCGGTGCTTGAAGCGTGCCCGATCTGACCTACGTAATCCTCGAAGCTGGACGCCCCTCCGTCCCCATCCCCCGAGCGTCCGGCAGGGATTGACCCCAGCGGCCACCCCAGCTGTCTGGGGTCAGTTCGTGTTCGACCGCCTCGCGGGAAAAGGGGCGGTGAAACATGACAGCCGCCAAGTCTTGAATAAATCGAGCGAAAAAACACCGTTATGTGACGGCCATCACTGGCGACTGGTGGGAGTCCCGTTAGCGTGAAGGGGACAAGGGCAAGCTCACTGACAGGAGCCGACCATGGACACGCATCAGACCACCAGCACTCAGACGTGTGAGCTGGCGTGGTATTCACCACCGGACGATCCCGCTACGCAGTATCTAAACCGACATGTGGATCTGAATGAACTTATGTCTCAGACCCTGAGTCACATGGTTCGGCGCGAGCGGTCTATTTTCGACGAATAGTCAGCGCAGCTCACGGTTTGTAACGCCACCGACATACAGGATAGTGATTGGACTTCCGTAGAACACCACCACTAGGCTGACGGTGTCGGGGGACGGTTGGGAGTTCAGGTCATGCCGCAGCCACACGACGCGACGAAGCCACCGATTGGTCAGCGACGGTGCCCCAAATGCGGGCTCCCGATGTTTTTGTCCGAGATCGAAGTGACCGAAAACGTCCATGAGGACTTGCGCACGTTTGAGTGCCAACAGTGCTTCTATGCGGAAACGGTGGCCGTCCAGTTCCAGTAGTTGTTTGATAGTGGCGTCGCCCAGCCGCCGCTATTTGGCGTGGTCCGTTGCCTTGCTGAGGAGGAAATCATGCGGTTATTTCTTTTGGTCCTCGGGCTTGGGCTTTTGACTCAAATGCTGCCAGCTTCGGCACAAGCCAGATCGTGCGCGGAAGTTTGCCGCCAGCAGTATTGCAGCGGCGGAATGATGACCGGGGGAGCGCCAACCTGTATGAATCGGTGTATGGCAGCCTGCGAAAAGAAAAGGGCGAGCAAAAAATAGGCGCACTTGCCATTTGCAAAAGGCGACGAGTTAGCGAGCGCCATGCGCGCGTAATAGCCTAGCCAAGAGCTACTAATTCTCTGATTATCTTGGTGAGCGCGGATGGGATCGAACCATCGACCTACTGATTAAAAGTCAGTTGCTCTACCACTGAGCTACGCGCCCGTTGCCAGGATTTGAGGGGCCGGTGTAGGGGCGGCAACCTGCCCGGTCAATAGCCAGGCCCGCTTATTTGCTGAACTCGCACCGGCGCCCTGTGGTTTGCTACACTGGATCGGCCAGGGAGTGAGCCATGCCGATCGTGAACCGCGTCGCCGACCTTCATGCCGACATCGCCGCGTGGCGGCGCGACCTGCACATGCACCCGGAGCTGCAGTACGACGTGCATCGCACGGCGGGGACCGTTGCCGAGAAACTCAAGGCGTTCGGCTGCGACGAGGTCGTAACCGGTCTCGGGCGCACTGGCGTGGTCGGGGTTATCCGGGGGAAGAAGGGTAAATCCGGAAAAGCCATCGGGCTGAGAGCCGACATGGACGCACTGCCGATCGAAGAGGCGAACGACCTGCCATACAAGTCGACCGTGCCGGGCAAGATGCACGCCTGCGGCCATGACGGCCACACCGCAATGCTGCTCGGTGCCGCCAGGTACCTTGCGGAGACCCGGAATTTCTCCGGCACGGCCGTTGTCATCTTCCAGCCGGCGGAAGAAGGCGGCGGAGGCGGCAAGGCGATGGTCGATGACGGGCTGATGGACCGCTTTGGCATCGAGGAGGTTTTCGGGATGCACAACTATCCCGGAATGCCCGTCGGCGCGTTTGGCATCCGCCCGGGACCGATGATGGCGGCGGCCGATGCGCTGACCATCGATATCGAAGGCGTCGGCGCCCACGCGGCACGCCCGCATCTCGGCGTCGACACGGTTCTCGTCGGCGCGCAGATCATCAACGCGCTCCAGTCAGTGGTCTCGCGCAATGTCGACCCGCTCAAGTCGGCGGTCGTGTCGATCTGCATGTTCCGCGCCGGCAACACCGACAATGTCATTCCCCAGACGGTGCAGCTGCGCGGGACCGCGCGCAGTCTCGCGCCCGAAGTCCGCGATCTGCTCGAGAAGCGTCTGCCTGTGGTTGTGGAAAGCACCGCCGCCGCCTATGGCGCCAAGGCCAGGCTCACCTACAAGCGCGGCTACCCGGTGCTTGTGAACCACGAGAAGCAAACGGAGTTTGCCGCATCGGTCGCCGGCCAGATTGCCGGGCAGGACAAAGTCGATACCGGACTTCCGCCGATGATGGGCGCGGAGGATTTTTCGTTCATGCTCAACACCCGGCCGGGTGCATTTATCTGGATCGGCAACGGCCCGAGCGCCGGACTGCATCACCCGTCATACAATTTCAATGACGAGGTGATCCCGTTCGGCACGTCGTACTGGGTGAAGCTGGTCGAAACGGCGTTGCCCGCCTAGCTACGGACTTACTGAACGAGCTCGCCGGGGTTCTGGGTCGGGACCGGCTGCGTGGCTTTCGCCAGCGCGCCATTGCGGCGCAGGGCGGGGATCAGGCGCGTAACGCGGGCCTCGACCGTGCGCCAATAGGCGTAGTCATTCAGGCGCGTGCGCTCGATTACGGCCAGTCCGACAGCCGCGATGAACGGCAGACTCTGCACCACGAGCACGAAAGCGAAGACATTGATCTCGCGCACTTCCTTGTAATTCGTCATGACCAACACGACGGCGCCGAGGATCAGCAACCCCGCCAGCACCGCCTCCCAGAATGCGTGGAAGTCCGTGGTGCGGCGCAGCCCGCCTTTCGAGGTGCGCACGAACGGCAGGCGATCCTTGATCACGCCGAAGCCGACGGCGCGGGCGACCGTCCATTGCACGGACATCGCTGCAAAGACGGACCCGAGCAGCTGGCCCATGCGCGGCCGCACACGCAATTGATAGAGCGTGGCAAAATGCACGACTGAAACAATGAAACTCGCGATGATCGGCGTGGTCAGAATACGGTCCGGCACGGCGATATCGAGGAAGGCGACAACCGGCACCCAGATAATATTGAGGATGGCCACAGCCACGCCGATGCTCTCGGCGCCGAGCCAGTTGAGCCAACCGAGTGCGAATTCGCGCTTCTGGTCACGGTTGAGACGGCTCGCACCGGGCAGGAAGCGGCGCCAGTGCTTTTTCATGATCTGGAAGCCGCCATAGGCCCAGCGATTGCGCTGCTTCTTGTAGGCCTCGAAGCTGTCCGGCAGTAGTCCATGGCCGTAGCGATGATTGGTGTAATGCGCCTGCCAGCCGAGCTCGAGCAAGGTGAGCCCAAGGTCGGTGTCTTCGCAGATCGTATCGCTCGACCAGCCGCCCGCGGCCTCGATGGCCCTGCGCCGGATCAGGCACATGGTGCCGTGCACGATGATCGCATTGAACTCATTGCGCTGGACCATGCCGATGTCGAAGAAACCGGCGTATTCGCCGTTCATCGCATGGTGCATGACGCTGCGCTCGCCGTCGCGGTGATCCTGCGGCGCCTGGACAAGGCCGACCGCCGGGTCGCTGAACAGCGGAACAAGGTCCTTGAGCCAGTCGGGCTGCACCACGTAGTCGGCGTCTATGACGCCGATCACCTCGGCATCAGGCGCCGTGTGCGCAAGCGCCAGCCGCAATGCGCCCGCCTTGAAGCCGGCGAGGTTGTCTTCACGCACGAACTTGAAGCGCTCGCCGAGTTGACGGCAGTGCTCTTCGACCGGCAGCCACATTGCCGGATCGGGCGTGTTGTTGATGACGATGATGCACTCATAGTTTGGGTAGTCGAGCCGCGCGACTGCGTCGAGGGTCTGTTTGAGCATCTCGGGCGGCTCATTATACGCGGGAATGTGAATCGACACTTTTGGCGCGCAGGCCTCGGGTACGAGCGGGGGGCTATTGATGAGCCGCAGCGGTTTGCGCCCGAAAGCGATGGCGGCAATTTCTTCGACGCGCGCGAGTGCGATGACGATCAGCGGGATCAGCAGAATGATGCCGAGGCCAAGCGCGAATGCGGCGCCCGGAACGAAATAGTGGCCGTTCCAGTATGCGAAGACGGCGGCGAACCACACGCCAACGACGTTCGCGGCGCTCGTCAGCATCACGGCTTGCCACAGAGTGACGGCACTCATCGCGAGCAGCGGCAGCGAGAGCAGCACGCTCACGAGGATGGCAATGGCCGCAAGCTTCCAGTGATCGGGGTCGGTGATCGGCCCCGTCCAGCTGAACTTGGGATGACGAGAAGCGTCGAAAATTCCCCAATAGGGCCCGACGCCCCCTTCGTTTGTCTTCCACGGCTGGTCGATCGCTTCGACGATGTTGTAGTCCATGCCGTAGGCATCCGCGCGCGCCACAAAATCGCGCAGCACGACCGCCTGTTCGATGCGGCCCGGATTCGCCCGGTGCATATTGTAGCCGGCACTCGGCCAACCGAACTCCGCGATGACGATTCGCTTGCCCGGATAGGCCTTGCGGAGCTTGTCGTAGATGATCACGGCCTGGTCGACCGTCTGCGTCTCCGAGAATCCTTCCCAGTAAGGAAGTATGTGCGCGGCAATATAGTCGACGGCAGAAACCAGTTCAGGGTGCTCGATCCAGACGTGCCAGATTTCGCCGGTGGTGACGGGAACATTCGTCGAGCGCTTCACGCGCTGGATCATCTGAATCAGGTCGCTGACTTTCTGTTCGTCGCGGTAGATCGTTTCGTTGCCGACGATAATGCCGTTGACGTTGCTATGGCGCTTTGAAAGCTCGATCACCGAACGGATTTCACGCTCATTGCGATCCTTATTCTTGTCGATCCAGGCGCCGGCTGTAACGCGGAGCCCGAACTCCGAAGCAATGCCCGGCACGAGCTCGACACCGCCGGTCGCCGAATAGGTTCGAATTGCACGGGTGTAGGGCGCGAGAAGCTTCAGGTCGGAACGGATCTGCGCCGCCTGTGCGGTGGTGCTGTCGGGGTGTTCGGAGCCTTTGAACGGCGCGTAGGAAACGCTTGCGAGCTGGCCTTCGAAGTCGGGGGCGCGAACGTCATCGCGCATTAACGCCCACAACCCGGCATGCACGCACGCCACGAGGGCGATCACGGCAGCGACGGTGCGCATAGAACTCAAAACCAAGCGGGGCAGGATGGCAGACCCCTGAGCCCGTCCCCTGGGCCCAGCCGATACTCCGTCTGCGCAAGCAAAACGTAGCGCGGCATAAGGTGACGATTCAAGTAACTAGCCGACATGGCAAATCCTAGGCACTTGCATGGCGTCCCAATGAAATTCGTTACTGAGAACGCCGCCTAGCGCTGGGTGGTTCCGCCCGAAGTAGCCGCTGGCGGTTGAGCCGACGGTACGGCCGCCGTGGCAGGGGCAGGCTCAAGATTAGGGTTAAGCCAGCATGCGTGAATCCGGCCGTTAAGCGTTTCCTGCTGCTTCGGATCGATGTTTCCCTGCCGGACCAGGCAGCGGAAAGTGGCCTGGATATGGGGACCCGGGCAGCCGAAGCGGTCGTAAAGGTCGAGATGCCTAAAAGCCGTATCGAGGTCGTCGCGCCAGAGAAGGCTAACCACGCGGCGGCCGAGCCAGACACATTCCGGGTTGCCGGCCGGTCCGCTCAAGGCACGGGAAGCCTCGGCGATCTCGTCGATCTTCTTCTGGCCTTCCTTGGCCGTATCAACTGCCGATTTCTGGGGTTCGGGCGGCTTGCCGTTGCCGCTTTGCGCAAAGGCCGCCGGGGCAAGAATATTCAGGGCAGCCGCGCAACAAAGCACGGTAAAGACCTGACGCAACTCGAATGAAACCCGCATTGTCCCCGTCGGATGTGTTTTTTTACTTGGCGTTACGCCATGCCTCGCGCCTGTCTTGCAACTGGAATGGGACGCCAATACGGCGGTGTTTTCTCTGGTGAATTTGCCCACACGCCGGCCCGGCGCGCATTAACCAGAATTCCAATCCGCAAGACTTGCCTTAAGACTTGCCTTAAGACTTGCCTTTGAGACTTGGCCTCAACCCGGTCCCTTTGTCCAGCGTAACCACAATCATTGCTTAAGACCGATAACCTTGGCAGGGGCGGCGGTGCGCGATAAGCCGGACGGCAACCGTCGACTTCATTGTTCGGACCTCCGATGCGCCATGCTCTCACCTGCCTCGCCCTTGTGGCGATGGCGATTGCCGGTGTCTGGGTTTGGCTGGGCAGCCCGATTCTCATGCCGTACTCCCAGGCCGGACGGGCGGAGAAACTCTATTGCGTATCCTACACGCCCTTCCGGGGGCTGCAGACGCCGCTTGATCCGGCAACGATGATCCCGGCAGCCCAGATCGACGACGACCTGGCCCGACTATCGGAAATCACAGACTGCGTTCGCACATACTCGGTCGATTTCGGCCTCGACCAGATCGCCGGGATTGCCGCCAGATACGGCCTGAAGGTTATGCAGGGGCTGTGGCTGTCCAGCCATCCGGCGAAAAACAACTACCAGATCGAGACCGCCATCGCGCTTGCGAACAAATATCCGGACACCATCCGCGCCGTTGTCGTCGGCAACGAGGTGCTTCTGCGCGGCGACATGACGGCGACCGACCTTGCGCGGACAATCCGGGCCGTCAAGGCGCGGGTCCGCGTGCCGGTGACCTATGCGGACGTCTGGGAATTCTGGCTGCGCAACAGCGACATCGCCAATGCCGTCGATTTCGTCACCATTCATATCCTGCCCTATTGGGAGGACTTTCCGATTTCCGCCGGACGGGCCGGGGCGCATGTCGACGCTATTCGCCGGCAAGTCGTTGACGCGTTTCCGGGCAAGGAAGTCCTCATCGGGGAAGTCGGCTGGCCGAGCGCCGGCCGCATGCGTGAAGGCGCCCTGCCATCGCCGGTGAACCAGGCAAGGGTGATCCAGGACGTGCTCGCGCTCAGCAAGCGCGAAAATTTCAACGTCAATGTCATCGAGGCTTTCGATCAGCCGTGGAAGCGCGCGCTCGAAGGGACAGTCGGCGGCCATTGGGGACTGCTCGACGGCTATTCACGCGCGCCGAAATTCGGTTGGTCACAGCCGGTCTCCAATCATCCGTTCTGGATATGGCAGGGCATTGGCGGAATCCTGTTGGCCATCATTGTATTCGGCGCGGCGATCTATGTGCGAGGCGAAAGCGCCCGCATTTTGCAATGGCTGGGCGTGAGCACGAACGCGTTGGTCGGCGGAGCGCTCATCGGATGGACGATTGAAAACGTTCCGATCGAGAGCCTCGGCATTGCCGGCTGGGCGCGTTCCCTGGCGCTCGCCGCAGCCGCATTCCTGGCGCCGGTCATTTTGAGCATGGCGATCATGAGAAAAACTTTCGTTCCCAGTTTTGCGCAATTGCTTGGGCCGAGAGAGCAGCGCGTCACTGCGCCGCTCGGCGCCGCCGCCGGAGCCATATTGATTGTGGTGCTGCTGCTGGCCTTCCTTGTCGCGCTCGGCCTGGTATTCGACCCCCGCTACCGCGATTTCCCCTTTGCGCCGCTCACCGCGGCGGTCCTGCCTTTCGTCGTGCATGGATTTATTGTCGGCCGTGCGAAAGGGACACGCGGTATTGCGGAAATGTCGGCGGCCTGCGTGCTCGCGCTGTCCGCGGTTTACATTGTCTTCAACGAAACCTTTGCCAACTGGCAGTCGTTGTGGGTCTGCGCGGTCCTGGCGGCGCTGGCGTTCAATCTGGTTCAGGCGCGCGACGCGCAAAGCTGAGCACCAGCAAGCCGGCGGCGAGAGCGGACAATCCGACATTATACAGCACGACTCCGAGACAGGCCGCCGCGAGCCCAATCGCGAACAGAACAAGCGATGGCCTCAGCAAATTGAGCGTGGCGACAATCAACGCGGTCCAGCCAAAAGCGGAATAGGTGAACAGCACGATGGTGATCTGGCGAGTGAAGCAGAGCCAGGTGTTCAAACCGGCCTGGCAGGCAAGCCCGACCGTCGATTGTTCGATCGCGAGATAACGCATGTAAATCGCATAACCGATCGAGCAAAATCCGACGATCAGCAGCCAGTTCGTTGCCCGCGCGCTCGGAAGAAACAGTTTCATGCGCTCAGTATGACGCCGCAACGCCGCCGCAATCAACGCTGAGCGATCTGTTCGCCCTCAAACTTGACGGCTCGACAGGGCGTGTGCGCGGCATTGAAATGCGCGCAAAGCCCGGTTGCGGCCGGGCTGTTGGGCAGCGGACCGACCACGAGCCGGTAACCCGCTTTGCCCTGGCGGCGCTCTGGCGCTGCCAGCGGGTGCAGGCCGCTCAGGAGCGGACCAAAACCGGCCTTCACGGTCATCCAGCGTTCCCGCACGCCGTCCAGTGTCGACGCACCGCCGAGATCGAGCCCGAATGCGTTCGAACGTGCCGCCTGTGTGTCAGGCTCGGCAGAGGCCTGCGCTGCCGAGGCGCGTCCCGGCGGCAAGGGAACGGACGCGGTGATGACAGGGTCGGTTTTGACTTCAGGCGCGGCCAGCGTCGCGGTGCCCGGCTGCGGCGAGGTTGCGGTTGTTCGTGCCGCAAGGGCCGCCGCAGTGGCAGCCGCCTGCCGTTTGATGGTCCCGGTCATGTCGTCGACGCTGCTTTCGAGCAGCGCGACGCGTCCGGCCAGCCGGTCACGATCCACCTTCAAAGCACGGACCTGTTCGATCAACATCTGGGTTTCCAGCTCGAGCTGGGTGACGCGCGGAGGCATTTGCGCAACGGCCGTCGGCTCGTTGGCTGCAAAAATCGAGTGCAGGCGGTCGGTTGCGGTCTTGGTTTGACTGGTTATGGCAAGCACGCTCAGCGCAACGGCCGTCGCCACGCCCCAACCGCAGAGCCAGAGCAAGGCAGAGAAGTCGCGCCCGCCTTTGCGCGGGTCGCGCAGATTGATTTCGACCGGCGCCGGCTCGATCGCCATGGGGTCCTCGATGGGCGAATCATTGAAAACATTAGCAGAATCCGCCAAATCCCGCTTTTTGCCGCGTTTCATGATGTTCGGGTATCGGGCTTTTGCCCGCCAGCAGCCTCGGCTATGGGATGCGGCAATCTCTGCGACATCGAGAGCCAAATCCGGATGCCTCGTCGATCATGTCTTGCCATCGTGCTCGCCGCCGGCGAAGGCACGCGAATGCGTTCGCGCATGCCAAAGGTCATGCACGAATTAGGCGGGCTGACATTGCTGGCGCACGTGATGGCTGCGGCAAAATCCGCCGGAACCCGCGACATCGCCGTCGTCGTGGGTCCCGGCCACGATGCCGTGCGCGCGGAGGCGCGAAGGACTGCGCCAGAGGCGCAGATTTTTGAGCAGCGCGCGCGGCGCGGGACCGCCCACGCCGTTCTTTCGGCGCGCAAGGCAATTGCCCGCGGCGCCGACGATATTCTCATCATATTCGGCGATACGCCGCTGGTGCGCCCGCAGACGCTCGTGAAACTGCGCAAGGCGCTGGCAGACGGTGCCGCCGTAGCGGTACTCGGTTTCAGGCCGGCCGATCCAAAGGGCTATGGCCGGCTGTTGCTCGAAGGGGGCGAGCTTGCCGCAATCCGCGAGGAGCGCGACGCGACAGCAGCGGAACGCCGGATAGATTTCTGTAATGGCGGGCTGATGGCGCTTGCCGGCAAATACGCACTGAGCATTCTGAACCGGATCGGTAACAAGAATGCGAAGGGCGAGTACTATCTCACCGATGCCGTGACCATTGCCCGCGCCATGGGACTGAACGCAAGGGCGATTGAAACTTCGGAGGAAGACGTGCGCGGAATCAACACGAAGGCGCAGCTCGCCGGGACTGAAGCGGTGTTGCAGCAGCGGTTGCGCGCCGCCGCGATGGAAGCAGGCGTGACCATGGTCGCGCCCGAAACGGTGTTTCTGTCGGCCGATACGAAATTCGGCAAGGACGTAACCGTCGAGCCGAATGTCGTGTTCGGACCAGGCGTAACAGTCGAGGACGGCGCTATCATCCGATCATTTTCGCATCTTGAGGGAGCGCGCGTCGGCAAGGGCGCACGCGTCGGCCCGTTTGCTCGGCTGCGGCCGGGCGCCGACCTTGGTAAAGATGTACACATCGGCAATTTCGTCGAGGTCAAGGAAGCCACGATCGAGGCCGGCGCGAAAGCCAATCACCTGACCTACATCGGGGATTCTCGCGTGGGCGAGGGCGCCAATGTCGGAGCCGGCACCATTACCTGCAATTATGACGGCGTGGCAAAGCATCGCACCGAGATCGGCAAAGGCGCGTTCATCGGGTCGAACACCGCGCTCGTTGCGCCGGTTAAGGTCGGCGACGGAGCTTATATCGGCACAGGAACAGTCGTAACCAAGGATGTTCCGGCCGGCGCGCTTGCTATCGCGCGCGCCAGGCAGACGGTTAAGGAAGGCTGGGCAAAGCGCTTGCGGCACGTGAAGGCCTTGGGCAAGAACCTCACCCGAAAGAAGCCAAAATAGGCCCTGAGCCGGAGCGCTGTCATACGGCGAAATGCGTTTTGATTCTCGCGCGTTCGGCGAAGGCGGCCGTAAGCAATGGGCAAAGGGGTCATCCAGACGCATGTGCGGGATCGTCGGAATTCTCGGGACCAGGCCGGTTGCGGGCCAGTTGGTCGACTCGCTCAAGCGCCTCGAGTACCGCGGTTATGACTCGGCCGGCGTCGCCACGCTTGAGAAAGGCGTGCTTGGCCGCAGACGGGCGGAGGGAAAACTGCGCGCTCTCGAGGATCGTCTCGATCGCGAACCGCTCGGCGGCACGATCGGTATCGGCCACACCCGCTGGGCGACGCATGGCCGGCCGACAGAGGACAATGCCCATCCGCACGCGACGGATCTGGTGGCCGTCGTCCACAACGGCATCATCGAGAATTTCCGCGAGCTGCGTGAAAGATTGAGCAAGAACGGCAGCAAGTTCGCCAGCGACACCGATACCGAAGCGGTGGCGCATCTCGTCACGCAGGAAATGAAAAGCGGCAAGTCTCCGGAAGACGCGGTTGCAGCCTCTCTCAAGCAGTTGCGCGGCGCCTTTGCGCTCGCGTTTCTATTCACCGGCAAGGATGATCTCCTGATCGGCGCGCGCAAGGGGTCTCCGCTTGCGGTCGGCTACGGCAATGGCGAGATGTATCTCGGCTCCGACGCGATCGCTCTTGCGCCATTCACCAACACGATCAGTTATCTCGAGGACGGCGATTGGGCGGTGCTCACCAGAAATGGCGTGCAGATTCGCGACGAGCAGGATCGCAAGGTCGAGCGCCCGGTTCTCAAGTCCACGGCTTCGGCGCAACTGGTCGACAAGGGCAACCACAAGCACTTCATGGCGAAGGAGATCCACGAGCAGCCGGAAGTGGTCGGTCACACGCTGGCGCACTACATTGACATGATCGACGAGCGGATCGCGCTGCCGGTCGCGCTGCCGTTCGACTGGAAGAAGTTGAAGCGGGTCTCGATCTCCGCCTGCGGGACGGCGTTCTATGCGGGGCTGGTCGCGAAATACTGGTTCGAGCGCTTTGCGAAGCTTCCGGTCGAGATCGACATCGCATCCGAGTTCCGCTATCGCGGCGCGCCGCTCGAGCCGGGCGATCTTGCCGTCTTTATTTCGCAATCCGGCGAAACCGCTGATACGCTGGCGACCCTGCGATACGCGAAAGAGAACAAGCAGCACATTCTTTCCGTGGTGAACGTGCCGACGTCGACAATTGCACGCGAGAGCGACGTTGTCATGCCGACATTGGCGGGACCGGAAATCGGCGTCGCGTCGACGAAAGCCTTCACCTGTCAGCTCAGCGCGCTTGCCTGCCTTGCGATCGCGGCGGGGCGGGCGCGTGGCGTCCTGTCGGCGATCGATGAGCGGAAACTGGTGCACGCACTTGTCGAGACGCCGCGACTGATGGCGGCGGCGCTTGCGCTCGAGCCGCAGATCGAGAAGCTCGCACAGAATCTCGCCAAGGCGCGCGACGTGCTTTACCTCGGCCGTGGTACAAGCTTTCCGATCGCGCTCGAAGGCGCGCTCAAGCTCAAGGAAATCTCCTACATCCACGCCGAAGGCTACGCCGCGGGCGAGCTCAAGCATGGCCCGATCGCGCTGATCGACGAGACGATGCCGGTGATCGTAATCGCGCCATACGACAACGTCTTCGAGAAGACGGTTTCGAACATGCAGGAGGTTGCCGCGCGCGGCGGCAGGATCATCCTGGTGACGGATCCGCGCGGCGCAAAAGAGGCGGCAATCGCATCCGTCGACACCATCACCTTGCCGGACATGAGCTCGACGGTAACGCCGCTGGTCTATGCGGTTCCTGTCCAATTGATCGCCTATCACACGGCGGCGGCCATCGGCACCGACGTGGACCAGCCGCGGAACCTCGCGAAATCGGTCACGGTGGAATAAACTGGCGTTATGTCCGACCCGGCAAGCAATCCGAGAGAGCCATTGATCGTGGACGTGACGAAGGTTACGCCCACGCACACGAGCGTCGCCGGCCGGCTGCGCAATTATTTCCTGACCGGTCTGGTCGTTGCAGGTCCGCTGGCAATAACGGTCTGGCTGATCTGGTCGCTCATCAATTGGGTTGACGGCCTCGTACGCCCTATCATTCCGCCGTACTACCGGCCGGAGAGTTACCTGCCGTGGCCTATTCCGGGAACGGGCCTGATCATTGCGATCGTTGCGCTGACGCTGCTCGGGTTCCTCACCGCAAACCTGGTCGGCCGCACATTGGTCGGCTGGGGCGAAGACATGCTCGACCGCTTGCCGATCGTGCGGCCGATCTACAAGACGATGAAGCAGATTTTCGAGACTCTGTTCTCGAAAACGGGCTCCAGCTTCCGCAAGGTGGCGCTCGTCGAATTTCCGGCGCCGGGAATGTGGTCGCTGGTGTTTCTGTCGCAGCCGCCGGGCGGCGATCTCCTCAACAAGTTGCCGGCAGGCGAGCATGTGTCGGCCTTCATGCCGTGCACGCCGAACCCCACCACCGGGTTCTTCTTTTATGTGAAGCGCAAGGACATCATCGAGCTCGACATTTCCGTCGAGAACGCGATGACGCTTCTGATTTCCGCCGGCATGGTGCAGCCCGAGGGTGAAGTGCAGAAGAATCTTGCCGCGCTTGCCGTCAAGGCGAAGGCTGCGCGCGCGAAGCGCAAGGCCGAGGCGGCGGAATAGTTCAGCCGGCCCGGATCAGTTTGACCGCTTCGTCTTTCCCGAAAATATAAAGCAAATGGCGCAGCGCCTCGCCGCGCGGCTTCGACAGCGTGGCATCGCGCGACAGGATAAGTGCCGCATCATCGCGCGCGGCGCAGAGATATTTTCCATGCAGCTCGGGCCGGGCAATCTGAAAACCGGGCCAGCCGCTCTGGCGGGTGCCGAGGAGATCGCCTTCACCGCGCAGGCGGAGATCTTCCTCGGCGATGCGAAAGCCATCTTCGGTTTCACGTAAAATCGCGAGCCGTGCCTTTGCCGTTTCGCCGAGCGGCGCCTTGTAAAGCAACAGGCAGGTTGATGCGCCGGATCCGCGGCCGATCCGGCCGCGCAGCTGGTGCAGCTGCGCCAGCCCAAAGCGCTCGGCGTGCTCGATCACCATGATGGTTGCCTCCGGCACGTCGACGCCGACTTCGATGACAGTCGTTGCGACCAGCAGCCGCGTCTCGCCGGCGGCAAAGCGGGCCATCGCGGCATCCTTGTCGGCGCCTTTCATGCGGCCGTGCACGAGATCGACCTGGCCGCCGAACTTCTCGCGCAGCTCCTCAAAACGGGCTTGCGCCGCCGCCAGATCGATCTTTTCCGAGTCGTCGACCAGCGGACAGACCCAATAGGCACGCTTGCCTTCCGAAAGCGCACGGCCGACCGCGTCTTCGACCTCTTCAAGACGGGAGAGCGGCATGGCGCGGGTAGCGATGGGTTGTCGCCCGGGCGGCTTTTCACGCAATTCCGAGATATCCATGTCGCCGAAAAAGGTGAGCACGAGCGTGCGCGGGATCGGTGTGGCCGTGAGCACCAGCACATCGACGGCCTCGCCCTTCTGCGTCAAGGCGAGCCGCTGATGGACGCCGAAGCGATGCTGCTCGTCGACAACGGCAAGCGCGAGGTCACGAAACGCGACATCCTCCTGGAACAGCGCATGCGTGCCGACCAGAAGATCGAGATCGCCAAGCGCGAGGCGGTCGAGAATCTCCTTGCGGGCTGGTCCGCGCTCCCGGCCGGTCAGAATCGCAACGCGAATGCCGGCCGCTTCCGCGAGCGGCGCGATCGTCGAAAAATGCTGGCGTGCCAGGATCTCGGTCGGTGCCATGATTGCGGCCTGGCGCCCGGATTCGATCACGCCGGCGGCCGCGGCGAAAGCGACCACTGTTTTCCCCGAACCGACGTCACCCTGCAGCAGGCGCAGCATCCGCTGGGGCCGGGCGAGGTCGGTAGTAATGTCTTCGAGCGCCTTCTGCTGGGAATGCGTGAGCGTATAGGGCAGGGCCTTTAATATTCGGGCCCGCAGACGGCCCTCGCTGGCGCTACCGCGCCCGGGCTGGCGGCGCATGTGCGCGCGAACAAGCGCGAGCGCGAGCTGTCCGGCCAGCAACTCGTCGTAGGCAAGGCGCGTCCAGGAAGGGTTTTCCGGCAGGATGTCGGGAGGCTGGCGCGGCCGGTGAAGGTGCCGCAATGCCGAATTGAAATCCGGAAACTTTTCGCGCGCGATCCAGGCCCCGTCCAGCCATTCGGGGATCGCCGGCAGGCGGGCCAGCGCACTGTCCATTGCGCGCCGGACATTGCCCAGCGCCAACCCTTCGGTCAGGGGATAGACCGGCTCGACCAGCGGGAGCGCGGCAAAGCCGGCCTCGTCCACCACGCGGTCGGGGTGAACCATCTGCAGCGTGCCGTCGTAGAACTCGGCAGTGCCGGACACGTATCGGGTCTCGCCGACCGGAAGCAGCTTCTCCAGATAGTCGCGGCGCGCGTTGAAATAGGTGAGTGTGATGTCGCCGGTATCGTCGTGTGCGTAAACGCGGTAAGGCGCACGCGAGCGGTGCGGCGGCGAAGGCCGGTGTTTGTCGATCGTCACCGAGACCGTGACGACCTGGCCCGGCTGCACGTCACGCAATTTGGGGCGCGCCCGCCGGTCGATCACGCCTGACGGCATATGAAACAGCAGATCAACGACGCGCGGCGCCGCGCGGTCGAGCAACCGCGCATAGAGCTTCTCAAGCTTCGGCCCGACGCCTGTCAGGCTTCTGATCGATCCAAACAGCGGATTGAGCGCGAGCGGCCGCATGAGGGCATGCTGGCTTGTGCGGAATTTCGACGCAATGCAGCCCTGTGCAAAGGAACGGCTGACATGGCGGCATGAGGCCTCTATATAAACCCCCGCCCGGCCTCGTCCGGGTTTTTGGCGTTGGAGACACGCGGTGACCACAGGAACGAACCTGTCGAGCGAGGGGCTGGATCCGCGCCGCCGCCGCCTCCTGTTTCGCTGCTGGCATCGCGGCATCCGCGAAATGGACCTTGTGCTCGGCGGGTTCGCCGATGCGCAATTGGGGTCGCTGACCGAGGCGGAGCTCGACGAGCTCGAGCGCTGGCTTGAGGTCCCGGACCAGCAGATTTTTGCCTGGATCAGTGGAATGGAAATGACGCCGCAGGAATTCGACACCGCCCTCTTTCGCCGTTTGTGTAACTTCCACCGCAAGGAAAGGGCGTGAGTACGAACGTTAAATCGCCTGGGGCGTTACTGAGGCCCGGCAAGCCGCTCGTCCTGGCGCAGGTTGCGGACGGCGCCGAAGGCCTGGTGCTCGCCGATCTCGCGCGCGCGATCGCTGCCGGAAAAGACGCGCCTGCCGTGTCGCTCGCCGTCATTTGCCGCGACGGGCAACGCATGGCGGCGCTGTCGCGCGCGCTGGCCTTTTTCGGCCGCGACATCGAGATCGTGGAGTTCCCGGCCTGGGATTGTCTGCCCTACGATCGTGTTTCGCCGAATGCCGCCGTGGTCGCACAGCGCATGACCGCATTGTCACGTCTCGTTCGCGTGAAAGGGCGTGACCGGCCGTCCATCCTGCTGACCACGATCAACGCGGCGCTCCAGCGGGTGCCCGCCCGCGACTTTGTGTCGACGCACGCATTGTCGGTCGCGCCGGGCAACGTCATTGGCATGCAGGGGATTGTCGATTGGCTTGAGCTGAACGGATTTACCCGTGCCTCGACGGTGCGGGAACCGGGCGAATATGCCGTGCGCGGCGGCATCCTCGATCTTTACCCGCCCGGCATGGACATGCCGGTCCGCCTCGATTTTTTCGGCGACGCGCTGGAAACGATCAAGGTTTTCGACGCGCAGACCCAGCGCAGCGAAGAGCAGTTGCGGCGGCTCGACCTTGTGCCGGTCGCGGAGTTCCAGCTCATCACCGAGACGATCCGCCGCTTTCGCACCGGTTACATTGCCGAATTCGGCGCCACCACGCCCGATGATCTGCTTTATGAATCGGTGAGCGAAGGCCGCCGCTATACCGGCATGGAGCACTGGCTGCCTTTGTTTCATGACCGGCTCGAGACTTTGTTCGATTTTCTGCCGGGAACGGCCGTCGCGCTTGAGCATCTCGCCGAGGACGCGGCGCATGAGCGCTTTTCACAGATAACCGACTATCACGATGCGCGCCGTGATGCCCTCAGGCAGGGCGTGACGCCGGTCTACAAGCCGCTGCCGGCGGACCGGCTCTATCTCGGCGAGCAGGAGTGGAAAACGCGCCTCGATGCGGCGGCGCTGGCGCGGCTGACGCCCTTCGTCGTGCCAGAGGGGAACGCTATCGAGGTGGGGGCGCGCGCCGGTCATAATTTTGCGGTGGAGCGTGCCGAGCCGGGCGCCAACGTGTTCGAGGCAGTGAGTACCCATGTGCTCGCGTTGCAGGCAACGGGCAAGCGCGTGGCGATCGCATTGTGGAGCGAGGGCGCCCGCGAGCGCATGAGCCACGTGCTCGCCGACCACAGGCTTCACAATCTCACTCCGGTCGCTGACTGGGGTGCGGCGCTCGGTTTACCGAGGACGTCGGTTGCGCTCGCGGTGCTCGGGATCGAATCCGGTTTCGAGACCGACGATGCGGCGATCATCAGCGAGCAGGACATTCTCGGCGACCGGCTGGTGCGGCCCAGGCGCGCTGCGAGGCGCGCGGAAAATTTCATCGCGGAGGCGACCAGCCTCGCGCCCGGCGATCTCGTGGTGCATGTCGACCACGGCATCGGCCGGTTTGCGGGGCTGCAGGCGATCGAGGCAGCAGGCGCCCCGCATGACTGCCTGGAAATCCACTACGCCGAAGGCGCCAAGCTCTACCTGCCGGTCGAGAACGTCGACCTGCTGTCGCGTTACGGCTCGGAAGAGGCGACCGTCGACCTCGACCGCCTCGGTGGCGGCAACTGGCAGGCGCGCAAGGCGCGCATGAAGAGCCGCATCCGGGAAATCGCCGGCGAGTTGATCAAGATCGCCGCCGAACGCCAACTGCGCGAGGCGCCGCGCCTGACGGTCGGCCCGGGCGCCTATGACGAGTTCTGCGCCGGCTTTCCCTATGAGGAAACCGACGACCAGCTGGCGGCGATCGACGCAACGATCAGGGACCTGGGCTCGGGGCGCCCAATGGACCGCCTCATCTGCGGCGATGTCGGCTTCGGCAAGACCGAAGTTGCGCTGCGCGCGGCTTTCCTCGCAGCGATCGGCGGCAAGCAGGTCGCGGTGGTCGTGCCGACGACGCTACTGGCCCGCCAGCACTTCAAGACGTTTTCCGAGCGGTTCCGCGGGCTTCCTGTGAACGTCGCGCAGGCGTCGCGGCTGGTACCGGCCGCCGAGCTGGCAAAGGTGAGGGCGGGCCTTGCCGACGGCACAATCGATATCGTGATCGGCACGCACGCTTTGCTCGGCAAGAACGTGAAGTTCAGGGATCTGGCGCTGCTGGTGGTCGACGAGGAGCAGCATTTCGGCGTCGCGCACAAGGAGAAGCTCAAGACGCTGCGCTCGGAAGTGCACGTGCTGACGCTGACGGCGACACCCATCCCGCGCACCCTGCAACTGGCGCTGACCGGCGTGCGCGACCTCTCTATCATCGCATCGCCGCCGATCGACCGTCTGGCAGTGCGCACGTTCGTATCGCCATTCGATCCGATCACGGTGCGTGAGGCGCTGCTGCGCGAGAAATACCGCGGCGGCCAGGCTTTCTATGTCTGCCCGCGCATCGAGGATCTGGCCGGCGGCAAGGATTTCCTGGATAAAACCGTGCCGGAAGTGCGTGTCGCCGTCGCACACGGACAGATGCCGGCCACCACGCTCGACGACATCATGTCGGCCTTCTACGACGGCAAATACGACGTGCTGCTCTCGACCACGATCATCGAATCGGGCCTCGATATCCCGACCGCCAATACGTTGATCGTGCATCGTGCCGACCGGTTCGGCCTTGCGCAGCTTTATCAGCTGCGGGGGCGCGTGGGTCGCGCAAAGCTGCGCGCCTATGCGTTGCTGACGCTGCCGGTACAAAAGAAAATCACGCCGCAGGCCGAGCGCCGGCTGAAGGTCCTGCAATCGCTCGATACATTGGGCGCCGGATTCCAGCTCGCCTCGCACGATCTCGATATTCGCGGCGCCGGCAACCTGCTCGGCGAGGAACAGTCGGGCCATATCAAGGAAGTCGGCTTCGAACTGTACCAGCAGATGCTGGAAGAGGCGGTCATGAGCCTCAAGGCGGGCATTACCACACCGGTTGCCGATCGCTGGTCGCCGCAGATCACGATCGGGGCGGCTCTGCTCATTCCCGAAGACTATGTCACCGACCTGTCAGTGCGGCTCGCGCTCTACCGGCGCCTCGCCGAAATCGAGGACGAACGGGATATCGATGGCTTTGCGGCCGAGCTCGTCGACCGTTTCGGCAAATTGCCGCAGGAAGTCGAGCACCTGCTGCAGGTGGTGGCGATCAAGGCGCTCAGCCGGCGCGCCAATGTCGAGAAGGTGGAAGCAGGACCCAAAGGCATCGTGTTGTCATTCCGCGACAATATCTTTGCCAATCCGGAGGGGCTGATCGCCTTCATCCGCGAACAGGGCTCCGGTGTCCGCATGCGCGCCGATCCGAAGAATCCCAGGGGTCAGCAACTGGTGTTCTTCGACGAATGGCCGCGGCCGGAAGACCGCCTGAAGGGCACTGCGGCCGTGCTGCGGCGGCTCGCGAGCATCGCGGAGCAGGCCAAGGCAGCCTGACAATTAGTGCGGCATGCGCAGGACGGGCTTGATCGTCTTGCCGGCGGCCGATTCCTTCGCGGCGCGATTGATCTCGGCAAGCGGATAAAACGTGACCATTTTATCGACAGGGAAGCGACCGGCGGCGATGTGATCGACGAGCAGCGGGATAAACTCCTGCGGCACGCTGTCGCCCTGGATTACGCCGCGTACGGTGCGGCCGTTCTGAAGAAACGGCATCTCGAATGATGTCTCCGTTCCCTTGCGTGCGCTGCCGAGCAGGACGCAGGTGCCGGCCGGCATCAGGCAATCGACCGCCTCACGGAATACGGACGGCAACGCCGACGTCTCCAGCGAATAACGGGCGCCGAGCCCGGTGATTTTGCGAATCTCGTCGACGACATCGGTGCGGTTGGTGTGATTGATGGTGTGGGTCGCGCCGAGCGTGCGGGCGAGAACAAGCCGATGCTCATGCACGTCGACCACGATGATGGGATCGCAGCCGGCAATTCTCGCAGCCATCAGGCCGGACAGGCCAACGGCGCCGACGCCGAACACGACAAGGCTGTCGCCGGCGCGCGGCTTCATCACGTTGAGGACCGCACCGGCACCGGTCTGCCCGCCGCAGGCAAGCGCGCAGACGTGCTCGATCGGAACGTCGTTGCGGACTTTCACCGCGTAGCGCTCGTTGGCGATGGTGAAATTGCCGAACGAAGACTGCTGGAAGAACGCGCCATAGACCGGTTTGCCGTCCTTCGAATGCAGCGTCGAGCCGTCGGCGCGGGTGCCGTTCATCTTCAGGTCGAACGCGTGCAGACAGTAACTCGGCCGCTGCGACCTGCAATTCGGGCACTCGCCGCACCACGGATAGGCCATCACGACGTGGTCGCCCGGCCTGAACTTTGTAACCGCATTGCCGACCGTCCGCACGATGCCGGCGCCCTCGTGGCCGAACACCTTGGGAAATTTGGTCGGGTAATAGGCGTCGCGGCCGTGCAGGTCGGTTGCGCACATTCCGCTGGCCCCGACTTCAACCAGCAACTCGTCGCTGCGCGGATCGCAGAGATCCAGTTGCTCGACGTTGAACGGACCGGAGCGCTCATGCACCACGGCAGCGGTAATCTTCATGAGCTGGTCCCGGGACTACTCGGCGGCGTCGGCCGACTCGGAGAGCCGCACAATGGCCTCGGCGAGATCCTCCGGCGCCTGCGCGCCCGAGATCGCGAACTTTCCGCCCAGGATGAAGCAGGGCACGCCTTGAATGCCCGCTTCCTTGGCGGAGAGCGCTTCGCGCTCGACCTCGGCGACATCTTTTTCGCCGGCAAGCGCCGCACGCACCTGCTCGGCATCGAGGCCGGCATCGGCGGCCGCTTTGACCAGCACATCACGGTCGGTGAGGTCGGCACCTTGGGTAAAATAAAGATCCATCAGCTTCTGTTTCATGGCCGGTGCCTTGCCGATGGCGTCCGCCCAGCGGATCAGGCGATGGGCATCGAGCGTATTGGGCTGCCGGCTGATCTTGTCCATGGCATAGGTCAACCCTTCTGACGCCGCCGCCGCGCGGACGCGTTGCGCGATGCCATTGTAGCGCTCCGGCGAGCCGAATTTGGTGGTCAGGTACTCCTCGCGCGAGATGCCCTCGCGCGGGATCCAGTCGTTGAGAAAATAAGGCCGGTAGTGCACCTCGACAGGAATGTCGGGATTGAGCGCAATCGCCTTTTCCAGCCGGCGCTTGCCGATGAAGCACCACGGGCAGACGACGTCGGAAACAACGTCGATGCGGACAGGTTGATGATTGGCCATTGGTGGCTCCCTTTGCGGGGAGCCTAGGCCGCTGTCTATTCGGCCGCAACCATACGGCTGCCGACGACGCGGATCATCAGCGTGTCGAGCGTGTCGCCGGCTTTCAGCGTTGCCAGCGTGACGTTCGCAGCCGGCGGCTCCTCGCCCTGGGGCACAAGGATCATCCGCTTCAGCGAGGTGGCGATGCGGCGGACGGTCACGTGGGTGTTGCGCAGGTCGGTCTGGGTGAAGGCGACCAGGATGGCGCCTTCCCCGTCGCGCGTTGCGAAATCGATGTTGCGGATCAGCCGCGACATCAGCCGCGCGGCATCGAGACTTGCGCGCTCATCCAGATCCTTCCCGAATGAAAAGCGCGCAACCGAGAGCGGCATGCTGCGGTCGGCCGCTTCGCTGATTGCCATCTTCAGGTCGTGCCAGAATGAATCCCGTGTGAGCAGGCCGCTTTCCGGATCGAACACGCCGTCGGTGTCGAGCGACTTGAGCATGCGCTTGAGTCGCGCCTCGAAGGCGCGCAGGCGAACCAGTGGAATGATCCGCGCGACCAGCCGCGCCGGGTCGGCTGCGACATGCTCGATATTGGGCAAGGCATCCGCAAATTCGGGTGGCGTTTCGCCGATCACCGCGACCGGAATGTCACGAAAGCGCGACTCCTGCGCCAGCACGGTCAGGAATGCCTCAACCATCCGCGGAGAAAAGCCGTCACCCACGACGATCCCGTCGATGTCGCGCGCGCTGAGATGGCGCGCAGCGGCTTCTACGCTCAGCGCACCAGCCACTTTCACGCGCTCTCCCATGGCGACGCTCAGCGCCGGGTAAAGAGGCCCGCGCCCGGCAATCAGGACCGTCGCGTCGACGAGCGCATCGCCGACCGGCAGCGCAGGCAATTTGCCGTCATGCGAGGTGAACAGCTCGATCCGCCGCAAAACAGTGGCGTGCAGCGCGCGCACCCGCATGGCGAACTGCAGGCGGGCAACCAGGCGGTCGACCGGCAGCGTCGCATCGGCCGGCAGCGCGATCGGCACAGCAGCATCTTCAGTGCCGCACACGCGGGCGATGACAGGCACGGTCGGGCCGTTTACCGTGGCGACCTGCAGGCACAGCATGCGGGCCGAGGCGATGTTGGCCGGCGCGCCCGGCTCGGCGACGACGATTGCAGCCGGCTTCACGGTGACGAAGGCGGCCGGCGCATCGGCCCATTTGGATTCGACGATCGGGAAGGCACCCGCCGTGCTCAGCGCCTGCACCAGCTCGGCCGCCGGTTGCTCGGCGACCACGATCAGCGGACCTTGCAGCGACATCCAGGCGTACGCACGGTTTGTGGGTGGCGCCAATCTAGTCGAGCGCTGTTAATACCCCGTCAACGAAGAGCTGAAACTACGCGGCGTCGCCGCGCTGGCGAAAAGCGCCTGATATCAGCGCATTGACGCCTTGCGCATCGAGCGCAGCCGCGACGGCTTTCTTGTCCCCTGCCGTGCCGGCAAGCCGATGCCCCAGCGTGCGGTCGGGCAGCGCGACGACTTCTGCCCCGGCTGCGGCTTTTTCAACGCAGGCGTCGATGTCGCTTTGCCGAAGACGATAGCCGCCGACGCCGACAATGCCCGGAGGCGGCACGGTGATCGCGAGCGCTTGGGCTTGCTTGTCGAGCCGGCAGGCAAATCCGGTGTCAATAAAGCCAGCCGGGTCGGGCGCGCGGCCCGGATCGGCGTCCGGCGGAAACGCAGCCGACGGGACCATCGGGCCACGCAGCATCAGGGTGCCCGCATTGCTGCACGCCGTCTCGACGACCGTCATCGCGCCGATCGCCCCGCGTGGCGCGCTGATAACCCCATGCGGGATCGGGGCCGGCTTGCCTTGTTCGGTCCGCCGAGCCGCAACGAAACCGGTTTCACCGAAACTGGATATGTCGACAACGGTGCTTGCACGATCGAATGATTTTGCCGCCAATGCCCGCTCGGGGCCGCGCCATAGCGCGGCGAGGGTACAAGAGTCGCCCGCAAGCATGCCGGCCTCGGCCAACGCCGGCAGGACTATTGCAGGCAGCGCCAACAGGTTGCATCCGGTTGTATTGCATTGCGCGGCAAAAGCGGCCGGATCGAAGCCGTGATGCAGGTGAAGCGTTCCGCCGGACAAAAGCCACGGGGCGAGCGTCAGGGCCGTGCCGGCGAAACTGCTGACCGGAATGCTCGACAGCACGTTGGCGTCGGGCGCGATCCCCGCTTCAAGAAAGACTGCCAGGCCGCCACTGATGATCGCGATATGGTTGCGTGCAACCGGGTTGATCCCTCGTGCATCGATGTCGAACGTGATTGCGGCAAGGTGCGCAGCAGCAGAGTCAAAGCGGGGCGGCACTACGGACCCGTGCGCAGCGCCGGGCGAAAATACATCATCGATCGGCACGACTCCGTCGGGCAACTCCTGGCCGAAGCCGCAGATATGCCGGATCGGAAACAGGGCCGCGGCCGTATGCATGGCTACGTCGGCGGGTGCGGCGCTGCCGGCCCGCGCGCATGTCAGGATGGCTCTGGCACTGACGCGGCCAAGCGCGTCGACCAGGTCGCGCCGGCGCCAGAGCAAAGGCAAAGGCGCAGCGATCATGCCGGCGCGCAGGATGCCGAGATACGCGATCACGCTTTCGACTGTGTTCGGCAACTGCGAGGCCACGACCGCGTCGGTCTGCAGGCCGAGCTTGCGCAAGCGCGCGGCAACCGCGGATATTGCGTGATCGGCCTGCGCATAAGTCAATGCGCGAGGCGCGCCGTCGGTGAAGCTCGCGCGGTTCGGCGGATCGGCAAGCGCGAGCGCGTCCGGATGACGGACGCCGGCGCGGCGGAAGAGATCGTCGAGGGTCGTGGTGATGCCAGATGCCCGGTTGATCTCGCCGAGGATCATCGCCAGCGCCTCAAGGCTTGAGGTCCTTCTGCCACCATGTTTCCGGCAAGTAGCCGAACAGCGACGTCTGTGAGGGATGCGCGATTCGCGCCCAGCGCGCCACCCATTGCACGGGTGGAAAGTAAAGCGGCACCACATAAAAGCCCGACAGCAGCACCCGATCGAGCGCGCGGGTGGCGGCGACGAAATTCTCGCGGGTCGTCGCGCCGAGCATCGCACCAATCATGGCGTCGACCGCTTTCGACCTGACCCCCATGTAGTTGCGGCTGCCCTGCTGATCTGCGGCGGCGGAGCCCCAGTAGAACAGTTGCTCGTTGCCGGGCGACAGGGACTGCTCCCAGCGGTATTCGATCATGTCGAAATCGAAAGCGATGCGGCGGCGTTCGTACTGGGTGGCGTCAACGGTGCGCACACGGGCCTCGATGCCGGCGCGCTTGAGGTTGCGAACAAAGGCAAGCGAAACGCGCTCCTGATCGCGCGTGGTGGTGAGGATCTCGAATGATAGCGGCCGCCCGGTTGCCGTATGCAGCAGTTGGGTGCCCTTGAGTTCGTAACCGGCGGCCTTGAACAGCGCGAAGGCGCGGCGAAGCACAGAACGGTCGTGTCCGGAACCGTCGGTGACGGGCGGGGACCACGCACCGTCCATGATGTCCCCCCGAACGGTGCCGGGGAACGGAGCCAGCAACTCGTGCTCACGTGCATTGGCCGGCACACCATGAGCCGAGAGATCGCAACCATCGAAATAGCTCGCGGTTCGCTTGTAGAGGCTGAAAAAGTAGGTTCGGTTGAGCCACTCGAAGTCGAACAATTGCAGGATCGCCTCGCGCACGCGAACATCCGAGAAGATTGCGCGCCGCGTATTGAACACCAGGCCTTGCATACCCTTGGGCAGTCCGTAGGGCAGGTCTTCTTTGACGACGCGGCCCTCACGCATGGCGGGAAAGTCGTAGGCGGTTTGCCAGCGCCCCGGATCAGTCTCGACCCGAAGATCGTAGAGTCCCTTCTTGAACGCCTCGAAATGCGTGTTGCCGTCGCGGTAGTAGTCGTAACGGATGGTGTCGAAATTCCACAGGCCGCGATTGATGGCGAGATCGCGCCCCCAATAGTTCTTGTCGCGCATGAAGGTAACGCTTTCGCCGGGCCTCACATTGCTGACGGTGTAGGGACCGCTGCCAAGCAGCGGCTCGAAACTGGTGTCCTCGAATGTATCGGCGTTGATGGCATGCTTCGCCAGCACCGGCATGAGTCCGATAATGAGCGGCAATTCGCGATCGTCAGCGCCGGAAAGATCGAAGCGTACCGTCCGCGCATCGGTCGCTTCGGCTTTGGTGGCCTTGATGTAGTAAGTCCGGAAATTCGGCCGGCCCTTGTCGCGCAACAGCTCCCAGGAAAAAATCACATCGGCGGGCGTCACCGGCCTGCCGTCGGCAAAACGGGCCGCCGGATTGATTCCAAAGCTGACGTAAGAGCGCGCCGCGTCGGTCGCGATGCGGTCGGCGAGCAGACCGTAGAGCGTAAACGGCTCGTCGTAGCCGCGCGCCAGCAGGCTTTCGACGATGTAGCCCCTCATGTTGGCAGCCGGCAGGCCTTTCACGATGAAAGGATTGAGACAGTCGAAGGTGCCGAGCACGCCTTGCGTCAGGTGCCCGCCTTTCGGCGCTTGCGGATCGGCGTACGTCGGATGAGTGAAAGCGGGTCCCCATGCCGGTTCCCCGTGCATTGCGATGGCGTGAGCCGGTCGCTGGCCAAAAGCCGGCCGCAGGCCAAAGGTCGTCGCTGCCGACAACGCGCCGAGCACGACGGAACGTCGCGATGGACGCAAGCAGGTCCCCGCAGGGGCAGTCGACGGCGGCGCAAGTGTCGTGCGAATGCGATTCGGTCCGGTTTTGCAGGAACTTATCATAAGGCGACAGGATCAGAGCGGGCCGCATTTTCAGCGCATTCGTGGCTTTATTGCAGGAGGGAATTCGGCTATCAGGCGTCACGCTCCCGCCGTATTTGGCCCGGACAGAGCCGGGCAACCGGCGGCAATATTGGGGGCGTCATTCGCCGCGGACGGAAATAACAAGGGAACAGTTACAATGGATTATCGGACCGCATCGGTCCGGCCGTGGGGCCGGGCGTTGACCGCCACCATGGTCATCACTTTGGCAGCAACGTCGTTCGCGGGCGCTGCCTCTGCACAGCAACAGCAGCCCAAGGCAGCCCCAAAGGCGGCGCCAAAGGCGCAGCCGGCGCAACCGGCACAGCCGCTGCAACCGGCGCAGCCCCAGCAGCAGGCCGCGGACCAGCCGCAGCTGATGTACTCGCCATGGATGAAAGTCTGCGGCCAGGGACAGGACACGGGCAACAAGAAGGTATGCGTCATAACCAAGGACGGCCGCCTGGAAAACGGAATGCCCGTCGCCATCGTTCAATTGTTCGAGCCGGAAGGCGAGCCGAAGGTTTTGCGGGTCACGGTTCCTCTCGGCATGCAGCTTGCGCACGGCACGCGACTGATCATCGATCAGCAACAGCCTGCCCAGCAGCCCTACAAAATCTGCTTCCCCGTCGGATGCATGGCGGATTATCCGGTAACCGACGACATGATTACGAAAATGAAGAAGGGGCAGAACATCATCGTGCAGGCGATCAACATGCAAGGCACGGCGATCAGCCTGCCTTTGCCGTTGAACGACTTCGCCAAAGCCTATGACGGCCCGCCGACGGATCCGAAAGCGTTCGAGGAGCAGCAGCGCAAGCTTCAGGAAGAGCTGCAGAAAAAGGCCGAAGAGGCGCGCAAGAAGCTGGAAGGGCAACAGAGCCAGGCTCCGGCTGCTCCGGCACCGGCACCGAAGAGATAAGACGCTCAACCGGCGAAACGAGAAAAGGCGCGGCTCCGAGCCGCGCCTTTTCTGTTTCGTGCCTGCGGATCAATGAATCTGCGAATGGCGCGGACGGTATGCGCCGCTTTCATCGCGCACAAAGACTTCGGCAACATCGGGATGACGGAGCGGCTTGGCGGATGTGTCCGGCAGCAGGTTCTGCTCGGAGACGTAGGCGATGTACTCGGTCTCGGCGTTTTCGGCGAACAAATGGTAGAACGGCTGGTCCTTGTGCGGACGTATCTCCGCCGGGATCGACTGCAGCCATTCCTCAGTGTTGTTGAACACAGGATCGATGTCGAAGATCACGCCGCGGAAAGGGTGCACGCGGTGCTTCACCACCTGGCCGATCTTGAACTTGGCTTTTCGCATGTTTTCCATTCGGGTTCCCACGAAGTTCACAGGCCGTAGCGCTTCGCCGCCTCGGGATCCCTGGCGGCAACGAGTTTTGCCAGATCGAGTAGCACTTTCGCCTGCTTCCAGGTGGCGTCGTCCTGCATTTTGCCGTCGATCATGACGGCGCCCGCGCCGTCGGGCATGGCCGCGACAATTTTTCGGGCGAAGGTCACCTCGGCGGGATCGGGGGAGAATACGGTCTTGGCGATGTCGATCTGCGACGGATGCAGCGACCAGGCGCCGACACAGCCCATCAGAAACGCATTGCGGAACTGCGCCTCGCAGCCCGCCGGATCCGCAAAGTCGCCGAATGGGCCATAAAACGGCTTGATGCCGGCGGCGGCGCAGGCGTCGACCATCCTGGCAATGGTGTAGTGCCACAGGTCCTGCTGCGACGATGCGCGCGGAGCATCGCCTTGCGCATCCGCGAGCACTTTGTAATCGGGGTGTCCTCCGCCGACGCGCGTCGTCTTCATGGCGCGCGAGGCGGCAAGGTCCGCCGGCCCAAGGCTCATGCCGTGCATGCGGGGAGAGGCGGTTGCGATTGCCTCGACATTGTTGACGCCCTGCGCGGTTTCCAGGATGGCGTGGATAAGGATTGGTTTCTTCATCTGGTGGCGTGCCTCGAGCTGCGCGAGCAACTGATCGAGGTAATGAACGTCCCACGGCCCGTCGACCTTCGGCAGCATGATGACGTCGAGCTTGTTCCCAACCGCGGCAACGATCCCGGTGATGTCGTCGAGCGCCCAGGGCGAGTTGAGCGCATTGATGCGGGTCCATAGCCCGGTTGAACCGAAATCAGCCGCGCGGGCCATCGCGATAAAGCCGTCGCGCGCCGCCGTCTTGGCGTCGACCGGAATGGCATCTTCGAGATTGCCGAGAACAACGTCGACCTGGCGGACAAGCTCCGGCACTTTCGCCCGCACTTTGTCGATGTGCGGCGGTACGAAATGGATCATGCGCTCCAGCCGTACCGGCAATTCGCGCAGCGGTGCCGGAGCGCCGATGGCGAGCGGGGCAAAGAACTGGCGCGGCAGTTTCATCGGCATCCTCAAAACCCGGCCTGCCGTTTAGAGGAATGCAAAGGCGGCGCCAAGGGCCGTCAAAAGCCGTTAAGTTAATGTGGCTCGCGACGCTTTCTTTCGGCGTCATCCCAGGCGGTCAAGGCCTGGAAATCAGGCACAAAGCCGAGCCCTTTCTGGGCATCCGTCGACAGGACCGACTGGGATGTGACCACGTCGACCAGTGCCGGCGCGTTCTTCAGCGCGCGGCGCAGTGCACCTTCAAGTTCCGACGGTTTTTCGACGCGCTCGCCATGCGCGCCGAGGGAGCGGGCAAGGCCGGCGTAGTCAGAATGGCGCAAGGTCGTGCCGACGACCCGTCCGCCATAATTCATTTCCTGATCGAGACGCTCGATGTTCCAGGCGGCGTTGTTGGAGACGATGAAGACCACCTTGGCGCCGTGCCGGACGGCGGTGTCGATTTCCATGGCGTTGATGCCGAATGCGCCGTCGCCATTGACCGAGATGACCTGTCGGTCCGGCAGGGCAAGCGCCGCGGCAACGGCAAAGGGCACGCCGACGCCGAGACAGCCGAAGGCACCGGCGTCCATGTAAATGCTCGCGGCCAATCCGGTGCGGGCGAAGCTGAGCAGATCGCCGCCATCCGCGATCGCGATGTAGTCCGGCGGCGCCGTGGCGGCGATGGCATCGAAAATGACGCGCGGGTGTATTTTTCCGTCGCTGCCGGTCGTCGGCCTGTCTTTGGCGGCTCCAGCGGCGGCGATGCGGTCGCGGTGACGTTTGCGCAGGCCATCGGCCCAGGCCTTGTCGACACCGCTTTCGCGATTGGCGGCGGCTGCGACCATGGCTCCCAGCGCAAGGTGAGGCGAGGCGAGCAGCTCCGGCCGACCGCGGCGATTGTCGATCAATTCGCCGGGGCTGTCGGAAATCCGGATGAAGCGTGCGTTGGGAAAAACGGCCGGCGATCCGTAGCCGACCTGGTAGTCGAGCTTGCGCCCGATCAGCAGAACGACATCGGCGTCGGTCATCGCAGCCGCGCGAACGGCAGCAGCCGTCGACGGATGATCGGCTGGAACCAGTCCACGGCTTTCCTGCGTGTCCAGGTAAAGCGCGCCGGTTGAATCGAGCAGACGCACCAGCGCGGGCCCGGCCTGCCGTGCGCCGCGGCCGGTGATGACCACGGGACGCCTGGCCGACCAGAACACATCGACCGCCTCTTTCACCGCGGCGGGATCAGGAGGGACCGCGCGCGGCGGCTTCGGCTGGATCCATTCGTCGAGCACGAGTTGCGGCGGCACATGCGTTCGCAGGACGTCGGTCGGCACCTCAAGGTAGGCGGGACCCGGCTCGCCATTGTCGCCCATGGCGCGTGCGACGGCCTCGTCAAGCTCGCGCACGACCTGGTCGGGGACGCGCGCAGTGCGCGAAGTGCGCGTCACCGGGCGAAGAATATCGACATGCGGAATGTCCTGCAGCGGTCCCATATTGGCCTGCGGCCGCGACGTGCACCCGCCGATGAGCAGAACCGGGATGCGGGCGAGCGATGCATTGGCGATCGCAGTGACGGTATTCGTCACGCCCGGTCCCGCGGTCACCATGGCCACGCCGAACTGGCCGGTCAGCTCGGCATGGGCGTGCGCCATGTGAACCGCGGCGCCTTCGTCTCGCACGTCGATGATCCGGATTCCCTGGCGGGCGACATGATCCCAGATCGGCTGGATATGTCCGCCCTGCAGCCCGAAGATCCGGTCGATCCCGCGCGCCTTGAGGAAGCGTGCAATCCAGGCCGCACAGGACTGCTGATCCGCATTGAGATCTTGCGACTGGATTGCGGGCTTGTTCATGAACGCACTCCCGTTGCCGTGTATTTCGTTCGCAGGACGCGGTGCAGGATTTTTCCGGTCGCCGTGCGCGGCATGTCCTGTTCGGCAATGAACGATATCGATCGCGGCCGCTTGTAGCCGGCGATGCGCTCTTTGCACCATTCGATGATTTCTTCGGCGGTCGGCACTTCACCGTCCCGCGCAATGATGACGGCGTGAACGCGTTCGCCCCATTTTTCGTCGGCGATACCGATGACCGCGACATCCTTGACCTTCGGATGGCCGCCGACGAGCGATTCCACTTCGGATGGATAGACGTTCTCGCCGCCGGAGATGATCATGTTGCTTTTGCGATCGACCAGGAAAATGTAGCCATCTTCGTCGCGACGGGCGAGGTCACCGACCGTGCAATAGTCGCCACGAAATGCGTCGCGGGTTTTGTCGGGCAGCTTCCAGTAGCCGTCGAAGGTGTAGGAATTGCACGAGTAGAGCTCGCCGGGCTCGCCATTGCGCACGTCATTGCCGTCCGCGTCGAGCAGGCGGATCGGCCGCGAGCCGATGCATTCGCGGCCAACCGAGCCGAGCTTGGTGAACTGCTCGTCCGGGTGAAGCATGGTGACCCATCCGGCTTCGGTGGAGCCGTAGAGCTCGAACAGGCCTGAGTTCCTGAAATAGTCCATGATTTCAAGCTTGGTGTCGCGCCGCGCGGGCGCCGAGGAAACCATCAGCTTGGTGACAGCGGAGACGTCATGCTTTGCGCGGATTTTGGGGGAAAGCCCGAGCATCATGATGTAATGCGTCGGTACCAGCGAGGTAAACGTCGCGTGCCCGTCAGCGAGTGTGCGCACAAGGTGCTCCGGGTCGAAGCTTTTGCGGCTGTAGACCATGCAAGCCGCGCCGCAATAGGTGAAGGCGCCGAAAAAGAACAGGGAGTTGGCGTGACACATCGGCATGACCAGGAGGCCGGAGTCGCGCGAACTGAAGCCAAGTTCGAGGTCGGTCACGAGCGACAGCATTGCGCCGCCGCCATGCGATCGAATCGCGCCTTTCGGCTTGCCGGTCGTGCCCGACGTATACATCAGCGTCCACGGATCCTCGGGCGAGACTGTTACTGACGGCGGACAGTCGCTTGCCGCCGCAATCAGATCCTCGTAGGCGCGGTAGCCGGTATGGCGGCGGTTGCCGCCGAAGACGACGAACTTATCGGCGGCAACCGGAAGCCCGTCGCGGACCTGCTCGATCGCGTCGATCAATTGATCCTGGACGATCAGCGCGCCGGCCTCGCAATTTTCCACGATGTAGCGGATCTCGGGACCGAGCAGCCTGAAATTGATCGGCACGGCGACCAGGCCCGCCAGCGCCGTTGCGGCGTAGATCTCGAGCCACTCGACGCAGTTGTAGGCGAGGACGCAGACCCGGTCGCCCTTGGAGAGGCCGAGGCCCGTCAGGGCATTGGCGAGACGGCACGAACGCTCATGCCAGCTCCGGAAGGTGATTGCCCTTTCAAGATCGCGCGCTCCGATCTTGTCGGGAAACGTATGAGCATGCATGCCGAGCACGATTCCCATGTGCGGCAGCTGTCTCATTCAATTCTGCTCCACGAACGGCCGATCAATACTGTGCCCGCGGCGGGTGGTTCTGGCAATGCGTGACGCCGCGCATGCGGCATGACAAACTCGCGCTTTCGCAAGGTGTGCCGAATTGTCATGCAACCGCTGAACGGCCTTTTCGTCCTCGATTTTACCACGCTGCTTCCCGGACCACTGGCAACATTGATGCTCGCCGAAGCCGGCGCCGAGGTACTCAAGATCGAGCAGCCGGGCGGGGAAAATGCGCGGCGTTTTCCACCCTTCGTCGGAAATGACAGCGCGGCCTTCGCGATGCTCAATCGCGGCAAGGCCAGCATGACGCTCGATCTCAGGAACAAGGCAGACCGCGAAAAACTTGTACCGCTTATCAAACGTGCCGACATTTTGGTTGAGCAGTTCCGCCCGGGCGTGATGGATCGGCTTGGTCTCGGCTACGAGGATCTGAAAAAGATCTATCCCAGGCTCGTCTATTGCTCCATCTCGGGCTATGGCCAGAGCGGGCCACGCGTTCACGAAGCCGGACACGACATCAACTACATCGGCAATACCGGCCTGCTCGACCTGCAGCCGGGCCCCGCCGATCATCCGGTCGTGCCGCCGATGCTGGCAGCCGACATCGCCGGCGGCAGCTTTCCGGCCGTCATCAACATTCTTCTGGCACTGCGTTCACGCGATCAGAGCGGACAGGGCTGTCATATCGACATTGCGATGACCGACGCAATGTTCACCTTCACCTGGGCGGCCTTGGCGATCGGTGCGGCGACCGGAAAATTCCCGAAACCGGGAGACCTGTGGCTCGTCGGTGGATCGCCGCGTTACCAGATCTACCCGGCCAGGGACGGGAAATTGATTGCTTGTGGTGCGCTCGAACCGAAATTCTGGATGGCATTCACCCAGGCAATCGGACTGGCGAAAGAACTCGTCGACGACACACGCAATCCGAAGGCGACACGGGACGCCGTTGCAAAACTGATTTTGGCCCGGACATCGGACGAGTGGCGGCCGATCTTTGCGGCGGCTGATTGCTGCGCAACGGTCATTGTTCCGCTCGAAGAGGCGATGCACGATCGGCATTTCGTCGAACGCGGCCTGTTCGCGCACCAGGTCGGCACGGAATCGGGAAAGGCGTTGCCCGCGTTGCCGCTTCCAATACCGCCGGAATTCCGTTCGGCGCCGGGAACGAAAAAAGCGCCGAAGCTCGACTAACAGGCTGCTGAAAAACGTTTTTGAATCCAGCCACATTGATTGTCTTGGCAGTTCTGGATTCCGGATCGCCGCCATAAGCGCGTTTACGCGCGTCTTCGACGCGCTATGGCAGCGTCCGGAATGACCAGGAGAGCTTTTCAACAGCGCGCTAGAGCGCTTCGCCACGCATCAGGCGCGGCTGTCCGGCTGCCGGCGCAACACCTTCACGCATGACGGCACGCCGAAGCGGCCCGATCCGGTCAAGAAGATAGAGCCCGAGGCCGCGCGCGCCCTGTACCGGCAGCAGGTCACTCAGCAGCGAGCGATTGAGAAGGTCGATCGCGACCGCACGAGTGCCGACGTCGGTGCGTCTCATGCGATCATAGCGGGACGTCACACCGGCTCCGCCAATGTCGCGGCCGGCGCGTTGTGCGGCAACAACAAGCTCGGCGACCGTGGCGGCATCGCGCAGACCCAGATTGAGCCCCTGGGCACCGATCGGCGGCAGGACGTGTGCTGCTTCTCCGACAAGGGCTATTCGTTCACCGGCAAAGCGGCGCGCGGTCGAAACAGTAAGCGGAAACATGCCGCGCCCAGGTTCTGCCTGCAGCTTGCCAAGGATCGAATGTGATGCCCGTTCAATGCCGGTGGCGAGCGCAACGTCGTCCAGCGCTGCGAGTTCGGCAGCTGTGCCAGGGTCGAGCACCCAGACGAGACTGGAGCGGTTGCCCGGAAGCGGGACCAGCGTGAAGGGTCCGCTCGCGGTATGAAATTCGGTCGACGTATCGCAGTGCGGACGCGAATGTGACAGGCACAGCGTCAACGCGGTTTGCGGGTAACGGCGCTCGTCGATGTCAATGCCGGCGGCTGCACGACAGAGCGAATGCCGCCCGTCAGCACCGACCGCGAGGTGCGCACGCAATATCTGACCGGTTTTCAGGGTGACCGTAATGGTGTCGGCGTCCGGCGTGACGGCAACAACTTCGTCCCCGATGATCGACAGTGCGGACAGGCTGCGCGCACGCTTTGCCAGCGCGTCGGTAAGGTGACGGTTTTCGATGTTGTGACCGAAAGCTTCGAGACCAATCTCGTCTGCGGCAAATTTCACTTCCGGGGCGCGCCAGAGCCGGCCGGTGTCGTCGACGATGCGCATGGCGCGCAGCGGTGCGGCCCTGGCTGCGCACGACGGCCAGACCCCGAGGGTGTCCAGGGCGGCAACGGAACCGGCGAGCAGGGCAGTCGTGCGGTTGTCCGGCTTTGTGGACCGCAACCCCACAAGTGTCGTGTGGAGACCGCCCTGTGCCAGCGAAATCGCCGCAGTGAGGCCGGCAGGTCCGCCACCGACCACAATAACCGCAGGCTTATCGGCATGTCTGTCCGGCATTCAGGGATCAGGCCCGGTTCGATGTTAACCGCACTAGCACGGCCGGGGCGCGTCCGGAAACCACGCTGCTTTGTTGCGATATCGCCTTCTCGCGCAATGCGCTATGCCAAGGCAGGATGACGGAAACCACCGGCCACGATCTCGCGCACCTGGCGCCCGTCGAAGCGGGCATAGGCCGAATGTTTGCGCGGCCGAAGGCAATCGCAGCTGGCTGCGTCGTCGTTCTTGCGGGGCTCAGCTGGTTTTACCTGGCGCTGCTGACAGCTGCGCCGGGCAGTTCGTGGCTGGCAACAATGCAGACGCTGTGCCGCACACTTCCTGAGGGCGCGTGGAATTTCCCTGCCGTTGTCATCACTGCATCGATGTGGAGTGCAATGACATTGGCAATGATGCTGCCGAGTGCCGCCCCCATGATCCTCACTTATGCGGAGATCGCAGAAACCGCGGCACGCAAGGGCGAGCGGATCGTATCGCCGTTCGTGATTGCGGCAGGCTATGCAAGCGTGTGGCTTTTGTTTTCGGTCGCCGCATCTGCAATGCAGATTGCCCTCACGGGTGCCGCTTTGCTTGACGCAAGTCTTACGTCGAGCAGCGGGTTGTTTGCCGCGGCAATTCTGATCGGTGCCGGGCTCTATCAGTTCTCGAAGCTGAAACACGCCTGCCTCACGCACTGTCAGAATCCATTCCCGTTCTTTTTCACCAACTGGGCTACGACGACCGGCGGCATATTCCGCCTTGGGATAAAACATGGACTTTACTGTCTTGGCTGTTGTTGGGCGATGATGCTGGTGATGTTTGCCGTCGGGGTCATGAATGTGGCGTGGATGGCCGGTCTTGCCGCGGTGATGACGGTGGAGAAACTGCAGACCGGGCGACGCTTCGCGCACGGCGTTGGCGTGGCGCTGATTGCGATCGGAACAGGTATCGCGGCATCGGCCTTTGCCACACATTGGCCCTAGAAAAAGAAACGGGAGTAAGACATTGCGTGAAAATTGGAGTCTGAAAGGCGAACTGGCGTTGTCATGCAGTTGCACGGTGTTTTGTCCCTGTGTCCTGTCACGCGGCGACCACCCGCCGACCGAAAGCCGGTGCCAGACGTGGGCAGGTATCCGGATCGACGACGGGCATTTCGACAACGAAAATCTGTCGGGAATCAAAGTTGGGCTGATGATGGATCTGCCCGGCATCATGTCACGCGGCAACTGGACGGCGGCGCTGTTCGTCGATGATGCCGCATCCGCTTATGCCGTCAAAGGATTGACGCGGATATTCACCGGACGGGTCGGAGGAACGACGCATTTGCTCTCGATCCTGGTTGGGCAGTTTCTCGGCGTACGCCAGGTTCCGATCAGCTACGAGACGCAGGGTGAGACGCGCGTCGTGCGTATCAAGGATTATGTCGACGGCGCGATTACGCCGATCCGTGGCAAGGAGCCAGGGCAGAACGTCGTCATCCGGAACAGCGAATACTGGATCGGCCCCGATGTCATCGTGTCACGCGCAGACAAATCGCGGTTTCGCGGCTATGGCCGCAACTGGAATTTGACCGGAAAATCGGCTGAGATCGTGAAGTTGAACTGGGGCAACGGTTAAGTGACGGATTTTGCGCGCATCCGCGCTTTCACGGTTCACGTCTTCACCGCAATGGGCGCGGCGCTCGCTCTGCTGGCGCTGATCCTGGCGACCGGCGGGCATTGGGCCGGGATGTTCTTTTGCCTCGGTATGGCATTGGTGGTGGACGGCCTCGACGGCCCGATGGCGCGGGCATTCAACGTGGAACAGCTGTTGCCGCGCTGGTCCGGCGACACGCTCGATCTCGTCGTCGACTTCACAACCTACGTCTTCGTGCCGGCATTCGCCATCGCGGCAAGCGGGCTGCTGCCGCATATCCTCGCCATTCCGGCTGCTATCGTCGTGGTGATCACCGGCGCCCTTTACTTCGCCGACCGCCAGATGAAGACCGACGACAATTATTTTCGTGGGTTTCCCGCCGTGTGGAATCTGGCGGCCTTCTACCTCTATTTGCTCGAGCCGCCGGAATGGGCTGCGGCGATTTCAATCGTCGTCCTCGCCGGGCTGAGCTTTGCACCGATTAAATTTCTGCATCCTCTGCGCGTGCAGCGCTGGCGTCCGGTCAACATCGCGCTTTTGGCGGCCTGGGCCATTCTGGCGCTTATTGCTGTCGTTCATGATCTTTCGCCGGGACTGTATGTGACGCTGCCACTGTCTCTCATCGCAGTGTATTTTTTCCTGATCGGATTGTTGCGCGTACCCGCCTGATCGTGTTCGATCGCCGCCGAAAGTTACGGAGCGAGCTATGTCCCGACCTGTTTTGCTGATCGCCGGCGGCAGCCGCGGTATCGGCGCCGCCACCGCGAAATTGGCGGGCGCGCGCGGCTACGACGTCGCGGTCAATTACAAAAGCAACTCGAATGCGGCGGCAGGCGTCGTTGATGCAGTGAAAAAGGCCGGCGGGAAAGCAATCGCAATCGAGGGTGACATGGCGCTCGAGAAGGATATCGAACGGGTCTTCGATGCGGCCGCTGACGGTCTTGGACCGATCACGCATTTCGTGCACAGCTCGGGGATCATCGGCGACAATTCGCGGCTGGACGAAGCCAGTGCGGCCACCATCAGCGAGGTGCTCGATCTCGATACCTTTGGCGCGCTGCTGTGCCTGCGCGCCTGCGTCAGGCGCATGTCGACCAGGCACGGTGGCAAAGGCGGATCGGTCGTGATGCTGTCGTCGATGGCGGCACCGCTCGGCGGCGCCAATGAGTGCGTGTGGTATGCGGCTGCCAAAGCGGGCGTCGATGCCATGGTGATCGGCGTTTCGCGGGAGGTCGCCAAGGAGGGGATGCGCGTCAATGCGATCACTCCGGGCGTGATCGATACCGACATTCAGCCCCCCGGACGGGTCGAGCGCGTGACGCCCATGCTGCCGATGGGCAGGGCCGGGCAGGCGGACGAAGTTGCTGAGGCCGTACTCTTCCTGCTTTCGGATGGCGCATCGTACATCAATGGTGCGAACTTGCGCGTCTCCGGAGCACGCTGATCCGCCTTGCGCTCGGCGACTGGCTGCCTATGATCGCCGCCGAAATTCCATCCGATAACGACACAATCGTATTCCAAGGAGTGAAACATGGTCGCGGCAGTGCGCGTTCACAAAACCGGTGGTCCTGAGGCATTGACGTACGAGGACGTTCAGATCGCCGCACCCGGCCAGGGCCAGATCAAGATCAAGCAGCATGCCTGCGGCGTTAATTTCATCGATGCCTATTTCCGCATGGGCATGTACCCGTCGCCCGTCGGCCTGCCCTTCATCGCCGGCAATGAGAGCGCGGGCGAAGTCATGGCGGTCGGCCCGGGCGTCACCGACGTCAAGATTGGTGACCGGGTTGCCTTCGTTGGACCGTTGGGCGGCTACGCGGGTGAACGGCTGGTGCCGGCCGATCGCGCGGTCAAATTGCCCGCCAATATTTCGTACGAGCAGGCGGCCGGCATGATGCTCAAGGGCATGACCGTGCAATATCTGCTCAATCGCACCTATAAGGTCGAGAAGGGCACGGTCTGCCTCATCCATGCGGCTGCCGGCGGCGTCGGCCTGATCGCCTGCCAATGGGCCAACCATCTTGGCGCGACCGTCATCGGCACCGTCGGCTCGAAAGAGAAGGCCGAAATTGCCAAGAAGAACGGCTGCCACCACACCATCCTTTATCGCGACGAGGACTTTGTCGCGAAGGTGAAGGAGATCACCAGTGGCAAGCTCTGCGACGTCGTCTATGACGGCATCGGCAAGACGACGTTCCCGGCATCGCTCGACTGCCTGCGCCCGCTCGGCTACTTCGTGAGCTTCGGCAGCGCATCCGGCCAGATCGACGCGTTCAATATCAACATTCTTCAGACCAAGGGCTCGCTGTTCGCGACCCGGCCGACGCTCAACAACTACGTTGCCAAGCGCGAGGATCTCGTCACAACCGCTGCCGACCTGTTCAAGGTCGTTGGCTCCGGCGCAGTGAAGATCCCGATCAACCAGAAATACCCGCTCAAGGACGCGGCCAAGGCGCACAGGGAAATGGAAGGCCGCGACACGACCGGGTCAACCATTTTGATGCCGTAGGCTTGCCGGATGTGCCGGGGCGCGGTGGCGGTGACAATTCTCGCCGTCGCTGCGCCCTTTTCTCATGCGCTTGCCGTTGATGATGCCGAGGTGCTGGCGCTGATGCGCAAGCACTGCGTGATGTGCCACGCGGCAAAGCCCACGCATGAAAGTTTCCAGGACGCGCCAAAAAATATCACCCTGGAAACTGTCGCCGATATCAGGAAACACGCCGCGACAATTTCCGCGCAAACGGTGCAAACCAGGGCCATGCCGCTCGGCAATCAGACCGGCATGACCGACGAGGAACGTGCTACGCTCGCTCAATGGCTCAGGAATCAGCAGTGAGTGGCGACACCCGGCCCTGGGGCCTGTTTGCCACCTTCGTGCTTGGGACCATCGCACTTCTTGCCGGCCAACTCGCGGGCATGGCCGCACTCGTCGGCTGGTACGGCTTCGACTTGCGGAGTGTCCCCATGCTGAGCCAGCATGGTGGTGCCATTATCGTGTTCATTTTCGTATCGGCGCCGGTGCAGGTCGCAATCCTCGCGCTGGCGGCAGGCTACAAGGGCAATATTTCCGAATACCTCGGTTACAGCCTGCCGCGTCGCGGCGAAGTGGTGCTGTGCGTGGCAATCCTTGCGGCGATGATCGCTATCGGCAATACCATGAGTTGGCTGGCGGGCCGGAGCATCGTCGACCGCTTCCAGACCGATATTTATCAGGCCGCCAGCAGCGTCGGTCAGTTGCCCTTGCTGTTGGCAGCGGTGGTGATTCTTATTCCGATCGGCGAGGAGACCCTGTTCCGGGGTTTCCTGATGCGCGGCTGGCTGCGCTCGCCGCGCGCGACCTGGCCGGTCATCCTCATCACGGCGGCGCTGTTTGCAATCATTCACGTCCAATATGACTGGTTTCTGATCGGGCAGGTCTTTGCTTTCGGCGTACTGTTCGGCTGGGCGCGGTGGGCGACCGGATCGACCCTCCTGACCATGATGCTGCACGCCCTGGTCAACCTGGAAGGCATGCTGGAGACGTTTTTGAGTCTCAACAGCTGACCGGTTGGTTCAAAGCAGTGAAGCGATTTTCGTAACGGCCGGGTGGTGTTTGATTCCTGCCGGCAAGCGCGGCAGGCCTACGACTCCGGCCGATCCGGCGAAGCGGGTAATGCTGGCGACTGTGTCGGCGAGTTCGACCGTGTCCCGCTCGTTTTCAGACACGACGATTGCCGCGATCGCCAGCTTGCGTTGGGCGATGACGTCGAGCGCGGTCAAGGTGTGGCTGATGGTTCCGAGATAACCGCCGACGACGAGCAGCAGCGGGATATTCAGCGCCGACATCCAGTCGAGCACTGTGCGCTGGCCGTCGAGCGGAACCATGATGCCGCCGACACCTTCGATGAAGAGCGGACCCTTTGCAGCGTCGATCGCCGCGCGGCTGAATTTCACCAGTTCGTCGAAGTCGATGCGACGTCCTTCGCGCGCGGCGGCGAGATCGGGCGACAGTGGCGCGCGGAAACGCCAGGGTGCAATCCGGTTCACTTCGTCGGCAGTCACCGGCCGTCCGAGCGCGCCCAGCAGAACCGCCGGATCGCTGGTATCGGCGACAGAAGCGTCGTAGCCGCTTACGACGGGCTTGAGCGCCTGCACGGGCTGGTTGGACTCGCGCAGATAGCGGATGAGCGCGGCGGTTACGAAAGTCTTGCCGATATCGGTGCCGGTCGAGGTGACGAAATAGGCGGCCACGGCTAACCCAACATTCTTTCGCGAACAATATCTGCCAGCCGCGCGATCTCGTGGTCCGGGTGCTGCGCCGTGAATGTCAGGCGCAGGCGCGCCGTGTCCGGCGGCACTGTCGGCGGGCGAATTGCAACGACGAGAAAGCCTTCCTCTTCCAGGGCGCGTGAGGCGGACAGCGCCGCCTCTACGTCGCCGATGACGATCGGAACGATCGGGCTTTGCGCTTCAGGAAGTCCCGCGCGGCGGGTAAACGCCTGCGCCTTCACAACGGGCAGCGCCGCGTAGGCCGGTTCCCGCTCAATCAGATCGAGGGCTGCGATCGCCGCTGCAACGCTGGCAGGCGGCAGGCCGGTCGAATAGATCAATGTTCGCGCGCGGTTGCGCATGAGCTCGACGACGGACGCCGATGCGCAGAGGTAGCCGCCATACGAGCCGATTGCCTTCGACAGTGTTCCCATCTGCAGTGGAACGGCGATATGCGAGTTTTCCGAGAAACTCGATCCGCGTCCGCCGCCAACAACGCCGATACCGTGGGCGTCGTCGGACATCAGCCACGCGTCATATTGCCCGGCAAGGGTCAGCAGGTCTGCGAGCGGCGCGATATCGCCATCCATGGAGAAGACGCCGTCGGTGACGATGAGAGCGCGATCGTGCTCAGCGCGGTGCGAATCCAGCAGCGCGCGCGCATGATCGACATCGTTGTGACGAAAGGTCGTGACCTGTCCACGCGACAATTGCGCACCGGCATAGATGCAGGCGTGCGATAATTCGTCGAGTAGCACCAGGCCGTCGCTCCCGATGAGCGCTGGAATAATGCCGGTGTTGGCAAGGTAGCCGGAGCCGAAAACACAAGCCGCTTCGGTGCGCTTGAACTCGGCCAGTCGCGCTTCGAGCTTTGCGTAAAGCGGATGATTGCCGGTAACCAGGCGTGACGCCCCGGAACCCGCCCCGTACTCCTTGATTGCCGCAATGGCGGCCTTCTTGATTGCGGGATGCTGGGTGAGGTTGAGATAGTCGTTGCAGGAGAACGACAACAGCCGTCGGTCACCCTGCTCGACCCAGATGCCGTCCTCGCGCAACGTCTCGTTCAGCGCGCGATAAAGATGCCGCTGCTTGAGCGAGGCGAGCTTGTCTTGCGCGTAGGCGTCGAGCGAGTGCATCAGTAACCTTGCCAGGCCATGGGTCAGATGCTTAGCACGATTGGGGCAGGGAAACGTCAGATGGCGGGGCGGAGCGGCAAAACCGGCGTGATGCCCGGGTGGTATGACCCGGAGTTGCCGCATGTCTGGCTGCCTTATGCGCAGATGAAGACCGTTTCGCCGCCGCTGCCGGTCGCGCGAACGCAGGGCGCCCGCATTTTTCTTGCCGACGGACGCGAACTGATCGACGGCATCGCCAGCTGGTGGACGGCCTGCCACGGCTACAATCATCCGCACATCCGGCAGGCGGTCGAAGCGCAACTTGCATCGATGCCGCACGTGATGTTCGGCGGGCTCGTACACGAACAGGCGCTGCGCCTTGCCGGGCGCCTTGCCCGGCTGCTTCCGGGCGGCCTGGAGCGCGTATTTTTCTCCGACTCCGGATCTGTGGCCGTCGAGATCGCCTTGAAGATGGCGGCGCAATACTGGATCAACCGGGGCGTGCGCGACAAAAAGCAGTTTATTGCCTTTCACGGCGCCTATCACGGCGACACACTCGGGGCGATGTCGGTCAGCGACCTGGACGCCGGTATGCATGCAAATCTTTCCGGCATTCTTCCGGCACATCGTGTTGTCGACTTGCCGGAGAATGCCGAAACGCTGACCGCGCTTGATAAGCTGTTAGCGGCGCACAGCGGTGCGACCGCCGGCATCATCGTCGAGCCGCTGGTGCAGGGTGCCGGCGGAATGAAATTCCATGACGCAAGCGTGTTGCGGCAGTTGCGCGCGCTTGCCGACCGGCATGACGTATTGCTGATCTTCGACGAAGTATTCACCGGCTTCGGACGCACGGGATCGATGTTTGCCTGCCAGCAGGCGACGGTTACGCCGGACATCATTGCACTCTCGAAAGCATTGACCGGAGGCACATTGCCGCTTGCGGCAACGCTCGCGACCGCAAAAATCTTCGATGCATTCTGGGCGGACGAATCCGAAAAGGCATTGATGCACGGACCGACCTACATGGCGAATGCACTCGGCTGCGCAGCCGCCAATGCCTCGCTCGATCTGTTCGAGCGGGAGCCGCGCCTGCGACAGGTGGCGAACATCGCCGTCACGCTTGCAGTGGGCCTTGAGCGGTGCCGTGGTTTGAAGGGCGTCAAGGATGTTCGTGTCCTGGGTGCCATCGGCGTCGTGGAACTGGATCAAATCGGCAGTCTCGATGCGATCCGCAGACGGTTTATCGAATTGGGCGTGTTCGTCCGGCCAATTGGCAATGTCATCTATCTGACGCCTGCCTTCACGATTTCGGCGGATGAACTCGAGACGCTCATCAGCGCAGCGGTTAAAGTCGTTCACGAACAGCAGCGCTAAAGAGGGATGTATGACGTACGGCGGACCGGTCATCGACACGCATCATCACATCTGGCTGCGCAAGGATGTGGGCTGGCTCGCCGATCCCCCGGTACCGCGCATGTTCGGCGACTATTTTGGAATCCGCCGCGATTATCCCGTCGAAGAATTCATCAACGACGTCACGCCGCAGGGCGTCACAAAATCAGTGCATGTGACCGCGATGTGGGGTCCTGGCAAGGCGCTGGAGGAGACGCGCTGGCTGCAATCGGTGGCCGACAAGCACGGATTTCCGCACGCCATCGTGTCCAACATCGATCTGTCCGATCCGGAGGTTGAGGCCGTACTCAGGGCCCAGAAGCAATTTCCGAACCTGCGCGGGGTACGTCAGATGCTTTATTGGGACACCGATCCGGTACGGCAGGGAGGCCCGCGCGCCGATTTCTGCAATTCACCGGAGTTCCGGCGAGGCTTTGCGCTGCTGGAAAAGCACGACCTGCATTTTGAGCTGCAGGTCTATGCGGGCCAGGCGGCCCACGCCGTCGAACTGATCAAAGCCTTCCCGGGCGTGAAGATGATCCTGGTACACGCAGGCATGCTGACGGCGCGCACGCAGGCGGCCATCGACCAGTGGCGCGCGGCGCTCACGATGATGGCAGCATTTCCCAATCTGCACGTAAAGATCTCGGGGCTCGGCATGTACAGCAGCGGCATCACGCTGCCGCAGGCGCGCCAGGTGATCCGCGATGTCATTCAGATTTTCGGGGCCGAACGGGCGATTTACGGCAGCAACTTTCCGCTCGAGAAGCTGCACGCAAGCTACGCCGATTTCTTCGGCATCTATCGCACGGTGCTCGCGGAATATACCGAGGTGGAACAGCGTACGGTCTTGCACGACAACGCGGCCAGATTCTACCGCATCTGAAGCCGTGATCAGAATCCGACGACCGTGCCGTGCAGGTCGTATTCGTCGGCGCGTTCGATCCTGACGGTGGCAATCTCGCCGACCCGAAGCGGACGGCGGCTCGCAACATAGACTGCGCCGTCGATCTCGGGGGCATCGGCCATCGAACGTCCTTTGGCGACGGTAGGGCCGATCTCGTCGATGATCACTTTTTGCCGGGTACCGGCCTTGCGCTTGAGCCGGCGCGCGGAAATCTTTTGTTGCGCCTGCATGAAGCGGTGCCAGCGCTGTTCTTTCACATTGTCGGGGACCGGCGCGGCGATATCATTGGCGGCCGCGCCCCGCACCGGCTCGTATTTGAAGCAACCGACGCGATCGAGCGCGGCCTGGTCGAGCCATTCCAGCAGCATGTCGAAATCGGCGTCGGTCTCGCCCGGAAAGCCGACAATAAAGGTCGAGCGCAATGTAAGGTCCGGGCAATCGCGCCGCCAACGCTCGATGCGTTCCAGCGTCTTTTCCTGCGCCGCCGGACGTTTCATGCGTTTCAGCACTTCGGGTGAAGCGTGCTGAAACGGGATGTCGAGGTAGGGAAGAACCTTCCGTTCAGCCATCAGTGGGATGACTTCGTCGACATGCGGATAGGGATAGACGTAGTGCAGCCGTACCCAGACGCCGAGCTCGCCGAGTGCCGCCGCCAGATCGATGAATTTCGCGCGTACGTCCTTGTCGCGCCACTTGCTCGCGGCGTATTTGATGTCGAGCCCGTAGGCGGACGTATCCTGCGATATGACCAGCAGCTCCTTTACGCCGGCTTTCACCAGCCTTTCCGCTTCGCGCAGCACGTCGGCCGCCGGCCGCGAGACGAGTTCGCCGCGCAGGCGCGGAATGATGCAGAACGTGCAGCGATTGTTGCAGCCTTCGGAAATCTTCAGATAGGCATAATGCCGCGGCGTGAGCTTGATACCCTCCGGCGGCACCAGATCGAGAAACGGATCGTGCTTCGGCGGCAATGCCTTGTGCACGGCCTCGACCACTGTTTCGTAGTGCTGCGGGCCGGTGATGGCCAGAACATCGGGATAGGCCGATGAAATGCTGTCCGGTTCCGCACCCATGCAGCCGGTGACAATAACCTTGCCGTTCTCCTTGAGCGCATTGCCGATAGCAGCAAGCGATTCAGCCTTGGCACTGTCGAGAAAACCGCAGGTGTTGACGATGACGAGATCTGAGCCCGCGTGCTCGCGCGAGAGCTCATAGCCCTCCGCGCGCAGGCGGGTGACGATGCGCTCGCTGTCGACGAGCGCCTTCGGACAGCCGAGCGACACAAAGCTCACTTTCGGCGCGGCCGGATCGGATTTCGGCTCTGGATTGGCCATGGCGGCAAGGAGCTAATGGCGATCGGGCCGAATAGCAACCTCGATTTCGCGGCATCTGACGTGCGAAGCGCGTCGATATTGGGTCCCGGGCGTTCCACAAGTATGCCCGTTGCGCATTGGCGGCGGGCATTCGCCCGCAGTATTCTCGCGGTCCAGGGACGAATCGTCATGACGCGACCACACCTCATCGCCGGCCTGGTCTTGATCGGCATCGTGATAAGTGCTGGCGCCGCCTATGCTGTCGAAGGCAAAGCGGCAACGTGGCGCTATGACGGACACAGTTCGGAGTTGCCGTTTCCGCGCAGCGAACGCGCTCAAGCGGTCTGGGCCTCCGATCGTTGCTGGAAGGAGTGTGGCTCCTATTGCGCCTGGGGAATGGCAGGGTGCCTCAAGGAGGATTCGCAGGGACGTTGCCTGAAGCTGACCGACAGATGCGATCGCTATTGTCAGCGCGAATGCCGGACGGGCGCCGGTCCGTATCTGCCGTTCGAGCTTCCGTGGGAGTAGTGGGAGCCTAGTTGATCGCGGTGACAGGGGGTCTACGGTGATGCCCGCGTCATCTTGTGCTCGAGTTGCGTCCCTCAATTGGAGGATTGCAACGCCGCGTGGCCGACAATCATCGTTGGATTGGCGTTACGGATGATTGCTCCGAGGTTGTTTTTGATAGTAGGCCTTCGGAAATTGCGGTGAGGAATCTCGATGCTAAAAAAAATTCTCATTATGGGACTGCCCGGCGCAGGCAAAACCACACTCGCGAACGAACTCGCGCCGCGGCTCAATGCCGTTCATTTCAATGCCGATGATGTGCGCGCCAACATCAATAAGGATCTCGGCTTCTCTGAAGCGGATCGTATCGAGCACGCCCGGCGCATGGGCTGGCTCTGCGACCGCGTGGTAAAAGTCGGCGGGTTTGCCATCGCCGATTTTATCTGTCCTACCGCCGCAACCCGAGAAGCGTTTGAAGTCGGCGGAGAGGCTTTCGTAATTTTCGTGGATCGTATCCAGGCCGGTGCCTTTGAAGACACCAACCGCATGTTCGTGCCGCCTGACAAATACGATTTGAGAGTTGATCGTGAAGGTTCCCCGCAGTACTGGGCGGAACAGGCAATGTTACGCTTGCGCCCGGTGTTTGATCCGAAAAAGCCGACGGCATTGTTTGTCGGCCGATACCAGCCGTTTCACGACGGACACCGGGCTTTAATCGTTGAGGGGCTGAAGCGGGTCGGGCAGGTCTGCATTGCAGTGCGAACGACCGAGGGACTCGACCAGAAGAATCCCTTCACCTTTGAATACGTCAAGGCGCGGATCGAGCATAGCCTGCGGGAATTTGAAGGCCGCTTCACGATTGTTCCGCTTCCGAACATCAGCCACGTATTTTACGGACGTGACGTTGGATATTCGGTCGAACGCATCAACCTCGATGAGTCGCTTGAGGTTATCTCTGCAACGGACGTCCGGAAGAGAATGTCGCGGCGATAGACCGCCAAGATAGGCAACGTCTATGTTGGAATTCAATTTCCAATCAATAGATGAACAGCAAAGAACAGAGTTTGCAAAACTGGCGCGTGGCCTGCCGGGCAATCGTGCGTCGGTGGAATTTCTCGTAAATCGCATTGGCGTGCGCGTCACAAAAACAAGAAATGATTCCTACTTTGCCGAGGCGCGCGACTACTTGTGCGCCCATCTGTTCGCCCACGCCAACATGCCCAACGAGGCAGCCCAGGCAATCGCCGCGTCAAATGTGTTGCCCCACTCGGGAGGCGATGCGCTGTTCAGCGAGGCCGTGGCCGAAGGTGTCGCATTCGCACACGCGCAGGATGATGCCATCAAACGCGGCGTTCCCGCCGTCATTCTGGCTTCGATGCCACGCGCTGCAAGTGCGGCACTGACCCAGACGTTGGCGCAGATTACCGGTGCGCCGATATTCCGTGTCAGCATCGGAAAGTTTCCAAACTGCTGGCTGATGCCTGCATGGCTGAAGCGGATTGCCCGCGGTGGCGCAATTCTTCATGATCATTTCGGAGCATCCGAATTCAATGTGGGCGCGTTGCGGGATCAGGGGATCGACCGTGTTTTTGTGCTCGTGCGGGATCCGCGCGCGGCCGCCGTGTCGGCCGCCAAAATGGAATTTGGCGACCGGCCCGGAGAGGCCGATGTCGACGCAGCATATTCGAAATACATATCCTGGCTGCACGATTGGATCGACGCGGAAAAATCGGCCAAAATAAAAATTCGATGGATCAGATCGCGCGACGTCACGCATGGGTCCGCCGGTCTGAATGCGATTTTGACGGCGATATTGGGCTCAGGTTTTACAGACCAGATTTCGAGGGCATCGCTCGCAATTGCAAACGCTTCAGGTCAGCGGCCGGACGAATGGCGAGAGGCTATCTCGCCTCAGCTTCTGAGCAAGATGTGGACTCTTTTGCCCCCCGAAGTCGTCGATCGGTTGGAATTGCGTCGGTAGAGAGAAATGGCTTGCCGGCCGCCACAGGCGGCGGAAGGGGTGGGTGATCGGTGGGCACAAGACCGGCGTCAGCCTTGAAGATCCCTTCTGGAATAACCTGAAGGACATCGCGCATGCGAAGCGACTGACGCTGCCAGAATTGGTCGCCCAGATTGACGGGGCTCGCAAACAGAGCATCTATCCTCGGCGATCCGCCTGTTTGTGCCTGAGCACTTCCAAAATGAAAACAAGCGAGTGGAAGTAACGGACGCTCGCTGCACCCCGACGAGTGCCGAAACGCACGCAACTCAGCCCTGGCTTGTGCGAATGTCGGCTTCTGACCCAAGCCGACACGAGGTTTGCGTTTGATGTCGGTATTAAGGTTTCTTTCTTACGGTAAATTTGAAATCCAATTGAACGAGAAGCAACGGCATACTTACGGTGCCGATCAGGCAATTGAAGACCCGCGGAATACCGCCGACTGATGCACGACTCATCCGACAATGTAGACAGCCTGTTTTACTCAGCCTGTCGGTTTTAGGAGGAGGGCATGAAGGCCGCCGTACTCGCCGCTCTCAGTGGACTTATCATCATGTCTGCCGCAGAAGCTGGCCAACGTCATCGTGATAATTTACCAACGACCGCCTGTGACAATGATGGTCGCTGTGTCACTCCAAACGCGACCGCACCGGCGCCTGACTCCCGCAAAAGCCGGCGGCAAGCACATATCGCCAGTGCGGTAGTCACCGATCATCGGTCGACGACGCTCGATGCGAACGGCAACACAATTGGTCTCGTTGTTTCTGCAAAGACAGGTGCGCGTGCCCGCGTCGGCATCGCTTATGCCGCACGTTTCCAGTCCTATATCGATGATTTGGAAAACAATTACGGCGCGCGGGTGCTGTTTATGGGCGGCATTCGACCAGGCCGCTGTTCGATTTACAGTGAACACCCGTGTGGAAAAGCCTTAGACGTGTGTCAACTTCGACGTGGGGTGGTGGACCCGCGTTGTCATTTGCCCGGTCGTTCGGCACTGGGTCAGATCGCCACTTCACATGGTCTGTTTGAGGGCGGACGCTGGTGCGATTCAGACTATGGCCACGCGCAAGTCGAAGTGACCGCCCCGGCCTGCGGTGAGAGCCGCACCCGAATCGTGCAGCAATAGAACAGTCTGTCCGCGAGGTGCGGATGGCGGCGTCTGCCGCCATGTCGCAGTTGGCCCCTGGCAGACATGAGCCGGCGCCGGCCAAGGCCGCGGCGGCCTGCGGATCACGGCGATGGCCGCCGTGATCGTTCCTGAGAAGAACTGACCCCCGTACCGTACACCCGCGACCCGTACACCTGCCGTTGCGCTATCGATCACTGTGCAATCAGCGCGGCTGGGAATTAGCGGGCGGGGGAGAGATTGTGGTCACAGCATTGCCGGGCTTCATGGGGTCTCCCGTGGTAGCCGACGGCGGTGAAGGCGATGTTTGCGGCGCCTTCTCAGCCTTGACCGAGGCTGGCAGTGGCAGGCTGTGCGGGTAGTACGTCCAGAACACGAACGCTGTGGCAAACAAAAGAGCCGACAAGACGGCGCTTGGGAACGCACGCCCGAAGCCTAGCGTTGTTCCAATAACCGTGCAGACGAAAACAAGCAGCACTAAGGCAACGGCGTAGGGCCAATCCACATTCGCCCAGTCGATTGGCAGAGCCGCCAATTTCTCCATGAACCATCTCCGCATAGAGAAGAACTAGCGTCGTGGAGAATCGTCCAATCGATCAATAGCGCATATGGCGACTTCTTGCGCGAGTTTTTTGCTGATCCAAATACCGTTGATGAGTTCCCTGCTGACCATTGAGTAACCAGAGATTTGCATTTGTTGGGGTGCACCTTGCCGCGAATACGATTGCGTAACCGAAAGTGAAAGATGGTGCGGGTGTTGTCGAAAAACGGGAGACGGCAATGGGACAGACACATCATCCGCAACTCAATCGACAGGCGTACGAATGGGCAAAACTGATTCGCAAACTGCACTGGATCGGGATGGAGGACGACGCGCATCACTTGCAATTGGCAATGTGCGGCCTGCCTCCGCATGAAAGATACGCTGTGTTGGCGGGGCCATTGAGCACCGATTGATTATAAAGCAGGCAGCCGACGGCCCGCTGCCGCCGGCTGCCAGAGAGTCGCGCCCAAACGACATTCTTTTGCACGGCGCTTGTACCCTCTCGGGTGCAAAGATGGGGGCGGCCGGCGATCTTGCGGATGGCTGAAAGATTTTGAGTGCTGCGCTTCAGGCTGATGGTGAAACGGGGTCACCGTGGTAACGCGGGCCCCAAGCATCAGAAGGAGAAGCGCAGCATCGAGTGTTTTGCCGGTCTGGACGTGTCAGTCAATGAGACGGGCGTCTGCATCGAGTGTAAAACACGGCGTAAGTGTTTGATGTCATGACATCATGGCGGAAGGGGTGAGATTCGAACTCACGAGAGGCTTGCACCTCTGCCGGTTTTCAAGACCGGTGCCTTAAACCGCTCGGCCACCCTTCCAATCATTGAAATACTTACACTTTCAAACGTGAACAAACCGAGGCGCGACCTTGGTTGCCAGCATTTTGCCAGCGAATCTTGTCGCGTCGGTTTTGTATGGCTGCCTGTAGGGCGCCGTCAACGCGCGCCACGCCTTCAATTCCGTGACGACGGTTTCCGACAGGCTGACATTTCGTCCCTTACCGGGTCTTCGCTTCCTTGTAGCGAACTCCGTCCTTGGTTTGCTCGGCGCTTTGGACGATCGACAGCGTTCCGGCTTCTAAATTCACGTCAAAATCCAAGTCGAGCGCGAGAAAACCGGCAATGCCGGGCAGCACGGTATGTTCGGCGTCCGAATAACGGACGATGCGGCCGTGGGAAAAAACTGCTCCTCGGCCCTTAACGCGCTTCAGAGTTCGGGTCTACTGCGCGGGGCGGGGCGCATTGGCAATGGTAATGACCACGCCGCACCTTGCACATTGGTGAATAACGCAATTGGCCGTTCTGTCGGCCTGCATTGCGACCTGGCAGACGGGGCACGGTTTAGGTGGCTCAAAATAGGGAGGTGGTCGCATGGCTGACCGCGTAAAGCATCGGGCCGTTTCAATCAATTACGGATGTCTACTGAGGGGGGCGACGAAGGCAAAACGGTAAATGCTATTTTCTCTTTCGGTCGTCGTTGCAGCAGCCCAAACGCCGAAGATGCCAGCGGCCACTCCGAACACGATTGAGAGCAGCGTCAGTTTATCATGCATTTCGTTTTCGTCCTTTTCATCACGCACTCGCGTCCTGAACTTGCCTGGGAATGCGTCCGCTAAACTCGCTTCGGCGAAGCACCAGTGAATAACCGCGCCATCGGCGCGGTGCGTGCCGCGGCCGCTCCGCGGTTTGATGCCGTGCTCTATGTGAAACTCGTAGATCGCATTGAGTTGCCGACCTAAACCACCAGGCGGCACGATGATGTCGACGTGGTGCGGGAATTCCACTTCAATCCGCGATGCTCTTAGTTGGCCTTTGTAGCGAGACATTTGTCGGGGCCATCGAGGGCCTGGATTAGAGTGAAAAATACAAACGCGCCGGGTGCAATAAGAGTGCTCGATGGGACGTTCCAGTCAACCTCGGTATTGTCGTGCCTCTTTGAAGCACTGACATGATACCGCCGCACTATTTTTTTTCCGAAGGGTATTTCTCTGCCGACGACTCCGGGCAGAATCGTTTGAAAACAATTACTCATCGAAATTTTTTCGGGGATGCGATCATGAAATCCGGAATCGTCAAAAGGTCGATCGTCATTAATGGACACAAGACGAGCGTGAGCCTCGAAGATCTGTTCTGGAATGACCTGAAACAAATTGCGTTCGTACAAGAAACGACGCCGTCGAAGATGATTGCGGACATCGACAAGGCGAGAGAACACGGCAATCTGTCGTCAGCGATACGCTTATTCGTACTTGATCAAGTCCGCGTGCATGGGAGCCCCTGGCAATATTCTCCTGCTCGTAGACCGTCCAAGATTTTGGATGAGGTGAGTAACCACCGGCTGCAGGACGCGCCGACGCCGGGATGAATATTGTGTATTAGTCTTTCGCTATCGCGCGGAGTGCGAGCAAGACGCGCCATTGACCTTTGTGTTGGCATGGTTGCTGTTATGTGATGGGAGACTCATCGAATTGCGCGAAAAGAGGCCGCGCTAAGGGACAAAGCGCGGCCCCCGTTTCAGCGCTCGTCTTTAGAAGCGCGAGGCAGTCGAGCGTTGTGGCGTGTCGTTCGACTGACTGGCACGCGAGCGCAAGCGGGAGAAACCCCCAGCCCGCTCATTTACAACCGTAGGTCTTTGCAGCGATCGCCACTATGACCGCCGAGCAACACCGGCAAAAATAGAATAAAGTTCCGCGTGTCTCACAAATGGCACAGGTGCCGCGCTTGACAGGCATTACTTGCGAAGCTCGCGCTTTAGAAGGAGCCGCCTGGGTGAACGTGGCGGGCCCCGTTAAGCAGCGCAGGATTTTTTTATTGCGAGCCACATTTCCCTCTGGGTTGCTACCAAGCGCCTTGATCCGCGACCCAAGCGATCCGACCAAATCCATGCGTGTAGTAGTCAGAAGCATCATTGTTCGGCGGATGTCTTTGCATCCGTATCGGCTCTCTAAATTTTCTATCCTTCGCTATTTCGTATTTTTTGAGAATAATGCGCGACGTTTCCAAGTCGGCGAACGGTTTTTGATATTCTGGGCCATCCACTAGTTTTCGTTCTCGATGGAGGCGCAGGGCGCCGTCAACGCGCGGCACTGCGTCCTGCCTTCCTACGATCCCCGTCGTGACGTCAGATTTCGGCATGTTGACGCAGGGCACGCATCGCGGTCGTGTGATAAAATGATTCCGTTTTGTAGAGGAAATTGCACGATGTTTGGCACGCTCGTCCGTTGCTCGGTTGCCGCTGTCGCCTCGATCGCGCTCCTCGTGGCCTTCGTAAGCACTCCCGAGGGATTTACTCAGGCCAGGAAGCCAACGCGGACCGCGCGCGGCAAATCCCGGCATTCCCATAGAGGCAGAGACCAACGCAGCAGCGGAAACTCCTCCGACGGCAAGAGGGCGACAGCAGACTGAGCCCAAAGGGCCGTTGCAGTTGGTGCGACGTCTCAAGCCAACGCGGCCATCCTTCCAGTCCGGCTTGGGAACCGTTGGCGCCCCTGGAACCTTTTACGGCGGGAATGTCCCGCGATATCAGGAGGATATCAGCGCCGCCTGCGTAAGAGATCGGTAATCAAGGGGCTATATACATTGATGGGGTTTATCACAAAGCTGCGCATGAGCGGGTCCGACAAACGACGTTGGTTCAGGGTCGCGCCGAAGGGGCTGGTCCCGCGCGTCGGGCGACTCTTGCTCGGGCCAAACACGCAGCCGATCGAATGCAAGATCATCGATCTTTCCGCAGGCGGCGCGCAGCTTGAGTTGCAGCGCGCTTATGATTTGCCGGAGCGTTTCGACTTTCTTCACGGCGCCACGAAGCGCCATTGCACGCTTGCGTGGTCGCGCGGCTACCGCATCGGCATTTCCTACGAAGGCAGCACCGTCCAGCGGTCGTCCGTCAGCGGCGGGCTGAGCCGGCCCAAGAGCGGCGCCAGTCTCCTGTCGCGCCGGTAAACCGGTATCCCAGCCACAAGCTTGCAAGGGCGGAGCCCGTTGGCTATGCCCGCGCAGCCAGATCGCAACGGAACCAACCATTTACCACCGTTATGCCGCGTGGTTTCCGCCAGCACGGCGGCGGGGTAAACTGGCTGCTTCCGATCGGGGACCGAACAGGGGATGGGTTACTTGGGGGCTTTCGTCAGCAGTCCGGGTTTCGCGCGCCTTGTCATGCTCGGCGCGGGCTGCTTCGTGCTCGCCAACTGCTCGGGCGGCCCCGGCCGGATTGATCCGCGCTACGGCGTTGCCGCCAGTCCGCGCGTTGTCGAGCCCGGGCAGCCGGTCCCGAAGGGTGGCGGCGTTTATCGCGTCGGCAAACCCTACACCGTCGCCGGACGCGTCTACGTGCCCGAGGAAAACGTCAATTACAGCGCCGTCGGTTTTGCGTCGTGGTATGGCGATGACTTTCACGGCCGCTACACCGCGAACGGCGAAATCTTCGACATGACCGCGATCTCGGCTGCGCATCCGACTTTGCCGCTGCCGTCTTATGTGCGGGTCACCAACCTTGCCAACAACCGGTCGATTGTCGTTCGTGTCAACGATCGCGGGCCTTATGCGCGCGATCGGCTGATCGACGTTTCGGTCAAGACAGCCGAGCTGCTGGGTTTCTATGGCCACGGCATTGCGCGCGTGAGAGTCGACTATATCGGCCGCGCACCGCTGACCGGCTCTGACGACCGGAAGCTGATTGCGACGTTGCGGGAAGGCGGCCCGGCTCAATTGCCGGTGCAGCTCGCGTCCGGCAAGACGTTTGTCCCGGCTTATTTCGACCATCGGGCACTGCGTACGGCGGCCCGGATTCCGTCTCCGCCGGATCGGCCCTATAGCCTGGGCGATACGCCGCGCGAACTGCCGGCGGCCGAAGCTCCGACCACCGAACTCGCCGCCGCGGCGCGGCCACGCTCGAGCGGGGAGGCGCACGAACCTGTGGGGGCCGGCAGGTCGCCGGTTTCAGCCTATGCCCCTCGGGCCTATGATCCGCGGCCAGGTTACATGAGCGGCAGCGGTCTTTACTGAGCCGTATTTTACCGCCAAAGGTTTACGAACCGGGCCGCACCGGATTGAGCAGGTGCCGCCAAACGAGCCTTGATAATGGCCATGCGGAAGGTTGCATTCGGACATTGGCTGATGGTGGCTGCGCTCGCGGCCGGCCTTTCCGCGGCTGCGATCGCGGCGCCGCCGCACAAAATCACACCGTCGGCCGCGCAGAAAAAAGATGCACCGAAAAAAGAGCCCCCGAAGAAGGACGAGCCGAATATCAGCGCGCCGCACGCGATCCTGATCGATGCCCAATACGGCGGCGTGTTGTTCGAACGCGATGCAGATCGGCTGATCTTTCCGGCGAGCCTCGCCAAGCTGATGACCGCGGAATACGTGTTTCACGAGATCAAGGAAGGTCGCATCAAGCTCACCGACGAGTACATGGTGAGCGAAAATGCCTGGCGCAGAGGCGGCGCCCCGTCCCACGGCTCCACGATGTTTGCCGCGCTCCACAGCAAGGTGCCGGTCGACGATCTGCTGCATGGGATGATTATCCAGTCCGCCAACGATGCTTGCATCGTGCTGGCCGAAGGAATTGCCGGAAACGAAGCCGAATTCGGCAACAAGCTGACCCAACGCGCGCGCGAAATCGGGCTGGAGAAATCGGTCTTCACCAATTCGAATGGTCTGCCCGATCCGAACGAGAAGGTGACCACCCGCGAGCTGGCAATGCTTGCGCGGCACATCATCCGGACCTATCCGGAATTCTACCCGCTCTTTGCGCAGCCCGAGTTCACCTGGAACAAGATCCGTCAGCAAAATCGCAATCCGCTTCTGGGCGCCATGAACGGCGCCGACGGCCTCAAGACCGGTTACACAAAAGAGGCGGGTTATGGCCTGGTCGGGTCCGCGGTCCAGAACGACCTGCGCCTGATCGTGGTTGTCACGGGGGTAAGCACTGCCAAGGAACGCGCGGACGAAGCAAAGAAAGCGCTCGAATGGGGTTTCCGGAATTTCGAGCAGCGCACGATCTTTGCCGAAGGCCAGACCATCGGGACCGCAAAGGTTTTTGGCGGAGCGAGCGGCCGCGTCGCGCTTAAAGCGGACGGAGAGGTCAAGGTGATGCTGCCCAGATCGGGGTCAGAGCGCCTGATTGCCCGCATCGTCTACACCGGTCCGGTGCCGGCACCGGTGACAGAAGGCACGCCAATCGGAAATCTCAAAGTCTGGCGCAACGACAACTTGATCCTGACGATGCCGCTGAAGGCGGCTGAAAATGTCGGCAAAGGAAACATGCCGCAGCGCGCCTTCGATGCTGTGACTGAGATGATAATCGCGCTGTTCCGCGCCGGAGCCGAGCGGCTATGATGGCAGGCGCCACCGCAGGCGAGTGGTGAGCGGAAAAGGCTGATCGGCTTTGCGCGGACACTTCATTACCTTCGAAGGCGGCGAAGGCAGCGGAAAGTCCACGCACGCGGCCACCCTGGCCCAAAGGCTCAAGTCAGTCGGCCAGAAGGTCGTGCTCACCCGTGAGCCGGGCGGCTCCACCGGAGCCGAGATCATCCGGCATATCCTGCTGTCCGGCATCGCCAAACCACTCGGCGCGGAAACCGAGGCAATTCTTTTCGCTGCCGCCCGCGACGACCACGTCCGCAACACGATATTGCCGGCCTTGAAGGCCGGCACCTGGGTCATTTGCGACCGCTTCATTGATTCAACGCGTGTCTACCAAGGCACTCTCGGAAATGTCGATCAACGGCTGATCCGCAGCCTTGAGCGCGTGACCGTCGGTCCGGCCGTGCCCGAAGTGACGTTTATTCTTGATGTACCCGCGCAAATTGGACTGGCGCGCGCGAAGAGCAGGCGCGGGCAGGCCGAGGCCGACCGGTTCGAGGCGGAATCGATGGAATTTCATGAGAAGTTGCGCAGCGCCTACCGCGAGCTCGCCGAAGCGGAGCCGAAGCGCTGCGTCATCATCGATGGCCGTGCTCCGCGCGATGTCGTCGCGGACAGAATATGGTCGATCGTCAAGGAGCGCTTACATCCTGAATCGATCGGAATTGCGGAGACGTCGACACCGTGACATCTGACGACGAAGACACCGGCGCGAAATCGCCGCCTGAGACGACAGCGCTGTTTGGCCATGCCGAAGCGGAGAAGGCCCTCCTCGATGCCTATAAGAGCGGACGGATTGCACATGCCTGGCTGATCGGCGGCCCGCCGGGCATCGGCAAGGCGACCTTGGCCTACCGCATGGCACGCTTCGTCCTGGCAAACCCCGATCCGCAATCGCCCGCCGTCCGGAAAGCCACGTCGCTCGCCATCGACCCGGATCACCCGGTTGCCCGCCGTATCGCCGCACAGGCGCAAGGCGACCTGCTGGTGCTTGAGCGGGTCATCAATGAGCAGACGAACAAGCTCTACACCGTCATTCGGGTTGAGGATGTTCGCCGCACGGTATCGTTTTTTGGCTCGACCGCGGGCGAGGGCGGCTGGCGTGTCGCTATCGTCGATGCGATCGACGATCTGCAGCGCGAAGGCGCAAATGCACTGCTGAAGATCCTGGAGGAGCCGCCGCAGCGCTCTCTCATTTTTTTGGCCAGCCACGCCCCGGGCCGTGAACTGCCGACCATCCGCTCGCGCTGCCGGCGGCTTTTGCTGCGGCCGCTCGAGGTCGACGACGTTACGCTGGCGCTTGCGGAAGCAACCGGAAGAGACCGCCGGGACGACGATATCCGCGAGGCGGCAGCGGCGGCCGAGGGGAGCGCCGGCCGGGCACTCGCTTTGCTTGAAGGTCCGGCCCTGGCCCTGCGTCAGCGCATTCTTGATCTGCTGGCGCAACTGCCCGATGTCGATGTGCGCAGTTTGCACGCACTTGGTGACGCGATGGGCGGAACCGACCCGAAGGTGCTCGAAGCCTTCATGGACCTGATCAACGGCTGGCTGTCGAGACGTCTTGGCGAGGCCCGACAGGAAAAGGCGCGTTTGGCGCGAGTCGCAGAGACCTGGGAACGCGTCAATCAGGCAGCACGCGACGTGGATGCCTACAATCTCGAGCGCAAGCCGCTGGTCTTCGCGGTGTTTGGCGCGCTCGCGGAAGCAGCGCGGCCGTAACGGTTCGACGTGGGCGAAGTGGGCCACGGAGGGGGTTCGCCCCGGCGCCTGCTTGTGCTTGAATTTGCGGCGTTCGCATCACGTCCAGAATATCCGGCCGCGCCAGAACGGCCGAAGCCAGGGGAGGATGCCATGGCCCTCAAGTCAAACCGCCGGCAATTTCTTGCCGGTTCCGCAGCCGCAGCCGGCGCTGCCGCGTTTCCGCTGCCGGCGATTGCCCAGAATGCACCGATGAAGGTCGGTCTGCTGACCGTCAAGACCGGCCCGCTGGCCGCCGGCGGCCAGCACGCCGAGGAAGGTATCACGTCATTCCTCAAGGACAAGAACTTCGCGCTTTCGGGCCGCAAAATCGAATTGCTGATTGCCGACACCGGCGGCTCGCCCGCCGGTGCAAAGACGAAAGCGCAGGAGCTCGTTGAACGCGACAAGGTCAATGTCGTGCTCGGCCCGTTTGCCGCTTTTGAACTGCTGGCAACGCTCGATTATTTCGCCCAAGCGAAGATGCCGACGCTCGCCTTTGCCGGTGCTGAAGACGTTACGCAACGTAAAGGCAATCCCTATCTCACACGCACATCATACACGTCGGCGCAATGTCTCTATCCGCTTGCCGACTACATGCAATCAGAAATGAAGCTGAAGACTGCGGCCACGATCGCCGACGATTTCGCATTCGGCTACGAGCAGATCGGCGGATTCCAGCGCGTGCTCGAGGAGAAGGGCGGCCGTGTCGTCAAGAAACTGTGGTCACCGCTCAATACCGCCGACTACGCGCCGTATGTCGCGCAGATTCCCGAGTGTGACGCGGTCTGCGTCGGGCTTGCCGGCTCCAACCCGATCAAGTTCATCAAGCAGGCGAAAGGGCTCGGTATCAAGCAGCAGATCGTCGGCGGTTCGACCACGGCCGACGACACCATCATCCAGGCCTACGGCGAGGAAGCGCAGGGGCTGATCAATACCAATCCCTATTCACTCGATATCGACAGCGAGGCGAACAAGCGATTCATCGCAGCGATGCGCAAGAACTATGGCGCGGATGTGCGTATCGGCCACTACGCGGCGTGCTTCTATATCGACGGCCAGGTAATCGAGGCCGCGCTCGCCAGGACCGGCGGAAAATCCGACAACCCGGACGAGTTTGTTAAAGCCGTCCGCTCGGTCACGCTGCCGGACACGCCGCGCGGGCCGGTCAGCTTCGACGACCACGGCAACGTCGTGATCGATGTCTACGTGCGGCGCGCCGAGAAGCAGGGCAACAAGATGGCCAACAAGACCATCAAGACCTATCACAAGGTCAGCCAGTTCTGGACGATGGATCCGACCAGGTTCCTCAGCCAGCCGGTCTTCTCGCGCGACTTTCCGCCGATGAAAGGCTGATCGAAAAAAGCGCGCGACTCAAGGCCGCGCGCTTTTTCTTTCTTGCGATTGTTCAGGCCGGATACGAAAGTGTCTCGGGACTGCGATCCTTGAGATACTGATCGAGGCCCCAGCGTTCGACCTGCGCAAAGACTTCGTCGAATTCGCCGCGGGGCAATGGTTTGTTCACGAAGCGCTCGCCGCGTCCGAACTTGCTGAAGTCCCACGGGTGGTCGTTCTCGAACTCGGCCGGCACCGCGAGCTTCCAGAGCGGCAGGTATTTATCCAGATCCGCATCCATCGCCTGCTCGGCGCGGTTGAGCGCGCGCATATAGCCATGCACGACATCGGATGTTGCGTTTTCAGGGACCCACCACAGCGTCTTGAAGCGGTCCTCGATGATCTTGCGAAGACCGAGCTGCTCGGCCATGGCGATCTGCGGCGGCAACAGGCTTGCGGCTTCAACCTCGCCGTCGAGCAATGCCCTAAGTCGCGCACCGAACCCCCCGGTGTTCACGGTCTTGATGTGCTCGAGCGGCAGGTACCGTTCGAGGCGATAGGGCACGTTAAAATGGCTGCCGGCGCGCATGCCGACGGAAACCGGAACGTCCTTCAGATCTTCCGGCTTACGGATCCTGGAATCCGGCCGGACGAAAATCGCCCAGGGTGAATCACCGTACCCTTCGGTGACGACGCGGCCCATGCCGGCGCTTGCGTTGCAGATCGTGCCCCACAGGCAGGCACCTTGCACAACGTCCTGCTTGTCCTCGGTGTAGGGACGATCCTGCGGGCGTTGAAAATATTCGAGGCCCTTCCAGCTCGATTGCGTGCCGCGAAACGTCTTCCAGTCAAATTCGACGTCGAGCCCTTCGGCGGCGAAGAAACCTTCCTGCATCGCGACGAAGTCATTAAGACCCATGCCCTTGGGCGCGACTTTGACCCGCTTGAGGCTCACTGCCATTTCGGATTCCTCCTGATGTACTGCTTGTTGAGGGTTGGTTTACCACGATCAGGTCCGGGCAGGGAGCGACAATCCATATGAATATTGCCCATCGCCATTGCCCACGCGGCGTCCGCAGCAAGCCGGATCAATTCAAATTTTAGGGAATTGCAGAATAATCTGGTGCGGAACTGGGCTTACGACGGAACTTAATGAGCATTGCGAGCACGATTGCCGTTTCAGGATTGAACGTGGCGAGCCTGCGTCTGCAGGTAGCGGCCGGCAATATCGCCAATGCAATGTCGGACGGCCCGCTGCCGGGCACACCTAATCCGGAGAACTTTCCGCCGGCCTATTCGCCGTTGCGGGTCAATCAGGTGGATAATCCGGGCAGTGGAACCAGCGCCAACGTGTCCGACGTTTCGCCGGCGACCGTTGCGGCCTTCGACCCGAGCGCGCCTTATGCCGACAGCCGCGGCATGGTGGCAAGTCCGAATGTCGACCTCGCCAGCGAACTGGTGCAGGTGCTGATCGCGCGGTTCAGCTACGCCGCCAACGCGCAGGTCATCCGAGCCGACGCGCAGATGAGCGCGGCGCTGTTCGACATTACCGCCTGATCAGGATCTTCCGTCGATTTCAGTTGCTGCGCGTGGGCCGCGCCGGCATGCGATGGAAGTCGAGGATCTGCTGCGCGGTCGACTGCCGGAGGCGGTTGAACGACGACATCGATTGATCGATCCCCGCCATCGAGCGCCGGTATCGCTTTGCCGCAAGTACCATGATCGCGCGCGTGGTGTCCCACGAGAGCCCGATCGCCCTGGCCATTACAAGCAAAGACTGTGTGTTTGTCTCGCGCATGTTGCGTTCGATAAGCGCCGTCGGCACGCCCGACATGACGGACAGCGCCGCGACCATTTCCTCGAACCGGCCGGCGCCTGCAAACTCCTCGAGTTTCATCGGCGTGAGCAGCCCGCCGCGGTGCAAAGACTCAGCAAGCACCTGCGCTGCGGCATAACCGAGCGGCTGATCGCTGGCCGCAGTCCGGATGCTGTCGGACACCCGGCCGACGACCTCGGCAATATCGGTTTTCAGATACTTCCGTTCGACTTCAAGCTTCGCGCGCACCTTTTCGGATGCAGCGTCGAGCAATTTGTCGAACAGCTCAGGCGGCAGATCAGGGCGGGTGCCGACACAGGCGGCAAGCTGGTCGTCACCTTGTGAGCGCTGGACCAGCGTTGCAAAGCCTTTGCCTGAAAACCTGGCGCCACCGTTTTTGGCGGTGCTCAGCACCACCTGCTGGTCGCCGCGTTCGACCAGGACGTCGGTGAGCGATTCCGGTAACGACCTGCGGCGGGAAATTGCCAGCAGGTGTTCCTGATTTTTGGTCTTGGCGCATTGGATCAGGGTTTCGGTGTCGAGCCGTTCCGCCTGCGTCAATACCGGGGAAGCGACCTCGATGATGTCATCGCAGGCGAGCAAACGCAGGATCTTGGGCGGGGCGGTTGGCACCGGGCCAAGCCGGATGGCCAGCAGCGCCCGTGAGGATTCCTCGATCGTGGCAACGAGCCGGACAAAAATATCGTCGATCAGATCGACCTCGTTGCCGGAATATGTATCCGAGCCGACGAGAAAGAGATCGGTGAGATGGCGCAGCATGGCCGAGCGGCGCTCGTCGGTGCTATGCGCGATCGAGCTGTCGAGCTGCTGGATAAGTTCGAGCGGAGCACCCATAGGTCCTGGGAAACCGTTCTGGTCGGCCACGGATCTGGTATCGGCAGTTGGTAAACGTCCATTCAGATTGTATGCGCAGCGGGATTAGGAATTCGTAAAGGCCGGTTGGCGCCGGCGAAAAATGCCGGCCGCATTGCCGCCAGGACGCCGGGGAGAAATGGCCCTGTTTATTGCTTGAGAAGCCCGCAATATTTTTGCGGGCCGCTGTCCCAACAGCCGGATTTCATGCACGCCGACCGGCGCAGCCCGCAATTGGTCAGGCAGATCGGTATCGACGAACGGTCAAGGCTCTTTTTGCAGGCGGAGATACAAACATTTTCCTCGCCGCTGCAACGCATCGGTGCGGAAAAGGCCGGCGCGGCCGGGAGCAGGGCAAAAGCAACTGCAACCAGCACTGCGATCCCGCGCAGGACGCGGGCATCAAGCGAATCGATCCATTGTGCCATGCCGATGTCCTAGGGATGGCGCCGTCCGGTGGCAACTCCCGGGTTCCCGTTGCTTGCCCCCGCGGCTTGCGATTGATACGTACTCTTCAATCGTAATGGCCGGGTATTTCCGGCCATCCATGTCTTTGAATCGAATAGGCAAATGCCGGCCAAGATACCATCTAAGACGCCTTTCTACATCACCACAGCGATCTCGTACCCGAACGGTCCGCCGCATATCGGTCACGCCTATGAGGCGATCGCGACCGACGCCATAGCGCGCTTCATGCGGCTCGACGGCTACGATGTCTATTTTCTCACCGGCACCGACGAGCACGGCCAGAAGATGCAGCAGACCGCGGCGCGCGAGGGCCTGACCGCGCGCCAACTGCGCGACCGCAATGTGCCGCGCTTCGAGGCCATGGTGAAGCTGCTCAACTGCTCGAACGACGATTTCATCCACACGACGGAAGAGCGTCACCATCGCGCGTCCATCGCGATCTGGCAAAAAATGGAAGAGGCGGGCGACATCTATCTCGATAAATATGCAGGCTGGTACTCGGTCCGCGACGAAGCCTATTACGCCGAGAACGAGACGGAGCTCAACGAGCAGAAGCAACGGATCGCCAGCAAGACCGGCACGCCCGTCGAGTGGGTGGAGGAGGAGAGTTATTTCTTCAAGCTCTCCGCCTATCAGCAGAAGCTGCTCGATCTTTACGCGCGCGTGCCGGATTTCGTGCTGCCGAAGGAACGGCTGAACGAAGTGGCGAGCTTTGTGCGCGGCGGCCTGCAGGATCTGTCGATCTCGCGCACCACGTTCGACTGGGGCGTGAAGGTGCCGGCCAACCCGAGCAAGACCAACGCCAGGCACATTATGTATGTGTGGGTGGACGCGCTGACGAATTACATTACGGCCGTTGGCTATCCGGACGTCGGCAGTGAGAAATTCAAGCGTTACTGGCCGGCTTCGTTGCACGTCATCGGCAAGGACATTGTCCGCTTTCACGCGGTCTATTGGCCGGCATTTCTGATGTCGGCGGGCGTGGCGGTGCCGAAGCACATTTTCTCTCACGGATTTCTGTTCAATCGCGGCGAGAAGATGTCGAAGTCGGTCGGCAACGTGATCGACCCCTTCACGATGGCCGACGCCTACGGCGTCGACCAGTTCCGCTACTTTTTCTTGCGCGAGGTGCCGTTTGGCCAGGACGGCAATTACAGCCATGAGGCGATCGTCAACCGCATCAATGCGGATCTGGCGAACGACCTCGGCAACCTGGCACAGCGCTCGCTGTCGATGATCGGCAAGGTTTTCGGCGGCAAATTGCCAAAGCCGGGCGCGTTCAGCGATTCCGACAAGACCATTCTTGCGGCCGCCGACGCGATGATCGGCGCGGCCCGCGAGCATATGAAAACGCAGCAGCTGCACCAGGTGCTCAACTGCGTCTGGGCAGTGGTGGCCGATGCCAATCGCTATTTTGCGTCGGAAGCGCCGTGGGCCCTGGCCAAGACAAATCCCGAGCGGCAGGGGACCGTGCTCTACGTGACGGCTGAAATACTGCGCCAGGTCGGCATCCTTGCGCAGCCTTTTGTGCCGGCCTCCGCTGCGAAATTGCTCGACCTGCTCGCGGTGCCTGCTGCCGAGCGGGAATTTTCCGCGCTTGCCGCGGGACGGCGCATCAAGGCCGGCGTCACGCTGCCGCCGCCTTCAGCGGTTTTCCCCCGCTACGTCGAAGCCGAGGAGAAGGCCTGACCATGCTGGTGGACAGTCATTGCCATCTCGATTTTCCGGACTTTGTGGCGGAGCTGGACGCCGTGGTTGGCCGCGCCCGCGCCGCCGGCATCGGCCGCCTGGTGACGATCTCGACGCGGGTCAAACGCCATGCCCAGGTGCTGGCGATTGCCGAGCGGTTTCCCGAAGTTTTCTGCTCGGTCGGCACGCATCCCAACCATGCGCACGAGGAGCCGGACATCGACGCCAAGGCACTGATCGCCATTGCAAAGCATCCGAAGGTCGTGGCGATCGGCGAGGCGGGGCTCGACTATTTCCGCAAGGGCAGCCCGCGCGAGGCGCAGGCCGCCGGCTTGCGGCAGCACATCGCGGCAGCACGGGAAACCGGTCTGCCGCTGGTGATTCATTCGCGCGACTGCGACGCCGATATGGCGCAAATTCTGAAGGAGGAGAGCGGGAAGGGCGCCTTCCCGGCAATCCTGCACTGCTTTACCGGCGGGCGCGACCTCGCATTCACCGCCATTGAACTCGGCCACTACGTCTCGTTTACGGGGATTCTGACTTTCAAGAATTCCGATGCGCTGCGCGCGACCGCCGCCGCCCTGCCGGCCGATCGCATCATGGTGGAGACCGATGCGCCCTATCTTGCCCCGCTGCCGTATCGCGGAAAACGCAATGAGCCCGCATACGTGGCCGAAACCGCTAAAGTTTTAGCTGATACGAGGGGCGTGTCGGCCGATGTGATCGCAGAGCAAACAACCGAGAATTTCTTCCGGCTCTTCACCAAGGTCCCGCGCCGGCTGGCGAACGCCGCATGAGCTTGACCTTTACCATCCTGGGCTGCGGCTCCTCGATGGGTGTGCCGCGCGTGGCTCTCGGCTGGGGCTCATGCGATCCGAACAATCCGAAGAACCGCCGCCGCCGGTGCTCATTGCTCGTCGAGCGTGCCAATGCGCAAGCGCATCGGACTCGCGTTCTGGTGGACTGTTCGCCCGATCTGCGCATGCAGTTGCTCGACGCGCAGGTCGACTGGATCGACGGCGTTCTGGTGACCCACGAACACGCCGATCATACGCACGGCATAGATGATCTGCGTCCGCTATTTGTGAGCAAACGCCGGCGCGTGGATGTCTATCTCGACGAACCGACCTCGCGATCAATGCACGCTCGCTTCGGCTATTGCTTTATGACGCCGCCCGGCAGCGAATATCCCCCGATCGCGACCGAAAAACGCCTGGTCGCCGGTAAACCGGTCGCGATCCAGGGGCAGGGAGGCTCAATAGAACTCCTGCCCGTCCTGCAGGATCATGGCGACATTCCTTCGCTCGGGTTCCGCTTCGGCAATGTCGCCTACTCGGCGGATATCAAAAGCCTGCCGCCGGACAGCATTGCGGCGCTTGCCGACCTCGATGTCTGGATTGTCGACGCGCTACGCCGAACTCCGCATCCCAGCCATTTTAATCTCGACGAGGCGCTGGAATGGATTGCCAGGATCAAACCGAAACGCGCGATCCTGACCAACCTGCACACCGACATGGATTACGCAACTTTATGCGCCGAGCTGCCGCCGGGCGTTGAGCCGGGCTACGACCGCATGTCGTTTGTCTGCTGAAGCGCGGATGGCCATACGTGGAAAGGCACACTTTTATCGATCCGCCGCTGCTGCGAACCGCAGAAACCGTTACGTTACAGGCCCTATAAAAGATATTCCATAATATGTCTTATGCGAATTACGGATATACGGTCGCAGCCTGGTGGGGGCTTTGCTACGGTCCGGCGATCGATCCGCGCCAAGCACCAGCCATACGTCCGCCCCTGTGAAGCCGTCCCGGGACATCACGCGCCTGCTTGAGATCATGGCGGCACTCCGCACGCCAGGCACGGGCTGCCCGTGGGACCTGGAGCAGAATTTCAGGACCATCGCTCCCTATACGCTCGAGGAAGCCTATGAGGTTGCGGACGCCATTGCGCGCGATGATCTGCCGGGCCTGAAGGACGAGCTCGGCGATCTGCTTCTGCAGGTCGTTTTCCACGCGCGAATGGCCCAGGAGCAAGATGCCTTCGACTTCGGTGATGTCGTCGAGGCGTTGACCGCCAAATTGATCCGGCGCCATCCGCACGTTTTTGCCGACGCCGACGGCAAGACCGCGGACGCCGTTAAGGGTTTGTGGGAGCGGATCAAGGCCGAGGAGAAGACCGAGCGCGGCGAGAAGGGCGGCGATGGCGCATTGACCGGCGTGCCGGTCGGCCTGCCTGCGTTAACCCGTGCCCTGAAGCTCCAGGACAAAGCCGGACGCGTGGGTTTCGACTGGAACGACCCGCGCGCCGTCCTCGCAAAGATCCGGGAGGAAGCGGATGAAATCGAGGCCGAGCTCGATCGGAGCAATGGCAACCGGATGGCTGCCGAAGTCGGCGACCTGCTGTTTGCCGTCGTCAACCTCGCCCGGCATCTGGACGCAGATCCGGAAGGCGTCCTGCGCGAAACCAACCTGAAATTCGAGCGGCGTTTTGCGTCAATCGAGCGCGCGCTGGCTGCGCGCGGAATGACGCCGAAAGAGGCAACCTTGTCGGAGATGGACGCGCTTTGGAACGAGGCGAAAGCCGCGGAAAAGTAAATTTCAGGAGTTGAATTTCGCCCGCACCCGCGCCGCGTTGTCGGCATCGGCCCGTATCTTTACAGCCAGCCGCCCATCGCTGCCGACGTCTTTCGCCAGCACCTCGGAGTGACGGTAGAGCCAGCTCAGGCCCGCGCCATCCGCAGGATCGATTGACACCTCGATGGTCTGCCGGCTCTCGCCCAGGCGCGCTTCGATGGCGGTCAAAAGACCGTCCATGCCCTCGCCGGTTAACGCCGATACGGCGACCGGACGGCGGTCCGCGGGCTGGCGCTCCGCAAGATTGAGCACCCTCGCGCGCGCTTCGGCATCGAGGCAATCGATCTTGTTCCAGACTTCGATCAATCGCCTGTCGCTTGCTGCGATCCCCAGTTCGCCGAGCACCTTTTCGACGTCGTGCAACTGAGCGTCCGAATCTCCATGCGATACGTCGCGGACGTGCAGAATGACATCCGCCTCGATGACCTCTTCCAGGGTGGCGCGGAACGCCGCCACTAGCATGGTCGGCAGATCCGAGATGAAGCCAACCGTGTCGGACAGGATGGCTTTGACACCGCGCGGCAATTCCACGGCGCGCAGGGTCGGATCGAGCGTTGCGAACAGCATGTCCGCCGACAGGACTGTCGCCGCGGTCAGCCTGTTGAAGAGCGTCGATTTTCCTGCGTTTGTGTACCCGACCAGCGCGACAATCGGATAAGGCACGCGCTTGCGACTGTCGCGATGAAGTTTGCGGGTGCGCTTGACCTTGTCGAGTTCCGCCTCGATGCGTGCGATGCGCTCTTCGATCACGCGCCGGTCGGCCTCGATCTGGGTCTCACCGGGCCCGCCGAGGAAACCGAAGCCGCCGCGCTGGCGCTCAAGGTGAGTCCACGACCGCACCAGCCTGCTCTTCTGATAAGTCAGATGCGCCAGTTCGACCTGCAGCGCCCCTTCCCGCGTGCGCGCCCGCCGGCCGAAAATTTCGAGGATCAAACCGGTCCGATCGATGACTTTTGCATTCCACGCCTTTTCAAGATTGCGCTGCTGGACCGGAGAGATCGGACAATCCATCACGACGATCGACGCCGACAGGCTTTTCGCCAATCCGGCGATTTCGTCGACTTTGCCCTTGCCGATATAGGTTGCCGGTCGGATGCCGCTGAGCGTGACCAGCCCCGCCTGTACGATTGTGAGATCAATCGCGCGTGCAAGGCCGACGGCCTCTTCGAGGCGCGCTTCGGGTGTACGGTCGCTCGCTTGTGCGCCGACGTTCCGGCGCGGCGGTGTCTTGACCCAGGGCTCAATGACGATTGCACGGCCGGTCTCGCCGCCGCCCGATGTTACCGGGCTCAGGAGATCGCCAGCCTGATCGCGTCGACGTAATTCCAACTAGGCTTTGTCTCCGGCCGGCGGCTCATCGGCCCCTTCGAAGAGCTGGATCGGGTGCCCCGGCATGATGGTCGAAATCGCATGCTTGTAGACAAGCTGCGAATGTCCGTCCCGCCGCAGCAGAACGCAGAAATTGTCGAACCAGGTCACCACGCCCTGCAATTTAACACCGTTCACCAGAAATATGGTGAGGGGTATTTTGCTTTTTCGAACGTGATTGAGAAAAGTGTCTTGCAGATTTTGCGCACGATCGGCTGCCATGGCCGTCTTTCCATTTTTTGCTCGCGTCTAAGGCGCGAGACCTTTCGTTGCCCAAGTCCATCGCATGCGACGTTTGCGCATGCGCCACTCTGCCCCACGCGTAGCGGTGCGAGGCCCGGGAAATACTATTAGATGGCAGGCGCTGTTCCTGCGCAAGCACAAGTTCATGCGAGCGCCCGTAAGACTTTGAAATCATGAGGAAGTTCAAGGCTTTCGACGGCGCCCGAACGAACTAGACGGCGATCTCGGCGTAGCGATGATAATCGCGACGGAGCGCCGTGGTGATCAATCCGGGGGCGCCGTTTCCGACCGGCCGGCCATCTATTCGCACCACCGGCAGCACAACCTGACTGGCCGATGTGATGAACGCTTCGCGCGCCTGATAGGCCTCCTCGACCGTAAAGGTGCGCTCCTCGAAAGGAAGTCCCTGCGCCTTGATCATGTCGATCACGACCGACCGGGTAATGCCGGGAAGGATATCTTCCCCAAGCGGATGCGTGATGAGCTTGCCGTCGCGGCTGACGATCCAGGCACTCGATGAGCCACCTTCAGTGACGCGCCCTTTCGCATCGACAAGCCAGGCTTCGCGCGCGTCCTGCTCGCGCGCGGCCTGTTTGGCGAGGACGTTAGGCAGCAGGGCAACCGATTTGATGTCGACCCGTTTCCATCGGATGTCCGGAACGGTAATGACGGCGACGCCCTCGGCGGCCACTTGTTCGAGACGGTCGAGATCATTGCTGCGCGCGGTAATGACCAACGACGGACGTGTATTCTCCGCCGGAAACGGAAAATCACGCTTCGCAACGCCGCGCGTCACCTGCAGATAGACGATCCCGTCGCGCACCCGGTTTCGCCGGATCGTTTCGCGCATTACCACGGCCAGTGCCCGGGAAGACATCGGCCGAGCGATCCGCAATTCCTTGAGCGACCGGTCGAGGCGCGCCATATGGCGGGTCTCGTCGATCATGTGGCCTCTCCTCACCTCGCAGACTTCGTACACGCCATCCGCGAACTGGTATCCACGATCCTCGACCGCAACCTTTGCCTGGCCGTGCGGCACATAGCGGCCGTTGACGTATGCAATGCGTGACATGGCCGTCTAATCGATTCCCAGGGCCTTGAGTTTGCGATGGAGCGCGGAGCGTTCCATACCGACGAATTCGGCGGTACGCGAAATATTGCCGCCGAAGCGGCTGATCTGTGCAACCAGATATTCGCGCTCGAACACTTCCCGGGCGTCGCGCAGCGGCAATCCCATCAAATGCTCGCCGCCATTTCCGTTAGGCATGTTCGGCACCATTGAGCCGACGTCCGGCGGCAACATGCTCGCGTTCATCACCGCCTCGGGATCGCCGCCCGCCAGGATCATCAGCCGCTCGATATTGTTGCGCAGCTGGCGAACATTACCCGGCCAGTTATGCGATTGCAGGACGGCCATGGCGTCGTCGCCGATTCGGCGCTTGGGCAACCCGGTCGCCTGCGAAATCTGGTCCATGAAATATTCAACGAGATCGGGGATGTCCTCGCGCCGCTCGGCCAAAGGCGGCACGCGGATCGGCACCACCGCGAGGCGATGGTAAAGGTCTTCGCGGAATTTTCCTTCGGCGATCAGGGCTTCAAGGTTCCGCGCCGTCGACGAGACGATCCTGATATCGACAGAGATCTTGGTGCTGCCGCCGACACGTTGAAATGTCTGGTCGACGAGCACACGCAAGATCTTGTTCTGGGTCTCGCGCGGCAGTTCGGCGATATCGTCGACGAAAAGCGTGCCGCCATGCGCCTCTTCCAGAGCGCCGGCTTTGCGTCCTTCCGACCCATTCGACGGGTCGACACCGAACAATTCGACTTCCATGCGCTCCGGCGTAATGGCCGCGGCATTGATCACAACAAACGGACCGCTCGCACGCCCCGACTGCAGATGAAGCGTCCGTGCCGCGAGTTCCTTGCCTGCGCCGGATGGGCCGACAACGAGGACGCGACTATTGGTTGGCGCGACACGCTCGATTGCCTGCCGCAACTGCCCAACGGCGGCCGAGCGGCCGACAAGCGTGGATGGCACCGGCGCCAGTTGCTTGAGCTGCTTGACCTCGCGCTTGAGCCGGGAATTTTCCAACGCCCGGTCCGCAACCAGGACAAGCCTGTCCGCCTTGAAGGGCTTCTCGATGAAATCATACGCGCCCAGTTTGATCGCCGCGACCGCCGTTTCGATGTTGCCGTGACCGGAGATCATTACGACCGGCAGGTCGGCGTGTTCCTGCTTGACGGCCTCGAGCAATTGCAGCCCGTCCAGCTTGCTGCCCTGCAGCCAGATATCGAGAAAAACAAGGCTCGGCCGCCGCGCCACGATCGTGCCCAGCGCCTCATCGCTGTTACGCGCGGTGCGCGTGACATAACCTTCGTCCTGCAGGATACCCGCCACCAGATCGCGGATATCGGCCTCGTCGTCGACAATCAGAATTTCAGAGGCCATGCTATTTCCCACTCACAGATGTTGGTTGTTCTGACTGAGCGTGTTCGGCCTTGCCGGCAGCGGCAAAGCGTATGCGCACCCAGGCACCGCGCTGGCCGGGTATCTTTTCGCTGGCGTCGCGCAACTCGATGCTGCCGCCATGTTCCTCGATGATGCGCCCGACAATCGCCAGCCCCAGCCCCGTGCCCTTTTCCCGCGTTGTAACGTAAGGCTCGAGCAGCCGGCTGCGGTTCGATTTGGGAAGGCCGATACCGTTGTCGATGACGTCGATCACGACATCGTCGCCTTCGCGTTCCGCAAATACGCGGATCACGCCCTTGCCGAGCTCTTCGGATGGGACGGCCGCGATCGCCTCGGTGGCATTCTTGATGATGTTGGTCAGCGCCTGCGAAATCAGCCGCCGGTCAAACCGGGCCGGCATCGGATCCTCGCCGATACTGGTATCGATATTGATCTCGGAGTTTCCCACGCGCATCAAGAACACGGTCTGCCGGACCGCATCGGCGACGTCCTCGGTCGACATGACAGGCTTCGGCATCCGCGCAAAATGCGAGAACTCGTCGACCATGCGCCGGATGTCTTCGACCTGACGAACGATCGTGTCCGTGCATTGCTCGAAGACGCCGCGATCCTCCTCGATCATTTTGCCGTACTTTCGCCGCAGCCGTTCAGCGGAAAGCTGAATCGGGGTCAGCGGATTCTTGATCTCGTGCGCGATGCGACGGGCGACATCGGCCCAGGCAGAGGTGCGCTGCGCGGCAACCAGCTCGGTGATGTCGTCCAGGGTCACGACATAGCCGCGATCGGACTCGCCCGACTGTTCACTGGTGATGCGGACCGAAAGATTGCGCTCGCGGCCGTTGCGGCTGATCGTGACCTGATCCTGCGTGCGCGCCCCCGACCGGGCCGCGGCCATGAAGTCGGCGAGCTCGGGCAGCACCTCGGACAACGGCCTGCCAAGGGCCGCGCTTTCGGTGGATCCTATCAATTTCTCCGCCGACCGGTTGAGGATGCTGATTGCGCCGTCTCCGTCGACGCCAATGACGCCGGCGCTTGCGCCCGCCAGCACGGCTTCGGTGAATCGCCGGCGGCTGTCGATGAGATCATGCGCCTGCATGATGTCATCGCGTTGCGTCCGCAGCTCCTGTGTCATCCGGTTAAATGTTTCACCGAGTTGCGCCAAGTCCCCTTCTGCCTGGCGCACGGGAACGCGGACATAGAGGTTTCCGGTCGAAACGGCATTTGCCGCTCCGATAAGGCGCCGGATCGGCGCCACCAGCCGGTTCGCAAAATTCAGTCCGATCCAGACCGCCGAAAGAAACACGGTCAGCGCGATCACGGTGTACATCAGCGCAAATGCGACCTGCACGCCGAGCCGGCGCGCCTCGAGCGCGGCATACTCTGACGCGCTCGCGCGCGTCGCCTGAAGCTGTGGAACGACACGCGGGTCGAGCAGTCGCGTGAGATAAAGATAGTGATCCTCGTACTGTTCAAGCTTGACGACGGCCGCGACATAATTGGCATCGGGCAATAAGACGACTTGCGGCTCTTTACTGGTTATGTGCGGAAGCGCATCGCGTGGCGGCAGCGCGAACGTCTGACTGATATTGACGCTCGCGCGCGCAGTGACATTCAGCTCTTTGTCGAGCACGATGGCTGCGGCAAGCCCCCTAACCTGCGCCTGGAAAGTCAGAAACTGCCGAAGTTTGTCCGGATCCTGGTCGAAAACAGTCTTATTGCGCGCGATGTCGTAGGCCATCACCATGATGTCCGACCGCACAATCTGGGCGTGGTCGCGCAGATAAGCCTCGGCGACGATCAACGAGTTCTCTATTGCCGAACGCGTGCGGGTGGAAAACAGCCGGTCAAGGCCGCGGTCGAGCGTCACGCTGGCGACGATCGCCACCAGGATCGCCGGGGCAGCAGCAATCAATGAAAAAATTCCGACGATCCGGACGTGCAGCCGTGCGGCGGCCCTTCCCGTCCGGCGGGCCTGCACGACCTGCCACACCTCCCGGACAATGATTGCCAGCAGCAACAGCACCGTGGCGGCATTCGCCAGCAGCAGGGTAACGACGACCTCGTGGGTCGGCGAAAGAGGCGTGAAATCGGCAAGGACGATGAATGTCACCAGCGCCGACAGCAGCGCCAGCCCGACGGCGATTGGACCAAGGACGCGCATTTCGCCGCGCTTTGTTGGCGCGCCGGCAAGCGCAGGGTCGACGGTTGCAGCCTGTTCGACGCTCATACGTCCCTGTCGCGAAAACGGCTGCCGAGACAGCACGTGCACGATCGTCCAAAAAACGGGCTTAAATCGGCCCCTTTTACGAACTGATGCTTTTATACAACAATGTTGCCAAATTGCGACAAAAGCTAGACCACCATAATCACGCTTTGCACCAGAGGATGGACGTACGTGAGCGGCGTCGGCTGTCCACAACGGCAATTTCCACCTCAGCGGCCGGACAGCTAGTTCAGCAGGCGTGCAAGAGCCGCGCGATTTCTGAGCAGGATTGCCTTGGCCGATACGCGCTCGATCAAGCAGGCCCGTTCCAGCTCCGTGATGGTCCGGCTGACCGTCTCGATCGACAGACCAAGATGGTCGGCAATGTCCTGGTGAGACATCGGAAGATCGAGTTCTGTCGTTTCATCAATTCGCGTCGAAAGATCGAGCAGAAAACCTGCAACCCGGTACTTTGCACTTCGGTTGATCCGCAGTGAATGCTCCTGGAGGCGACGCAGTTCGCCGGCACTCGCGGTCAACAGGAAACTTGCGACCTTCTGCTCCCGAGCCGCAATTGCAAGCAACGCACTGCGTTTGAAAAACAGGATCATTGCATCCGTCGCCGCCTCGATCGACAGCGCATGTTTCATCTCATCGGTCCACCCGAAGAGCTCCCCCGGGGCGTGAAAGGCTACGACTGCGCGCGTGCCATTTTGAAAAGTCTTGCAGCGGCGGATGATCCCATCGACGACCATGAAGACATAGTCGGCAGGATCGCCTTCGCACACGATCGTGCTGTTGCGCCGATAACGGATCGGGCCGCGCCGCACGGCAAGGATAGCGCGTTGTGCCAATGTGCGGCTGTCTTCAAGGACAAACGGATTTGGAAAGTTTGATTTTGTGTACGACACCACTCTGTACGAGAGTTGAGGTCGTTTGACAGACTTGGACGCCTTTACAGCTTCGATGTCGTCCATCGCATTCCCCGAATGGACGCTGCAACCCAGGTCTTTTGCGCCAGGTCTTTGCGCCAGGTCTTTGCGCGATGCGGAAACAGAGACTAGGTGTCTGAACCTGGGCTAGAAATTGGACCTTGGCCCAACCTGGTATCCGTGACACGCTGGAATAGGCACGGCATTAGTTCAAGTTCCACGCCCTTGCGGACCGCGCGGACACCAGCGGTGCTGGCAAAATCGGATGCAGATCAATGACCTGCGCCTGCCACGCGCGGCCAACAGGGCGTGCGGCAACGCATATGTGCAAGCCAACGTAACGACGATTGTCGAACTTTTTCAGGATGCTTTGGCTTGCGGTTTCTTCCCGACTTCGCGCAGGTGGCTTTTGGCGGTACCGCCGTCAACGCCGAAAAGACCGACGACTTCTTTCAGTCGATCGCTGTCTTCGGCGCTGAGTTCGCCGCGCGCAAGCATTAGTTGCCGAACCAGCTCGTATGCTTTCTCCCGGCTTTCGGGGTCGGTTGGCAGCATTGATGGAATAGCGTCAAGAGCGGCCTTCTGATCGACCAGCAGGATATTGAACTGGTCACGGACCAGCTGCTTGAATTCAGCAACAGGCATATCGCCGTGCGCTTTGCGAATGCGCCGCGCCAGCTCGAACCCGCGCTCGTCGACCGCAGCACGATTCATCCCGACGTAAATCAGGCCGCGAACCACCGCCGCCCGCAGGCCGCCGACCCCGATGAGCGCCTTGAGCTCGGCAATACGCTTCTGCAGAAGTTCACGATGTAGCGGATTTTTTGCGGCTTTTCGCAGCTGTTGCGTCCCGGACGGGTCGACTCCGACGGCCGCCTGCAGCGTTGGCGAGCCGTAGATCGCCAGGAACGTCCGCTCAGCCCACGCCTCGCTTGCCTCGCGCCAGGAATCGAGTGCGGCTTCGATCCGGTTTGACGCGCTTTTCTGTGCCGCCAGAAAAGGATTGTCGTCATTGACGCTCTTCCGGTTGGCACGAACCTGTTCCGCGAGCCGGGCGACGGGTGCCATGAACGGATTCTGGTCCGAAAATATTTCGTATTGCAGGCGCAACGGATGACACTGCCGGATCCACTCGGCCACGGGCGCCGGCGCCATTGCGCGCACAAACGGCTGCATGAAAGTACGATAGAGCGACAGATTTATCTCCGAAACCCGCGCGGCCGTCGCGAAGCGGCGCTCGTCGGCCGCGTCGTTACCGCCAAGGGCGCGGATGTCGTCCAGCGTCCTTGCCTCGCAGCGCATCACCCAGTTTCCACTGGCCAGGTCCGGATTGGCCGTGCTCTCGCTTTTGTCCTCGAATTTGGCCTCGTAAAGCCCGGGCGGCAGCGTGTCGATCAAATCGATATTGCTTGAAAATTCGCCGTGCTCTTTTTTTGCGACACCTCCGGAAACGAAGATGCCGAGATGGCCGACCGTTTCGTGAATCGTATAGACGATAGTCTGGCCGTAGGACCGGATGTCGTCGACGCTGTCGTACAGATCGAGGACCCATCCAAGCGCCTGCTGCGGCGGCGTGATGTTGTCTCCTTTCGAGCAGAACACCACGATCGGCGATCGGATAGTCCGCAGGTCGATCGTTGTTCCTTCCGGGGTCTGGATCCGGCCAGCCGCGAGGTTATTGCCGACGAACAGCTCGTCGACGATGAACTGAATTTCCTCCCCATTCAGATTGACGTGACCGCCCCACCATTTCTCGAATCCCAGATAGCGCGAGGCCTCGCTGTCGATTTTCGAATAGAGGTTATATTGCTTGGTCCACAGTGTATTGGCGGGGTTCTGGTTCTCGAAGTTCTGCACGAGCCACGCGCCATCAAACTTGCCGTTGCCCAGGTCACTCGTGAGTGCCGTCAGCCAGCTGCCGCCGAGCAACCCGCCGGAATAACGCATCGGGTTCCTGCCATGAACGCCGGCCCAATATGAAAGCGGCGAGCCGGCGACAATGATGGGGCCGAACAACTCCGGACGCAGCGCCGCAAGCATCATGATCGCCCAGCCGGCCTGGCAATTTCCGATCACGCAGGGCTTACCGCTCGCCTCGGGGTGCGCCGCTATTACCTTTTCGATAAAGATTGCCTCGGCGTGCGCAATGTCGAAGATCGTTTGGCCCGGAACGGGTTCGGGGAGAAATCCCACGAAGTAGCAAGGATGGCCGGCCTTGAATGCAACGCCGATTTCGCTGTCGGCCTTGAAGCCGCCAATTCCCGGACCATGGCCGGCGCGCGGATCGACAACAATAAAAGGCCGCAGCTTCGGATTGATCTCGATGCCCTCAGGCGGGACGACCCGTGTAAGACCATAATTTACGGGGCGAGCGAGCTTGCGGCCGTCGACAACCAATTCGACCTTGTAATCGAGCACGTGGGGCGCGTTTTCGGTCAGGTGCTCGCGATACTGGTTGCCGCGTTGACGCAGCACATCCCAAAACAACACGCTGCGCTGGGCAGCGTCGACCGCATATGCCGTTGCGGCAGCAAATATTCCAAAAGGCGTCGTCGCCGCGTCAGGTTTTTTCTGTTCCGACATTTGGAATGTCCTTGCCTTCTAGTGCTGGCGCCTAAAGGCGGCCAAAAAGTTACGCTATTGCCGCCGCACGTGCGACGGTGTGTCGACACGATATCGCTCAGTAGCACCGAAAGAGAGGCGGTCTTTGATGCAGGTCAATGCCCGCCACCACGTGGGCCGGATACTGCATCTGGAACCCATTTTCTTGGGAGGTATAATGTTATGGCTACCAAAGACACAATGAGTACATCGAAAGCAGGCATTTCTCCGGATGTCGTCAATTGGGGACAGCACCAGACAGAAACGGCGCTCAACTTTCAAAAGACGATTTTGGAGTCATGCGAACATGCCAGTCGCGCCTGGATCGACCGCGTACAGTCCGAAATTTCGCTGTGGTCCGACCTGGCCAGCAAGTTGAGCAGCACCAAAAGCGTCCCGGAAGCATTCGAGACCTACACGAAGTGTATGTCCCAGCGAATGCAGATGGCCGCTGACGATGGGCGGAAGCTGGTCGAAGAGGCGCAGCAGATAACGCAGAAGTTTGCGCAGTCACTGGGCAACGGACGCCCCGGCGCTACTACGTGAGAGCCTGCGCCGCAGGGAGAATGCTCGTGCCGCGCGCAGATGAGGCGCAAGACGCATTGGAAAGGGATCTGCCGCAAGACTGGCCGAAGCTGATCCGCAAACTCCGGTGGATCGGGCTCGACGACGAGGCTTCGCGTCTGCAGCAGGCGGCATGCCGCCTACCCCCTGATAAACGAGGAACAGTATCGGCGGGTCCCTTCAGCACGGATTGAAACAGACGTCGAAGAACGCCTGACTTCGCCAGCTGCCCGAGGTCAGTCGTATACCCGCGTTTTCAGCGGAAGCGTCCCCAAAAGGATAGTTGATGCCGTCAAGAACCCTGGAATGGAAGACCGATCAAGCATTGGCCGTCGGAAAAGGGGCAACGGTTCAGCAATTCGTCGCGGTGCTGGGCGATGATCGATTGGAAATCGACGTTGCGCCTTGGGGCGAAGGCCACCTGAGGATCAATGGCCGGGAGATTGCGCACGTTGACGATGTCAAGGATCGACGCCAGGCGTTCCGCGCAATCAAGAAAATCGCAGACCATTATGTGGATACACACATGACCAAGACTGTGGCCAAGAACACCTCACCAATCTTGCCGACGGCCAAAGCCAAGCTGCTTGAAGGGAAAAGAGGGCTGATCGTCGGCATTGCGAACGAAAACTCGATTGCCTGGGGTTGCGCCAAGGCCTTCCGTGCCCTTGGTGCAGAGGTAGCCGTCACCTACGTAAACGACAAAGCCAAAAAGTACGTCGAGCCTCTCGCCCGCGCACTTGAGGCCCCGATTTTCATGCCGCTCGACGTCAATAAGCCGGCCCAGATGGAGGCTGTCTTCGAACGGATCACCAAGGAATGGGGCAACCTCGACTTTGTCGTTCACTCGATTGCATTTTCCCCAAAAGAGGCGTTGCAGGGCCGCGTCGTCGACGTGTCACGTGAAGGCTTCTCGACAACGATGGATGTTTCCTGCTGGACCTTCATTCGCATGGCGCATTTGGCGGAGCCGCTCATGCGCAAGGGCGGTACGCTGTTCACCATGTCGTATTACGGCAGCCAGATGGTCGTTAAGAACTACAACATCATGGGTGTTGCGAAAGCCGCGCTTGAATGTGCGGTACGCTACATCGCGGCGGAGCTCGGCCCAAAGGGGATCCGTGTGCACGCAATCTCCCCTGGCCCGCTCGCCACGCGAGCGGCCTCAGGTATTCCCGAATTTGACGCATTGCTGGACAAGGCGAAGGCAAAAGCGCCGTCACGCAGTCTTGTGAGTATCGATGACGTCGGCGTCGCCACGGCGTTCCTTGCGCATGACGCCGCACGTCTTATCACCGGCGAAACACTGTATATCGACGGCGGCTACCACATCATTGACTAGCGGCCAGGAGGTGAGCCCGCTCAAGCACGCCGTCCCGCGCGCTTGTGCGCTGGCTTGGTCCTGCTCGAATGTCCGCCCAACCCTTGCGAGTCGGCAAGGCGGGCCAGCATCTGCTCTTGCGGATAGCGGAATAGCCTGTCGATTTCATGGTCGAGCAGGACCGCTTGTTCCTGCAGTTCGCGCTGGCGGTGGTCCGGCAGGGTCTCGTTGAGGTTCTCGATCATTGCCCGCAACCGGCGCACGATCTGCAGATTGCTCGAGCCGCAGGCCCGGATCTCGCTGAAGGCAAGGTGCACAAAATCTTCCCAATTGGGCGTGCGCACGATGGCCCGCAGCTGGCCCGACGCGTCGAGAACCTCATCGGTGCGCAAATGCCGCGTGCCAACCGAGCGCAGCAGGCGATGCAGCTGATCGATGGCAAGAACGGCGGTGGTCGGATCGTTGATCGCCGGCGACAGGGCTTTCAGCGCGATGTCGATCACGATGCGGAACGCAAAGGTCGGATCCTGCTCCATCGTGCGTTCCGACCCGAATGCGACGGAGCTACGCAATGCGTCGTCCTCGACCGTATGCGCGCCGCCATACAGATTGAACAGTGGCTCATCAACGGCAACAAAGTCGCCCACCTGCGGCACAAACTCGATGACGCCCTGCGCGCGCTCGGCCTCGCTTTGCAATTGCTCGATATTGACGGCCAGCACGATCCCCGAGGTTCCCTGGTGCTCAATGACACGGTCCGGCGCGGCAAGCTTGTGACGTTGGCTTTTCGGACGATCCGATCCGAGACTGGCTTCGGGATACACGCTTTTAATGACCGCAAGCCCCTCGTTGGCTACGCGGGTCAGGATGCTGATCGGACGCAGCAATCGCGAGGCATAGTCGATCAGGTAGAGAAACGCCGCAAAGCACGCCAGCGCCAGAGTGGCGGCGACAAACAAAGGCAGTTGATGCACCTTGCCGTCGATCCGGTTCTCGACGCCCAACACAAAAAGAAACGTAAGCATGAACAGCCCGACTGTGTAGCGGACGACATTGTCGCGCAGCAGCGTCGTCGCGATAATGCGCGGCGTCAGCTGGCCGCTCGCGACCTGAATCGCGACCAGCAGCGAGCCGAACGTGAAAACCAGGAATGACAACGTTGCCGTCGCGGCGGCCTGCAGCAGCGCCTGCGCGCCGCTCACGCCAAATCCGAGCAGCGTCCATTCGCGCTGGGCATCAAGCCAATGCAAAAGCTGCGTCGCGATCATCGCGACGGGGATTGCGATCAAGGGCACTGTCCAAAGCGACGCCTTGATGTGACTTTTGACGCGCTGCAGCTGTCCCCAATACATGCAAGCCTCCCGGGAGGCCAAAACATGCGTGCCGGTGCAAGGCCACGTTTTGACCCAGGTCAACGCTGTGCTTCCCGCGCGATTGATTTGGCGGGATCCAATAACACCGGCATGAGCGATAGCAGTTTCGGAAGCGGGTGCAATTCCCTCTCCGCCGTCGATTACCGAATATCCGTTGCCGGACACCGGATAAGCAATCATGGGCCGTTTAAAAGGAGGGAACGATTGGCTGTCGAGGACGGGCGAGCCAGGGAGAATACGCTGAAGGCTTGCGTCGTTATGGCTAAACGACGGCAGCAACCATCAGCCGCATCCCGGCGTCACTTGGCGCTCCAGTTCAACGAAATGCCGATATCACCCGGCTTTCCGCCAGGCCAGTCGACGATCTGGAATTTCAACCGATAGCCCTTTGGCTGCAGATACTGCTTCCAGAACTCAAACAATTCCTTGGGCAATCCGGTGAGCGTTGTTTCCCAGCCGGACTCCTGCTGATTGATGGCCCGGCCATGGTCCGTAAAAAGAGTGTTTGGAAACCGGCCGACCTCGATTTCGGTCAGACCATTGCCGACCGCCCTGTTTATGATCGCTGCTGCCCGTTTCAACCGCTCTTCATCGGACACGCCTGAAGGACTCTTCAACTTGTCGAGCAGCGCTTTCTTTTCTGCTTCGACTGCCGCCTGCTTGCGCATGAATTCCGATGCCTTTGCGGCCTCGACTTCGGCCATTTTCTTGTTGCAATCCGCGGCTGACGGCAGAAGTTCGTCAACTTTTACATTCATGGCGGCTCTCCACGGGTATTTGTCTCTTGTATAAAATCGCGCGAAGCGGGTTTTGACCTAAGTCAACGAGCGCACACTGATCATCCGCCTCAATACGCTTTGCCATTATACCGACGAGATCCCGACCGATGAGCAAAGGCAAAAAGAAGCGCTTGAAAATCGGCCGGGACGGCGGCCGCATGAAGCGCAAGGCTTACGAAGCCGAATTGCGCAAGCTTCAGGTCAAATTATGTCATCTGCAAGAATGGATTAAGCAGAAAGGTTTGCGGGTCATCATCGCCTTTGAGGGTCGGGATGCGGCGGGCAAAGGCGGCACCATTCGAGCAATTACCGAAAGGGTAAGTCCAAGAGTATTTCGCATCGTTGCCCTGCCCGCGCCTTCCGAACGGCAAAAGACCCAGCTCTTTGCCCAGCGCTACATCGAACACTTTCCGGCTGCCGGGGAAGTCGTGATCTTCGATCGCAGCTGGTACAACCGGGCCGGTGTTGAACACGTCATGGGTTTTGTGAGCAAGGAGGGATACAAGCGGTTCCTCAAGCTGGCGCCGACCATTGAAAAACACATCGTGGACGCCGGAATCATTCTCATAAAGTTCTGGCTGGAAGTCGGCAAAGACGAGCAGGAAAAACGCTTCCTGGCCCGCATCAACGATCCGCTGCGTCAGTGGAAACTGAGCCCGATGGACACTGAATCATACAAGCACTGGTACAGCTACTCCAAGGCGCGCGACATGATGCTCGACGCAACGGACAGCCCGGAGGCACCCTGGTATGTGGTGCGCTCCGACGACAAGCGCCGCGCGCGTTTGAATTGCATTTCTCATATCTTGACGGCGATCCCGCACAAGAAGATCCGCGTCGAAAAGGTCAAGCTTCCCAAGCGGATTGAAAAAAATCGTTACGACGACTTGCGTCCAATGAAAGACCGGCGCTTCGTGCGCGAGATCTACTGAAAGCCCAGTCATAAATAATAGACGGCCGCGGCCACTTCGTGTGGCTCGCGGCCGAAAATTTGCTACGTCCCGGTCCGGTCAGATCTTGTAGCCGTACTTCTTCATGCAGGCGGCACCACGCGTATGGCGCTCGTTCGCCTGGGTCGACGTCCCAAAAATTCCCATCTTATCCATTTCTTTCTTGCAGGCGTCCCAGGCCTGTTCGTAGGTAAGCTTCTTCTTTGCTGCCAAGGCGCTGTCTGCGAGGCCTGAGGCCGCCACGAATGCGCCGGCCAGAAGCACCGCAAGAATTTTGTAATTTAGCGTCATCGTTCTCTCCTTTAAGCCTATCCTGCGCATGTCAATCTCCTTGTCGAGCGACTATTTGCATTGACCTATGTCAAAAGGCAGGCGTTGAACGCCGTGTTATTGCTGTGCGCTGTTTTTCTGCGAGCAACAGTATGCCAGACGCGGCCAGCTATTCGGCGACAGACCGAATGCGCGATGGGCGTCTGCTCGAAATACGAGCGCTAAAACCAAGCGATGGGGCGGACATGGTGGCGGCGGTCGACCGGATCGGCACGCAGTCGCTGTATCGCCGGTTCATGGGCGCGAAACGCGGCTTTTCAGACAAAGAGCGGGCATTCTTTCTGAATGTCGATTTCGTCAATCATGTCGCGCTGGTCGCGGTTATGAAAGAAGGCGATCACGCCTCGATCGTGGCCGGCGGTCGCTACGTCGTCGAAAAGCCGGGGACAGCCGAAGTCGCTTTCGCCGTTGTCGATGACTGTCAGGGACAGGGCATTGGAGCGGCCTTGTTGCGCCACCTCGCCGTTCTTGCGCGCCGGGCCGGGATAAAGGAATTCACGGCCGAGGTTCTCTCCGACAATACGCCAATGCTGAAGGTTTTCGAGAGGTCCGGATTGAAGTTCAGCTCGAAGAGTTCCGCCGATGGCGTGCACGCTGTGCTGCAATTGTAAACCGGACTTATTCGGCGGCTGTCGCCGCCCGCCCGGCGATCAGGTCCAGCGTGTGCCGCGCAATCATCAGCTCTTCGTTGGTGGGTATGACGTAGACCGTGACGCGGCTGTCTTTGCGCGATATCACCTGCGCCGAGGCCGCATTGGCGTCTGAATCAAGCGAAACCCCCAACCACGACAGCCGCTCGGCAATGCGCGCGCGCATCGTTGCAGAATTTTCTCCGATGCCGGCCGTGAACACGAAAGCGTCAAGGCCCCGCAGCGCGGCAGCCAGCATCCCTGCGAATAGACCGGCCCGATAGACGAAGTACTCAAGGGCAAAGGCCGCTTTCGGATCAGCGCTCTTTTCGAGCTCGCGGACGTCGTTGCTCACGCCTGAAAGACCCTTGAGGCCAGACTCCTTGTAGAAGAGGTCCTGGACCGCCGCGGCGCTCATCCTCTTCTCCGCAATCAGGTAAAGCACGACGCCCGGATCGAGCTGCCCGGGCCGCGTCCCCATCGGCAGGCCGTCGAGCGCGGTAAATCCGAACGTGCTTTCCACGCTCCGTCCGTCGGCCAGCGCGCACATCGACGCCCCGCTGCCCAGGTGGGCAACGATCACGCGGCCTTTCGCGGCCTTGGGCGCGACCTGGCGCATACGGTCGGAAATATATTCGTAGGAAAGGCCGTGAAAGCCGTACCGGCGCACGCCCTCCTCGTAGAATTTTTCAGGTATTGCGAAATGATCCGCCAGGGCGCCGTGGTCGCGGTGAAACGCCGTGTCGAAACAGGCGACCTGGGGAAGTTCGGGCCGGCGCTCCATGAGCGTCCGAATAGGCGCGAGATTGTTCGGCTGATGAAGGGGAGCGAGTGATACGTAGCGCTCAAGATGCGCCACCACATCAGGCGTCAGCCGAACAGGACGGCTGAATTCCGGTCCCCCATGGACCACGCGATGACCGACTGCCACGAGATTCACTTTCTGCGTCCGGCGCAGCCAGTCGCCGGTCTCATGCGTTGCGGCCGGAAGGTCGGGCACTTTTTCGGCCGGATACGACTGGTCGATCAGCGGCTTGTGGTCTGGCCCCGTAGCCCGCAATCGCGGCCGGCTGCCGATGCCATCCATTTGCCCTTTGACGAGACAATCGAGATCGCCGCCAGTATCGGTTGCGAAGACCTGAAACTTGAGGCTCGATGAGCCGGCATTGATGACAAGAATTGCGTCCATGGCCCTCACACGGCGGCGACCGCCGCTTTCTGACGGCGGGCATCGGCGTAAAGCACGGCGACCGCCGCAGAGGCCATGCGGCTTCGCACCGAGTCGGCCCGCGAGGTCAGGATGATCGGGACGCGGGCGCCGAGCACAATGCCCGCAGCGTCTGCCTTCGCAAGGAAGGTCAAATTCTTGGCCAGCATGTTGCCGGCTTCCAGGTCGGGAACAACAAGGATCTGCGCATGTCCGGCAACAGGAGATTTAATGCCTTTGATTTTTACCGCTTCAGGATCGATCGCATTGTCGAAAGCGAGCGGACCATCAAGCAGCCCGCCGGTTATCTGCCCGCGGTCCGCCATCTTGCACAAAGCCGCCGCGTCAATCGTCGAAGGAATTTTTGGCGTGACGGTCTCAACCGCGGACAGGATGGCGACGCGTGGCGTGCCAAGACCGACATCCCTGAAAAGATCGATCGCATTCTGGATGATGTCGCGCTTCGCCTCGAGGTCGGGAAAAATATTGATGGCCGCATCGGTGATGAACAGCGTTTCCGGGTAAGTCGGCACGTCCATCACAAAGACGTGGCTGATACGCCGCGCCGTCCGCAACCCGGTACTCGACGATGTTACTGCGCGCATAAGCTCGTCGGTGTGCAGGCTGCCTTTCATCAACAGCTCACCCTTGGATTCGCGAATGAGCTCCACGGCCTTGGCCGCGGCTGCATCGCTGTGCGGCGCGTCAACAATCTTGCGGCCTTTAATATTTATCCCGTGCTCACTGGCAACGGCCGTAATTTTCGCGGCAGGCCCGACCAGAACCGGTTCAATGATCCCAAGCTCTGCCGCCTCGATCGCGCCGCGTAACGAGGATTCATCGCATGGGTGCGCGACCATAGTCATCGCGGGCCGTTTCTCTTTCGCACGGGCTATCAGCCGGTCGTATTTCGAACCCGGCGCCGGTGCGGCTGCACTGATCGGCGCAATCGTGTCGGCATGGTCTCGCATCGCATCTCCCAGGAAACGGTTGTCGGGTCGACGTTAAGCTACCGATCGCATCATATGCCAATTGGGACCACGCGAAGCGCATCCGCATTGACCTAAGTCAACGGCAGCCAGCCAGCTGCCCCGATCAGCGTCCGTTTTCAGACGCCTGAGGTCTCGGTGTGCGCCGCACGCTGCGCGCCTTTGACATAGGTCAATGAAGACCCATGAGGCGCTCGTAGCCTGACTATTGAAATATCGAGCCCACGCGAGCTCAAAATAAGATCAGAGGTTTCGGGAGAATCAATATGAAAGCTAGTGCCGCCGTTAAGAAGGAAGTGAAGGACGAAGGTTGCTGGCGGAACTTCAAACCAGGCGATTGGAGTACCTCCGTCAACGTGCGGGACTTTATCGTCCGCAACGTCACGCCCTATGACGGCGACGAAAAGTTTCTGGCGCCAGCGTCGAAACGGACCAAAGCGGTTTGGGACAAGCTTCAGCCCTACTTTCAGGCAGAGCGAAAGAAAGGCGTACTCGCGGTAGATGCGAAAAATCCATCGACCATGCTCGCGCACAAGGCCGGCTACATCGACCGCGAGAATGAAATCATTGTTGGCTTGCAGACCGACGAACCGTTCAAGCGCGCCATTTTCCCGTACGGCGGCCTGCGGATGGTCGAAGCGGGCCTGAAGGCGGCTGGCTTTCCAGCCGACCCACAGGTCCACGAGGCTTTCACCAAATACCGCAAGTCTCACAACGACGGCGTGTTCGATGCGTATACGGCGGAAATCATGAAGTGCCGGAAGTCCGGCATCATCACCGGTCTTCCCGACGCGTACGGACGCGGTCGCATCATCGGCGATTACCGGCGGGTGGCGCTCTACGGAGTCGATCGGCTGCTCGAGGTCAAGCGCGAAGAACGTGCGCAGATTGATGACATGTGGCCGACCGATGAAGTCATCCGGGTGCGCGAGGAATTGGCTGAGCAAATGCGCGCACTGCAGGACCTTGTTGCGATGGCCAAGCTCTACAACTGCGATGTCGCGCGGCCAGCGGCTGATGCCCGCGAAGCATTCCAGTGGACGTATCTAGCCTATCTCGGCGCAATCAAGGAAGCCAATGGGGCGGCGATGTCGATTGGCCGCATCTCGAGCTTCCTCGACGTCTATATCGAGCGCGACTTAAAGGAAGGTGATTTGGACGAAGCCGGCGCGCAGGAATTGTGGGATCAGCTGGTCCAGAAGCTGCGCATTGTCCGCTTTCTCCGTACGCCGGAATACGATGCGCTGTTCAGCGGTGACCCCTATTGGGCGACTGAATGCGTCGGCGGCATGGATCTCGACGGCCGCGCGCTTGTGACCAAGAGCAGCTACCGTATGCTGCATACGCTCTACAATCTTGGCCCGGCGCCGGAGCCGAATATTACGGTTCTCTGGTCGACGCATATGCCCGCGGCCTTCAAGCGCTTCTGTGTCAAGGTCAGCAAAGACACCTCGTCGTTACAGTATGAAAACGACGATCTGATGCGGCCGTTCTGGGGCGACGATTACGGCATCGCGTGCTGCGTCTCGGCGATGCGGCTCGGCAAGCAGATGCAGTTCTTCGGCGCCCGCGTAAACCTCGCGAAGGCGCTGCTCTACGCCATTAATGGCGGCCGCGATGAAGTGTCAGGCGAACAGGTCGCGCCCCGGACGCCGGCGGTGACCGGAGACTTCCTCGATTACGACGACGTGATGTCCAGGTTCGATGAGACGATGGAGTGGCTGGCCCGCACTTACGTGCACGCCATGAACTGCATCCACTACATGCACGACAAATATTTCTATGAACGCCTGGAGATGGCGCTTCACGACCGTGACATTCTGCGGACGATGGCGTTCGGCATCGCGGGTCTATCTGTCGTTGCCGACAGCCTGAGCGCCATCAAATACGGCAAGGTGCGCGTCACCCGAGACGAGACCGGGCTCATCGTCGACTATCAAAACGAAGGCAATAAGGCGACGCCGCAATTCGGCAATAATGACGATCGTGTCGACAAGATCGCTTCTGATATCGTCACGAGCTTCATGGCGAAGATCCGCAAGCATCCGACCTATCGAAATGCGGTCCATACCCAGAGCGTGCTGACGATCACCTCGAACGTCGTCTACGGCAAGGCAACCGGAAATACCCCGGACGGCCGCAGAAAGGGCGAGCCTTTCGGTCCTGGAGCAAATCCAATGCATGGCCGCGACAGTCACGGCTGGCTGGCTTCCTGCCTCTCGGTTGCAAAGCTTCCGTATAAGGATTCACAGGACGGCATCAGCTACACCGTTTCTGTCGCGCCACAAAAGGCCCACCTGTCCGAGAGCCAGCTCCTGGAAGAGGCAACCAAAGCGTTCGACGTCTATTTCGGTCACGGTGGATTCCATATGAATCTGAACGTCATCGACAAAGAGACGCTCGAAGACGCGATGAAAAACCCGGACAAGTATCCGCAGCTCACGATCCGCGTGTCAGGCTATGCCGTGAATTTCGTCCGCCTGACACCCGAGCAGCAAAGGGATGTGATCAGCCGCACGTTCCACGGCCAGATCTGATCCGGAGGAGTCCGATGTCGACCCCGGGAACTCTGGAGACAGGTAGCCGGCATGACCTGCGCGTCGGGAAATCACCCGATGCGCCGGACGAGAGTCTGTTCAAGGACGATGCCGAAGGTGCCTTTGGCTACTGCCATTCCTACGAGACCTCGTCCCGGTACGATGGCCCCGGTTTACGAGTTGTGTTGTTCACTTCCGGTTGCCTGCTGCGATGCGTGTACTGCCATAACCCGGATACCTGGCATCTCAAGGACGGGACCTACGTCTCGGCCCAGCAGGTTCTCGATCGTCTCGCAGGTTTTGCACCTGCCATTCGCGGCCTTGACGGCGGCCTGACTATTTCGGGCGGGGAACCCATGGTGCAGCTCGCCTTCACGAAGCGGATATTTGCCGGCGCCAAGAAACTGGGTCTGCACACCGCGATCGAAACGTCGGGCTTCATGGGCGACCGCGTCGACGACTCCTATCTGTCGGTCGTCGATCTCTTCCTGCTCGACATCAAAAGTTCGAATCCCGACACCTATCGCAAAGTCACCGGCCGCGATCTGGTCCCTACCCTGCGGTTTGCCGAGCGCCTTGCGTCGATCGGCAAGCCCGTATGGGTTCGCTTCACGCTGGTTCCCGGCTGGACAGACGACCAAGCAAACGTTGAAGGCATTGCCAAATTCGTCGCACCAATGAAGAACGTCGAATGGGTAGAGGTGCAACCCTTTCACCAGATGGGCGCCTTCAAATGGAAGGCGATGAATCTCGAATACAAATGCGCCGATACGGCAGCACCGACACCTGAACTCAAGAACCGAGTCATCGAGCAATTCCGCGCTGCGGGCTGCCGCGCCCGCTGACTAGCTTGCGACAACGCCACTTCGTCTAATTCCGAGGACGTTCCATGTTAGATCTTGCCCGCGACATCATCGGCACCCAACCAATTCTTACGGCGTTCCTCGCGATCGGCCTCGGTTACCTGGTCGGACAGATCAACATCGGTGGTTTTTCGCTGGGCGTCGGCGCCGTTCTGTTCGTCGGCCTTGCCCTCGGCGCATTTGCTCCGAAGGCGCAGATCGTCGGGCCCATCGGGCTGACCGGCCTGATCATGTTCCTCTACGGCATAGGCATCCTGTACGGCCGCCAGTTCTTCGAAGGCATGCGGGGAGTCGGACGCAAGTACAACTTTCTGGCGCTGATTGGCTGTGTCGCGGGACTCCTCGTGGCGCTGGGCCTCGGGCAGACTTTCGGCATCAAAATCGGGCACACCCTCGGCATCTATGCCGGATCGATGACGAGCACCGCCACGTTGCAGGCGGCACTCGATGTCATGAACAACAAGGAGCCCTCGATCGGATACTCCATCGCCTATCCGTTCGGCGTCATCGGCCCGATCCTGTGCATCTATTTCATGACGCGCGTCGTGCAGCCGAAATTCCCGGCAAAAGCCCAGCGTTTCCACATGGGCGAAATCTCCATCGGGGACAAATTTTCCGGCCGCAAGCTCGGCGAACTCACCAATGAATTGCCGGAAGGCGTCCAGGTCACGATGGTTCGACAGAGTGGACACAACGTCATCCCGGCTCCAGATCTTGCGCTGTCAGCCGGCGATGCGGTTTTGATCATTGCCGAGCAACAGGATGCAATCGGAAACGCGGCCGCACGTCTCGGCAAACTCGAGCCTGGCAGCCTGGCCAAGGATCGCGCCGATCTGGATTACATCCGAGTGTTCGTCGCCAGAGCCAGCGTGGTTGGCGTACCCCTCGCCCGCCTTCCGATGCCTGCCGGCTTCCCGACGCATATTTTGCACGTGAGACGCTATGACGCCGACCTCGTGCCGACCCCTGACTTGATGCTTGAATTCGGCGACCGTGTGGGCGTGCTGATGCCGCCCGACCGGCGCGAGGATGTCCGGAAGCATTTCGGCGACACGGTAAAAGCCGCAGCCGAGTTCAGCTACGTCTCGCTTGGGCTTGGCATGGTCATAGGCGTGTTGATCGGCCTCATTCCAATTCCCGTCCCCGGCGTCGGGACCGTCACGCTCGGCATTGGCGGCGGCCCGCTGATCGTGGCACTCATTCTCGGCAAACTGCGACGCACGGGACCGATGCTGTGGACGATGCCTCTCCCCGCCAACATCGTCCTGCGCAATTTCGGACTGGCGATGTTTCTGGCGACTGTCGGCGTCAACGCCGGCCAGCCATTTGTCCGAACGATTGCGGAATCCGGTTTCACGATGTTCTTTATCGGCATCGCCGTTCTCCTGACGACGGTGCTCATCGTGCTGCTCATTGGTCACTACGTGATGAAGATTCCGTACGATGACCTGGTCGGTGTAGCCTCGGGCGCGACGGGAAATCCCGCAATCCTCGTCTATTCAACCAAGATGGCGCCGACCGAGCGGCCCGATATCGGCTATGCGATGATCTTTCCGTCGATGACGATCGTGAAAGTCATCGCGGTGCAAATTGTCGGCATTCTCGCAGCCACAGCAGCCGGCGGGTAGCGTAAGCCGGCTCAGCTGCTGCCGCGGAAAACCTGAATGTCGAGATCGCGGATCTTCTTGCGCAACGTGTTGCGGTTGACGCCGAGGAGATCGGCCGCACGAATCTGGTTGCCGCGCGTGGCAGTCAGTGCCGCCGTCAGAAGCGGAAATTCGACCTCGCGCAGAATCCGATGATAGAGGCCGGCCGGGGGCAGCCCGTCCTCGAATTCGGCAAAATACGCGGCAAGATGGCGCTCGACGGCGTTACCCAGGCTGTCGCCTGCAGCCGGTTCACCACCCCCGACCGGTGCGGTCGGCTGCGACAGTTCCTGCCCGATGACCGTCGCCGTGATCGTTTCCTGCGGATAGAGCGCAGCCAGCCGGCGCGCGAGATTTTCGAGCTCACGGACATTGCCAGGCCACCGGTGATGCTTGAGCTGCTCAAGCGCGGCCTGGTCGATCTGCTTCGGCGGCAGGCCTTCGCGCTGCGCCTGCGCAAAAAAGTGCCGGATCAGGTCCGGAATGTCCTCGGCGCGTTCGCGCAATGGCGGCAGCCGCAACGGCACGACGTTCAGACGGAAAAACAGATCTTCGCGGAACAGACCCTGCTGGATCAGCAGGCGCAGATCCTTGTTGGTCGCGGCAATGATGCGCACGTCACTCTTGATTGGCGTCCGCCCGCCGACCGTTGTGTATTCGCCCTGCTGCAGCACGCGAAGCAGGCGGGTCTGGGCTTCCATCGGCATGTCGCCGATTTCATCGAGAAACAGCGTTCCGCCCTCGGCCTGTTCAAACCGCCCAGCGCTGCGGCTGTTGGCGCCCGTGAAGGCCCCCTTCTCGTGACCGAACAGTTCGGATTCGATGAGGTCGCGCGGGATCGCCGCCATGTTTATGGCAACAAACGTCCCGGCGCGGCGTTTGCCATAATCGTGCAACGCCCGTGCGACCAGCTCCTTTCCGGTTCCGGATTCACCCGAAATCATTACGGTCAGGTCGGTCTGCATCAGGCGCGCAAGCACCCGGTAGATTTCCTGCATGGCCGGCGAGCGGCCAACGAGAGGAATTCCCTCAAAGTCGTCGCTCTTTGGCGGCGCCGTGCGCGGTTCCTTCGGCTCTGCCAGAGCGCGGCCGACAATCGAGATCAGCTCCTTAAGATCGAATGGCTTCGGCAGATATTCGTAGGCGCCGCGTTCCGACGCCCGGATCGCCGTCATGAATGTGTTCTGCGCGCTCATCACCACGATCGGAAGATCGGGACGGGCCTTACGGATCCGGGGAATGAGATCAAACGCGTTTTCGTCCGGCATGACGACGTCGGTAATCACCAGATCGCCGTCTCCTTGCGAAATCCAGCGCCAAAGCGTGGCGGCATTCCCGGTCGAGCGAACCTCATAACCGGCCCGTGACAGAGCCTGGTTGAGCACGGTGCGGATCGCTGCGTCGTCGTCGGCTATCAAGATGCTTCCCGTTGGCATGTTTGATCTCACGGGTGGGCCGGCAAAGTGTTCCCGGTGACGTCGCCATCACCGCTGTAGATCGGCATGAGGACGCGAAAGACTGTCCGTCGCGGCTGCGATTCGCATTCGATAATGCCGCCGTGGTCGCCGACAATTTTCGCGACCAGCGCAAGGCCAAGTCCGCTCCCGCTCGGTTTCGTGGTGACAAACGGGTCAAACAAATGCGGCATCAGGTCTTCCGGCACGCCCGGCCCGTTGTCCTTGACGCAGAACTCAAGCGGCAACGAGACGCGCGCCTTGCTTCCCGGGACGGCAAGCCGCACGCCCGGACGAAACGCCGTCGTCAGCTGGATTTCACCTTCGACTGTATCGGGCCCGATCGCTTCGGCGGCGTTCTTGATGAGATTCAGGAACACCTGCACCAGCTGGTCGCGATTGGCGAGAACCGGAGGCAGCGAGGGGTCGTATTCCTCGATGAACTTGATCTGCCGCCCGAAACCCGATTGTGCGAGCCTTTTCACGTGGTCGAGGATGACGTGAATGTTGACCGGCTCTCGATCTATCGGCCGCTCATCCGCAAACACTTCCATGCGGTCGACGAGCTTCACGATCCGGTCCGTCTCGTCGCAGATCAGCTTTGTGAGCGACCGGTCCTCGTCGCCTGCCGACTGCTCAAGAAGCTGAGCAGCGCCCCTGATGCCGGACAGCGGGTTCTTGATTTCGTGCGCCAGCATGGCCGCAAGCGCGATCACCGAGCGGGCCGCGCCACGATGCGTGAGTTGACGATCCATTTTGTCGGCGATCGTCCGCTCCTGGAGCATGACGACGACATGCTCGGTGTATTCAGGCAGCGGTGCGACGTAGAGGTCGACAAGGCGCTCGCCGGGATTGCGTGGCGTTGCCAGGTCGACCTTATATTCGTTGACTGCCGCTCCGCGCTGCCGCACTTGCTCGATCAAGGTCAGGAGCGGCGAGCCGAACGGCACCAGTTCGCGCAGCAGGTGCCGGCGCAGCATGGCGGTCGAGGCCTCGAAGAACTGTTCTGCCGCGACGTTTGCATCCGCAATCTTCCCGTCGGCGGATACCATGATCACCGGATGCGGCAAGGCATGCAGCATCGCGTCCGCCGGCGTGTTGACCATTGCAGCAACTGCCTGTGCACGCGTCATGCCGCCGCTCTCCAGGCAAAATCGTCGAATGCTTCCGCGAGATGACGGCGCGCGTGAGCCGGCTCATCGGCCGTCAGGACGCGGCCGCGATGATTCCTGAGGACCTCAATCGGAGCCCCAGCGGCCGCCGCGGCATGGTCGAGCGCCCAGCCAAGGTGCTTCCGTGCATGACGGCGGCCGATCGCCAGCCCGTGATGGTCCAGCATCTGATCGTAGAGGCCGTCGATCAGCCGGTGCTGCTCCGTAAGTGACGGCGCCTGCTCGCGCACACCCGTCGCCAGGTACCGTGCAATCTGTCCAGGTAACCAGGGCCGGCCTTGCGCGCCGCGCCCGACCATGACGGCGTCGGCGCCGGAGACCGCCAACGCTTCGACGGCATCGTCGCAGGATCCGATATCCCCGTTGACAACCACGGGGACCGACACCGCCCGCTTGACGGCACGAACTGCGGTCCAATCAGCGGTACCGTTATAGAACTGGCAACGCGTGCGTCCATGGACCGTGATGAGTTTGACGCCCGCCGCCTCGGCGTGGCGCGCGAGGTCGGGCGCGTTCATGGTCGCGCTGTCCCAGCCAAGCCGCATCTTCAAAGTCACGGGAACACGGACCGCGGAAACCGTCGCCTCGATAAGACCGAGCGCATGATCAAGATCCCGCATAAGCGCCGAGCCGGACGCACCGTTGGTCACCTGCTTGGACGGGCAACCCATGTTGATATCGATGATGTCGGCGCCCTGCGCTTCGGCGATGCGCGCGCCCTCAGCCACCCAATGAGCCTCGCACCCGGCGAGTTGGACGACGTGTATGCCGATGCCGCGGCCGTCGCTGCGTACCGCTGCCTCTTTTTCACCGCGGACAAGGCCGGCGCTCGCAGTCATTTCCGACACCACCAAGCCAGCGCCGAGTTCCTCGGCCAGCCGGCGGAACGGCGTATCGGTGATTCCGGACATGGGTGCCAAAATCACCCGGTTCGGTGCCTGCGCTGAGCCGATGCTCAGCTCCTTGGTCGGAAACATCTTAAAATCCAATATCTTATGTTTCTTGCCTACCATTTAGGCGTCTCTTTTCAATGCACACACTTTAGCCAATCACGATTACAAAGCAAGTGTTGCACTGCAAAAAATTGTTCATCCACGGCCATCCAAACGTGCTTGCGTTTGCGGAATGGAAATAACGCGGTAAAGGCAACGGTCTTTGGAGACGCAAATGCCGCAAGTCGCAGCTGTTGTGGTGGCCGCCGGTCAGGGCCTGCGCGCAGGCGGCGACATGCCCAAACAGTTTCGCGAAATCGGCGGAATGTCCCTGCTCCGCCGCTCGCTGCTGGGCTTTGCCGGTGTCCCCTCCGTGAGCGCGTTACAGCCCGTTGTACGCAAGGACGACATTGACCTCGTGCGTGAGCACACTCGCGACATTCGAATTCTGCCCCCGGTCTTTGGCGGCGCGACACGGCAGACATCGGTGCTCGCAGGACTTGAGGCGCTTTCGTCGCGCTCACCCGATATTGTCCTGGTGCACGACGCTGCGCGGCCATTCGCCAGCGCGGACCTGATCGCCCGTGCGATTGCGGCCGCAGAAAAGACCGGCGCCGCCATCCCGGTGCTGCCCGTGACCGACACGGTCAAGCGTCTTGGGCCTGACGGAACCATCGAAAAAACCATCGACCGGGGATCCCTTCGCCTGGTGCAGACGCCGCAGGCTTTCGCCTTCGATGCCTTGCTCGACGCTCACCGCCGGGCGGCCGCGAAAGGCCGCGACGATTTCACCGATGACGCCGCGCTGGCCGAATGGGCCGGCATGACCGTGAGCGTGTTTGCCGGCGAGCCGGGCAACATAAAGCTCACCACGCCGGAAGATTTTGCGCGCGCCGAGGCGACGCAATCCGCCATGCTCGGCGACGTGCGGACAGGCTCCGGCCTCGACGTTCACGCTTTTGGTCCCGGCGATCATGTCACGCTTGGCGGAATTCGCATTGCACATACGCAAGCCCTCACCGGTCATTCGGATGCCGACGTTGCATTGCATGCGCTGACAGATGCAATTCTTGGCGCCCTCGCCGACGGTGACATCGGAGCCCATTTCCCGCCGAGCGATCCGCAGTGGCGCGGTGCTTCATCGGACCGGTTCCTTGCCTTTGCCGTCGACCGCGTGCGGGCGAGGAAAGGCCGCATCGCACACCTCGATCTGACGATCGTGTGCGAAGCGCCCCGCATCGGCGCACATCGCGACGCGATGCGCGCAAATATCGCAAAACTTGCCGGGATCGGCGCTGAGCGCGTCGGCGTGAAAGCGACGACCAGCGAGAAACTCGGCTTCACCGGCCGTGGCGAAGGTATCGCGGCCTATGCGACGGCAACTATCCGTCTGCCCTGGGAATAGTATGCCGGATCAATCCGCAATCGATGCTGCAAAGGCGCTGCTTGATATCTGCTCACGGAAGAAGTTGACACTGGCCACAGCGGAATCTTGCACCGGCGGCCTGGTTGCGGCGACAATCAGCGAAATTTCGGGCTCATCAGCGGTGCTCGATCGCGGCTTTGTCACCTACTCGAACAAGGCCAAGCAGCAGATGCTGGGCGTCGCACCGGCAACCATCGACATCTATGGCGCAGTCAGCACGGAATGCGCGGAGGAAATGGCCAAAGGCGCTCTGGCCCATGCGTCGGTTGACCTGGCCGTTTCAATTACCGGAATCGCGGGACCAACCGGCGCGGTGCCAGGAAAACCGATCGGTCTGGTTTATTTCTGTGCGGCGTCACGCAGTGGCCGCGTCATCGCGCATGATCGGAAATATGGCGACATTGGCCGTACCAAGGTGCGCGAGCAATCCGTGCTCCAGGCTCTGAGCATGCTGCACGAACTGGCAGACAAAGAAGAGCCGCGGCCGCCCGCAGGGCAAAGTTAGTACAGGCCTGGCCTTTTTCTTTTGCAGGTCCGGCCGGGCGTCGCCTGCCGGACCATTTATTTACGCCGTCCTGCGTCCAAACACGGCATCGGCCCGTTGCTCGAAAGCGACGGCAAAGCGACGAAATGCCGTATCGAACATCGCTCCCATCAGCATTGCCAGCGCGCGGCTCCTGAATTCGTACGTGATGAAAAACTCAATGTCGCAGGCGCTGTCGCCAGCCGTATGGAATGTCCAGCGGTTATGCATCCGCTTGAAGGGCCCGCTGAGATATTCGACAAAAATTGTGAGCCTGGGTCGGTCAAGCGTGACCCTGCTCGTGAATGTCTCGCGGATGATCTTGTAGGCCACGGTCATATCGGCAACCAGAACGATGGTGCCGTCATCCTTCTCGCTGCGGCTCTTCACCGTCAGGGCACTGCACAGCGGTACGAATTCCGGATACTTTTTCACGTCCGCGACCAGGTCAAACATGTCTGTCGCGGCGTGGCGCACACGGCGCTTCGTTGAAAACTCAGGCATGGGCCATCAGGGCGCAGCGGCGCGCGCGGCCTTCAGGCGCGCGAAATCTTCCCCGGCATGATGCGACGACCGCGTCAGCGGTGAAGAGGCCACCATCAGGAAGCCTTTCGTATAGGCGACCGCTTCAAGCGCCTTGAACTCGTCCGGCGGCACAAAGCGCTTGACTTCGTGATGCTTGCGGGTCGGCTGCAGGTACTGCCCTATGGTCAGAAAATCCACCTGCGCAGACCGCATGTCGTCCATCACCTGCAGCACTTCGTTCCGGTTTTCGCCGAGACCGACCATGATCCCCGATTTCGTGAGCATGGCCGGATCAAGCTCTTTCACCCGCTGCAGCAGGCGCAGCGAGTGAAAATAGCGCGCGCCGGGACGCACAGTGAGATAGAGCGATGGAACCGTTTCAAGATTGTGATTGAACACGTCCGGCTTTGCCTCGACGACTATCTCCAGTGCTCCGTCCTTGCGCAGAAAATCCGGTGTCAGCACTTCAATGGTGGTTTGCGGGCAGCGCGCGCGAATGGCCCGGATCGTCTCGGCAAAATGACGCGCGCCGCCATCCGACAGGTCGTCGCGATCGACGGAGGTCACCACGATATGGGCAAGACCGAGTTTCGCGGTCGCGTTGGCGACGTGGCCCGGCTCGTTTTGGTCGAGGGCGCCCGGCAAGCCGGTCTTCACATTGCAGAACGCGCAGGCGCGGGTGCAGGTGTCGCCCATGATCATGAAAGTCGCGTGCTTTTTCTCCCAGCACTCGCCGATATTCGGACAACCGGCCTCCTCGCACACGGTGTGCAGGCCATTGTCACGCATGATTTTCTGAGTGGCGAAATAGCCGGCCGAAACCGGAGCCTTGACGCGAATCCAGTCGGGCTTTTTCTGCACCGGCGAATCCGGCCTGTGCGCCTTCTCCGGATGACGCGGGCGCGGGCTGTTCACCAGATCGAGAACGACTGCCATGGCTCCTACTTACGGCTGCGGCGAGACCGCCGCAAGGCCGCCTTGGCTGCCGAAATCCGCCGGATTTTCTGATTCTGGATGCGCCGCGGCGGGTGACTCTGTACAACTATGCGGTCTTTACGAGCTCGCCCTCCGCTTTGCTTTCAGGATTGCAATGGTCAGACGATCAACGCGACGCTCGAAGACGCGGACGCACGCGCTCACACTCGCCACTTATTCCGCCGCGGTTTTCCTGAGCGCGCTGCTGCTGTTTGGCGTGCAGCCGATGTTCACCCGCATGGTGCTGCCTCGCCTGGGCGGTTCGCCGTCGGTATGGTCCGTTGCAATGGTCTTTTTCCAGTCGATGCTGCTTGCCGGTTATGCCTACGCCCATGTGCTGACCACCTTACGGCATCGTTATGCACCGGCCGCAATCCATCTTGCGCTTCTGCTCACGGCAGCTCTCACCCTCCCGCTGGGAATCGCGCAGGGATGGGGCACGCCCCCAGTGACCGATATTGCCGCCGTTTGGCTTCTTGGTCTTTTCACGGTCTCGATCGGTCTGCCGTTCTTCGCATTATCCGCCAGCAATCCGCTGCTGCAGGCCTGGTTCGTCCGTACCGGCCACCACGACGCGCATGACCCGTATTTTCTTTACGCAGCATCCAACGTCGGAAGCTTCCTTGCGCTACTGGCCTATCCCGCGCTGTTCGAGCCGGCTTTCACATTGCAGATGCAAAATCGCATGTGGAGCCTCGGCTTCGTGCTGCTCATTCTGCTGGTCGCCGGCTGTGCAGCCTTGATGTTGAAGGCTCCGCGACGCCGTACCTTCGGGCCCCGGCGGAGCAAGGCGGGCCCCAAACCGACGTGGCCGACCTTCGGGCGCTGGGTTTTCGTTTCGGCCGTTCCATCCGGTTTGCTTGTCGCGGTGACCGCACATGTCTCGACTGATGTGGCCGCTGCACCGCTGATGTGGGTCATTCCGCTCTCGCTCTATCTACTGACCTGGGTCCTGGTGTTTCAGCGCCGCCCCCTGATCCCTCACCGGATCGCCCTTTTACTGCAACCTTTTGCAGTCGCCACGATTGTGGTGCTGCTTTTCTATACGACGTGGATCCCGATATTTTTCAATCTCGCCGGCCATCTGCTGGCGTTCTTTGTTATCGCCCTTGCATGCCACGGCGAGCTTGCGCGAACCAGGCCGCCTGCACGCGATCTGACGACGTTCTATGTTTCACTATCCTTCGGCGGCATGGTCGGCGGTCTGTTTGCCGGATTGATCGCTCCTTACGCGTTCTCGTGGGTCGCCGAATATCCGATCCTGGCCGTGCTGGCAGTCCTCTGTCTCCCCCTCTCTCAGGACATTTGGAAGCCGTTCAATCGCTGGCTCTGGCCGCTGTCGCCGTCGCAATGGCCGCAGTTCGACAGCTGGTTCTGGCCAGCGGCCACGGTGGTGGCGATCTTTCTGCTGGCGCCCGGCTTTGGCGGTGCGTCCTTCGATGATGACGATACTCTCCTCACGGCCGCCGTGCTTGCGCTCGCGGGATTATCGATTGTGCTTTTCCGCGATCCGCCCAAGTCCGCACTTGCTGTAACAATCGCGCTCATCGCGATCCGGATCTACCCGACCGGCGAGTATCACATCGTGACCCTGCGCAGCTTTTTCGGAGTGCACAAGATCTACGAAACCGATGACGGGCGATACCGGATCCTCAAGCACGGGTCGACGATCCATGGCGCGCAAATGATCGCCGACGAGGACGGCCAGCCGCCGACCGGCCGGCCAAAGCCGATCACCTATTATCACGATAGATCGGCGATCAACCAGGTGATCTGGTCCGTCCGCACGCGAAAAGAAGCTCCCCTGCGCGTTGCAGTGATTGGCCTTGGCTCAGGCACACTGGCCTGCCGTATCGACTCCGGCGAGACGTGGCGGTTCTTTGAAATCGACCCTACGGTGATCGAGATCGCAAACGACCCCGCGCTTTTTACCTTCTTGTCGTCCTGCGCGCCGAATCTTCCCATCGTTCTCGGCGATGCGCGCCTCACATTCGCGCACGAGCCTGACCACGTTTACGACCTCATCATTGTCGACGCCTACTCGTCCGATGCTATTCCGGTGCATCTTGCGACCGCCGAAGCAATGGCTCTCTATAAATCAAAGCTCGCGCCGCACGGCGTCGTGCTGATGCACATTTCCAACAGGCACCTCGAGCTCAAGAGCGTCGTCGAGGGTATTGCCGGCGCCAACGGGCTCAAGACCTGGATCTGGAGCAGCGAAACGGAGGAAACCGACGATGCCAATTATATTTTCGCATCAGATGTTGCGATTGCGGCTGAGGACATTGACGACATCGGCGAATTGAAATGGAGCGGATCCTGGGTACTCACCCCTCCCGATCCGGCCGTCCGTACCTGGACCGATGACTATTCCAATATCGCCGGCGCTTTGTGGCGCAGATACAGCAGATAAGCGCACTACATGTTGAGCACGCGTCCGTAGGCATCGAGCACCGCTTCCTTCATCATTTCCGACAAAGTCGGGTGCGGGAAGACTGTGTGCATCAGCTCTTCTTCCGTCGTCTCGAGGTTCATCGCGACAACGTAGCCCTGGATCAGTTCGGTCACTTCGGCCCCCACCATATGTGCGCCGAGCAGCTGGCCGGTCTTCTTGTCGAAAATGACCTTCACCAGGCCCTGGTCCTCGCCGAGCGCAATGGCCTTGCCGTTGCCCATGAACGGAAAGCGGCCGACGCGGATGTCGAGCTTCTTCTCTTTTGCGGCCTGTTCGGTCAGACCGACGGAGGCGATCTGCGGCGAGCAATAAGTGCAGCCGGGGATCATCGACTTGTTCATCGGGTGCGGGTTGAGGCCCTTGATCGTCTCAATGCAGATGACGCCTTCATGCTCGGCCTTGTGCGCAAGCATTGGCGGGCCGGAGACATCGCCGATGGCGTAGATGCCGGGCACGCTCGTCCTGTTGAGCTTGTCGACGACGATGGTCCCCCGGTCGGTTTTCACCCCGACTTTCTCGAGCCCGAGATTTTCGATGTTGCCGACGACGCCGACGGCGGAGATCACACGCTCAGCGGTGAACGTCTGGGATTTGCCGCCCTCTTCTATCGTCGCGGTAACGCTGTCGCTTTTCTTTTCGAGCCTGGTGACCTTCGCGCTGGTATGAATCTTTATTCCCTGCTTCTCGAAACTCTTGCGAGCGAATGCCTGGATTTCCGCATCCTCGGCCGGGAGAATTTGTGGCAGCACCTCGACCACCGTCACCTCCGAGCCGAGCGTGCGGTAGAACGAAGCAAATTCGATCCCGATCGCCCCCGATCCGATGACGAGAAGCGATTTCGGCACCCGATCCGGCGCCATCGCCTCGAAATAAGTCCAGACCAGCTTCTTGTCCGGCTCGATCCCCGGCAACACGCGCGGGCGAGCGCCGGTCGCGAGGATGATGTGCTTCGCCTGGTAATTGCCCGCGCCAAGCGCACCCTTCGGAGCCTCGCTCTTCGAGGCTTTCACACTCACTTTGCCCGGCGCGTCGATCGAGGCTTCGCCCCAGATGATCGAGACCTTGTTCTTCTTCATGAGAAAACCGACGCCGTCGTTGAGCCGCTTCGACACCGCGCGCGAGCGTGCGACGACTGCTTTCGGATCGTAACCGACATTGTCGGCCTTCAGGCCATAATCCCTGGCGTGCTGGAAATAGTGGAAGACTTCCGCCGAACGCAGCAGAGCCTTGGTCGGAATGCAGCCCCAGTTGAGACAGATACCGCCGAGGTAGTCGCGTTCCACGATCGCAGTCTTGAAGCCAAGCTGCGCCGAGCGGATCGCCGTCACGTAGCCGCCGGGACCGGACCCGATGATGAGAACATCAAAACTTGTGTCAGCCATTCGCGTGCGACCTCCACACCGACCCCGATTGAACTACGCCCAGATTAGGCATGTAATGGTCACCGGAACACAGGGGGAGACGTCATGCGCAGGACCGTGGGCCGCACTGCGGCTATCGCAGTATTCCTTCTGGCGCAAGCGGGCCTGGTGTCGGCAGCCGAGATCAAGGTCTTCAGCACGATCGGCGTCCAGTCCGCGCTGGAAGAATTGACGCCGAAGTTCGAGAAAACGACCGGTCATAAGCTCCATATCACCTGGGCAACAGCCGCCATTCTGGTCAAGCGCGTGCAGGCCGGCGAGAGCGCCGACCTCTATATCCTGACAAAGCAGAGCCTCGACGCTCTCATCGCGGACGATAAGACCTCCGCCCGCTCGGACGGGGCCTTTGCAAGCTCGGGCATGGCGGTCGTCGTGAAAAAGGGCTCGCCCAAACCGGATATCTCCACTCCTGAGGTATTCAAGCAGGCTCTGCTGAACGCAAAGGCGATTGCCTATTCCAATCCGGCCGCGGGCGGCGCCAGTGGGGTCTATTTCGCAAAGCTGCTGCAGCGGATGGGCATCGCCGAGCAGATGAAGGCCAAGACGAAACATCCGCCCCCGAGCGGCAACGCCGCGCTTCTGGTCGTTAACGGCGAGGCCGACCTTGCGGTCCAGCAGGAGCCCGAGTTGACCTCGGTCGCGGGTGTCGATCTCGTCGGCCCGTTGCCCGCCGAAATCAACAATATCACCGGCTACTCTGCCGGAATCGGCAAGGATTCCAAGCAGGCGGAGGGCGCGGGCGCGCTGATCAAATTCCTGCACACGCCGGAAGCGGCAGCTGTTTTCAAGGCGAAAGGTCTGACACCGGTGGCGGCGCCGAAAGCGTCTTAGGCGACCTAGGCGACCTACACGACCATCATCACCGGACTTTCGATCAGTGTCTTGAACGCGCCGATCAGCTCGGCGCCGAGCGCGCCGTCAACCGAACGATGATCGCAGGACAGCGTCACGCTCATGATATGGGCGGCCTCGACCGTGCCGTTGCGCACGACAGCACGCTCTTCCGCGGCACCAACCGCGAGGATGGTCGATTGCGGCGGATTGATCACAGCCGTGAAATCCTTGATTCCGTACATGCCGAGGTTGGAAACCGACGACGTGCCGCCCTGGTATTCCTGCGGCTTGAGCTTGCGGGCGCGCGCACGCGCCGCCAGATCACGCATTTCGTTGGAAATTGCCGACAACGATTTGCTTTCGGCGCTGCGGACGATCGGTGTGATCAGCCCACCCGGCAGCGCGACCGCAACGCCGATATCGGAATGCTTGTGCCTCAGCATGCTTCCTTCGGTCCAGCTCACGTTGGCGTCGGGTATCCGTTGGAGCGCGAGCGCAAGAGCCTTGATGACGAAGTCGTTGACCGAAAGCTTGTAAGCAGGCTTGCCGTCCTTGTTCTTCGGCGCGGCAGCGTTGATCTCCTCGCGGGCGGCCAGCAGCTTGCCGATATCGCAGTCCATCGTCAGGTAGAAATGCGGGACCGTTTGCACCGAGGCGGTCAGACGCTGGGCGATCGTGCGCCGCATGCCGTCGTGTGACACAAGCTCGTACGAGCCCGGCTCATAGAGGGAGAGAATTTGCTGATCGGACAGCGTGGGCGCGATGGTGGCGCCTTGCGGCGCGTCCGCGGCAGGTGCGCGCAATCCTTTGCCTGACTTTGCAGCGTCGATATCGCGCGCAATGACGCGGCCGTGCGGACCCGAGCCCTGAATGCGGCCCAGATCAATGCCGGCTTCCTTCGCGATCCGGCGCGCCAGCGGTGAGGAAAAAATGCGATTGCCCGGGGAGGTCCGAGTCCCCTCACCCGCCGCCGGTGACCTCTCCCCGGGGCGCGGTGCTTGCGGCACGGCATGGCCAGTTCCTTCGCCCCGTTGGGGAGAGGGCTGGGGTGAGGCAGTTGCGGGCTCAGCCTTTTTCGCGGATGCCTTGGCCGGCGTCGTCTTCGCAGCGCTTGCCGCCGCCTTCACATCCTCTCCTTCGCCGGCGAGGACGGCGATCACCGAATTGACCGCAACGTCCTGCGTCCCCTCCGGCACCACGATCTTGGCGAGCGTGCCCTCGTCGACCGCCTCGTATTCCATCGTGGCTTTGTCGGTTTCGATCTCCGCGATCACGTCGCCGGACTTGATCTTGTCGCCTTCCTTCTTCAGCCAGCGCGCAAGATTGCCCTTCTCCATCGTAGGCGACAGCGCCGGCATGAGGATATTGGTGGGCATCGAGTAACCTACCGGTAGCAAACGGCCTTCGCCGCCTCGACGATCTCGGCAACCGACGGCAGGGCCAGCTTCTCGAGATTTGCCGCATAGGGCATCGGCACATCCTTGCCGGACACGCGTGCGACCGGCGCATCGAGGTAGTCGAAGGCATGCTCCATGATGCGCGCCGCGATTTCTGCGCCAACGCCGCTCTGTTGCCAGCCCTCCTCGACGGTCACGGCCCGGCCGGTCTTTTGCACCGACGCAAGGATGGTTTCGTTGTCCATCGGCTTGATCGTACGCAGGTCGATGACCTCGGCATCGATGCCGGCGCCTGCCAGCTCCTCGGCCGCCTTGAGCGCATAGGTCATGCCCATCGACCAGGATACGATCGTCACATCATTGCCGGGCCGCGCGATCTTTGCCTTGCCGATCGGCAGAACGAAGTCATCGAGTTTCGGCACGGGCGAGGAATGGCCGTAGAGAATTTCGTTCTCGAGGAAAATCACCGGATTCAGATCGCGGATCGCCGCCTTCAGCAATCCCTTTGCATCTGCAGCAGTCGACGGGGCGATCACCTTCAACCCCGGAATGTGCGAATACCACGCCGAATAATCCTGGCTGTGCTGAGCGGCCACGCGCGCGGCCGCACCATTCGGGCCGCGGAACACAATCTGGCAGCCCATCTGTCCGCCCGACATATAGAGCGTCTTCGCCGCCGAGTTGATGAGTTGATCCATCGCCTGCATGGCAAAATTGAAGGTCATGAATTCGACCACCGGTTTCAGGCCCGCGAGTGCAGCGCCAACGCCGAGGCCGGCGAACCCATGTTCGGTGATCGGCGTATCGATCACGCGCCTCGCGCCGAACTCCTGCAACAACCCCTGGGTCACCTTGTACGCACCCTGATACTCGGCAACCTCCTCGCCCATCACGAAGACATCTTTGTCGCGGCGCATTTCCTCGGCCATGGCGTCGCGCAGCGCCTCGCGCATGGTCATGCTGACCATCTCGGTGCCTTCCGGAACGTCCGGATCGTTCGCGGCCTGCGGCACCGGAGCCTCGGGCGCCTTCGCCGGCTTTGGCGCGGGCGCATCCTGAGTCTTTGCTTGCGGTTTCTGCGCTTTTGCCGGTGGCGCCGACTCCGCCGCTTTCTGCTGCGGTGCCGGCTTTGACGACTTGATCGCGGCCTTGTCCTCGCCTTCGCCGAGGATCACGGCAATGGGGGTGTTTACCGCGACGTCGGCAGTGCCTTCCGGGATCAGAATTTTTCCGAGCGTGCCTTCGTCCGTTGCCTCGACTTCCATCGTGGCCTTGTCGGTCTCAATCTCGGCGATAACATCGCCCGACTTTACTTCATCGCCCTCTTTCTTGAGCCATTTGGCCAGATTGCCCTTCTCCATCGTCGGAGAGAGCGCGGGCATGAGCACTTCGATCGGCATGGCCTACTGTTTTCCAGGCAACAAATCAGCGGTACACATCGGTATAAAGTTCGGAAACATCCGGCTCGGGGTCGTGCGTGGCAAATTCCGCCGCCTGGTTGATCAGGTCGCGAACTTCGCCGTCAATTTTCTTCAGCGCATCCTCGGAAGTGAATTTCTTTTCCAGAATTCTGTGACGAGCCATGTCAATCGGATCGTGGTGACTGCGCACCTCATCCACTTCTTCGCGGGTGCGGTACTTTGCAGGATCCGACATTGAGTGCCCGCGATATCGGTACGTCAGCATTTCCAGAATATAGGGACCTTTACCGGAACGGCACCACGCGGCAGCCTTTTCCCCGGCTGCCTTGACGGCTCGCACGTCCATGCCGTCGACCTGGTCACCGGGAATGTTGAATGACAATCCGCGGCGCGACAGATTGACCTCGGCGGACGCGCGCGTAATCGCCGTGCCCATCGCGTAGCGATTGTTCTCGATCACGTAGATTACGGGGAGTTTCCACAGCTCGGCCATGTTGAAGCTTTCGTAGACCTGACCCTGATTGGCGGCGCCATCGCCGAAATAGGTGATGCTGATATTACCGTTGCCGCGGTAGTTGTTTGCGAAAGCAAGGCCGGTGCCGAGCGGCACCTGCGCGCCCACAATTCCGTGCCCGCCATAGAATCCTTTCTCCACGCTGAACATGTGCATGGAGCCGCCCTTGCCTTTGGAATAGCCGTGCGCGCGCCCGGTGAGCTCGGCCATGACTCCCCTTGGGTCCATGCCGGTCGCTATCATGTGGCCGTGGTCGCGATAGCCGGTAATGACCTGGTCGCCGGGCTTGAGCACCATCTGCATGCCGACGACGACGGCTTCCTGGCCGATATAGAGATGGCAGAACCCGCCAATCAGGCCCATGCCGTACATCTGTCCCGCCTTCTCTTCGAATCGGCGGATGGTCAGCATGGTGCGGTAGGCGGAAAGCTCCTGCTCCTTGCTGAAATCGGCGACGGGTTCGGCGTCGGTGCTGGGACTCTTCTGGACGACCGCCATTAGCACTCCCTGCGAAAGCGTCCGGCAGTTGTGACGGGTGTCGGTAGGCTTTCCCAAACCCCAATAGCTTAAATCCCCCGGCGGCGAAAGCGCGAGACTGCCGCGGGGAATTGCGCAAAACGCCCGGAAATTGGCTGAAAATTTCAAGGCGAGCGGTGGATAACGCCGCCGGCCTGCCGCGGCTGCTAACGGGGATTGAGCAGCAAAGTGAGGTCGCGCGGGTCGGCGTAGCCAATCAGCGCGCGCGCCCGCTCATCCAGCATGTCGGGGTCGATCCGGTCGGCGCGCAGCAGCGATACCCGGCGTTCCCACAGCGCACGTTCCGCCTTGAGCTGCATCAGATCGCCCTTCATCGCCGTGAGCTGTTGCTCAAGATCCTGCTGGGCGCGCAGTCCATGATTGCCGGTGAAGGCGTTGGCTGCGAAATAGCCGATAAACAACGCCGCGAAGGTATAGAGACCGAGAACGGTCAGGAAGGTGCGGCGGCGGTGATGCGTGACCATGGCCGCAACATGAGCCAAGCCCGTTAAGGCAGCTTTAATGCGTCAAATCCGGTGCCGGATCTCGTTGAGGAAGAAGTTTCCGAGCCGCTTGCCGCGGTTGCGCAGGATTTTCAGCATGCCCTGATCGACAAAATATGTGAGCAGAATCGAATCGCGCGTCTTCACACCGTTATGGACCGGATCAGCCGAATGCCACGTGTCGTTCCCCACAGCAAATGCATAGCCGGTATTGGGCGCGAAACGCATCTGCGACTTTTTCGGCAGGGACCCGTCAGGCAGCTTTTCATGGAAGATTGTGCCGATGTCGGTATTGGCGTCGTCCTTCGGCAGATAAAGCTGCACGGTAATGCCTTTCCAACGCGTATCGGTGTGCGGCGTGATCAGGTAGCCTGGGATGTCGCGGGTCAAAATCGGAATGGGGTACATTCCGACCTTGCTGAAACTTTCGCCGAAACGTTTCGATAAACCAGGCGCCAGGCACCGGATGAAGGCTTGCTTCACCGGTTCCGAGCAAAGGGCACGGCCGACGATATCCCACAGCGCGCGCTTTTCCGCCGGCAAATTGCGGATGTATTCCGGGAACAGATCGATCTTGACCCGCGTGTGCGTGCCATCCGCGAGATCGTGACCCTTGCTGCGGCCATGCATCGGCCGGTAATCGGACGACTCCGGCATCAGCGCAAGAATCTGCGCGTAGATGTCGTCAGGAAACACCGTGTCGAATTCCAGATGGAAAAATGGCTTCTCGACGACACGCGCTCCGTCAACGGACTGCACGATAAATGTGGCCAGGCGATCCGCAGCCCGGCGGCGGTCGTAGCTCGACAAGGTCGTCGTCTGATCCATCGTGCTCACCCACAAACCTGGTCCCGGAAGCAATTTGCGTCGAACTCAAGTCGAAAGGCAAGATACGGAAAGCCCAACGCAATCATGCTTTCAGGACATCGCGCCCCGCGAATTTCGCCTGCGGACCGAGTTCCTCCTCGATACGCAGCAGCTGATTGTACTTTGCCGTTCGATCTGACCGCGCAAGTGAGCCGGTCTTGATCTGCCCGCAATTGGTCGCAACCGCGAGGTCAGCAATGGTCGAGTCTTCCGTCTCGCCCGAACGGTGCGACATCACCGCCGTGTAACCTGCCTTATGAGCCATCTCGACGGCAGCCAGCGTCTCCGTGAGCGTGCCGATCTGATTGACCTTCACCAGGATTGAATTTGCGACGCCATCCTTGATGCCCTTTGACAAGCGCGCCACGTTCGTCACGAAGACATCATCGCCCACGAGTTGACACTTGTTACCGATCAGCGTCGTAAGATTCTTCCAGCCTTCCCAGTCATCTTCCGCCATGCCGTCCTCGATGGAGATGATCGGGTATTTCGTGACGAGGTCGGCGAGATATTTCGCCTGATCCTGCTTCGAACGTTTCTTGCCCTCACCCTCGTAGATATACGAGCCGTCTTTGTAAAACTCGGTGGCCGCACAATCGAGAGCAAGCATGACGTCGCCGCCGGGCTTGTACCCGGATTTGGTGATCGCCTGCATGACAAAATCGAGCGCGGCCTCCGCCGACTTCAGGTTGGGCGCGAAGCCGCCCTCGTCGCCGACATTGGTATTCAATCCCGCGGCCTTAAGCGCCGCGCGCAACGTATGGAAAATTTCCGCGCCGGCGCGTAATGCTTCGGCGAATGTCGACGCGCCGACCGGCATGATCATGAATTCCTGGAAATCGATCGGGTTGTCGGCGTGCACGCCACCGTTGACGATATTCATCATCGGCACCGGCAGTACACGCGCGGCTGTGCCGCCGACATAGCGATAGAGCGGTGCGTTCTTCGCGACGGCAGCCGCCTTGGCGGTCGCGAGCGACACGCCGAGGATTGCGTTGGCCCCCAGCCGGCCTTTGTTCGGCGTGCCGTCCAGTCCGATCAGCGTTTCATCGATCCTGGCCTGGGCCTCGGCGTCCATGCCGCCGAGCGCATCGAATATCTCCCCGTTGACTGCGTCGACGGCCTTGCGGACGCCCTTGCCGCCGAAACGCGCTTTATCGCCGTCGCGCAGCTCGACCGCCTCGTGCGCGCCGGTCGAGGCGCCGGATGGAACAGCGGCGCGGCCGCGCGAGCCATCCTCCAGAATGACATCAACCTCAACAGTCGGATTGCCGCGGCTGTCGAGGATTTCGCGGCCTATAATGTCAGTAATTGCCGTCATGGGATGTCCAGAATTGGTACGGGGCTTCTACAGGATCGGCAGCCCCCTTGTCATGCCCTGTCCCGACCGTGCATCCACTGATGTGCAAACCATGCGATAAGTGCCGATGGTCCGGAAACAGTTGCAGCTCGGTCGCCGTAGCCCGATCCCCGACTCACCCGACAAGGCGGTCCTCGACCGCGTGGCGAACCCGCATGCCGGGACTAACTATGTTGCGCGATTTACCGCGCCTGAATTCACGACATTGTGCCCAATCACGGGGCAGCCCGACTTCGCCCATCTGGTGATCGACTACGTCCCCGCGAAGTTCCTTGTCGAATCAAAATCGCTGAAGCTTTACCTCAACAGCTTCCGCAATCACGGCGCCTTCCACGAAGACTGCACGGTCGCGATCGGCAAGAAACTCTTTGCGTTGCTCCGGCCGAAATGGCTGCGCATCGGCGGCTACTGGTATCCGCGCGGCGGAATGCCGATCGACGTGTTCTGGCAGGCCGGAAAACTCCCGAACGGCGTGTGGGTGCCAGATCAGGGCGTCGCGCCCTATCGCGGGCGCGGCTAGCCTTTCGAGACATTCCGTCGAAGACAAAGCGCGCAGGTCCACCCGGTCGCCACCAATGCGCCCGCTCCAACCACGAGCACTGGCGTGATTCCGACGCTGACCAGGCCGGCACCGTAGACGACGGGTCCGGCGGCCTGGCCAAGAAAGAAAAACATGGAGTGCGCCGCGGTCGCCGACCCTCGTGCCGACGGCGCCAGTTCCGTGACGTAAACCTGGATGCATCCGTGCAACAGGTAGAAACCGAAACCCATCAGTATGAAATTCATGAATTCGACGGGCCATGGCATGCGAAGCGCGATGACGAGAAGACACGCACCCATAACCATGCCACCTGTCGCCATCAGCCTTCGCTCGCTTATATGCGCGACGAGCCATGCCACCATGAACGTATAGATCACGCCGCCGATGCCAAAGCCCGCGATCACAACGCCGGCTATCGATGCATGGGTCTCCCCGGCCTCGCGGAGCAGGACCGCCATGTATGGAAAGACGCCGAACAGGAACAGGGCTTCGATGAACACCGCGCCGAAGCAATACTTCGCCAGGGGATTGCTGAAGACGGCACGATAGTTCGGAATGAACGTCGACAGGTCGAAGCGCCCGGGCGATTCATTCATGCTGCGGAAGCCGGGGATCGCTGCGGCAAGGGCAATAAGATCGATTGCTCCAGTCACGAAAAACACGCCACGCCAGCCGACCACGTCACCGATCACGCCGGCACCGGAGGCACCCAGCAAATTGCCCGTCATCGCAGCGAACAGCAGCCGGCCGATCGCAACCTGCCTTTGCTGCACGGGCACCCGGTCGCCGGCGACCGCAAGCGCAATTGGAAAGACACCTCCGGCGGCAATACCGGCGATTACGCGCAGGATCATCAGCATTTCGAAGTTCGAGGCAAACCCGCAGGCAAGTGTGGCTATGCCGACGACGAGCATGCACACCGCAATCAGCCGGGTCTTGCTGAACATGTCGGCCAGAGCACCAAGGACGGGCTGGACAAGCGCGTAAGGCAGGGTGAACCCCGTCGAGAGCAGCGCCGCCGTGGTCGGCGTGACGTTCAAGCCGCTGGCAATTTGCGGAATGACCGGATCGACCGATCGCATGAAAAGCGTCGTCGCAAATATGACGAACGCCATAAGATTGAGAACACGGCCCATGAAAATTGAATTCCGCGCGCGTCAGCGCTTTGCCAGCCGGTCGAACTCGACGAGCATGCGCAACAACGGCTCCATCTCCTTCAGGGGCAGCATATTCGGTCCATCGGACGGCGCCTTGTCCGGATCCTGGTGGGTCTCAATGAACACGCCGGCGACGCCGACTGCGACCGCCGCGCGCGCGAGCACGGATACGAACTCCCGTTCGCCACCCGACTTATCGCCCTGGCCGCCTGGCTGCTGCACCGAATGCGTGGCATCGAAGATCACGGGCGCCAGCGTCTTGTGCTTGAGGATGGGAAGGGCACGCATGTCGGACACAAGCGTATTGTAGCCGAACGAAACACCTCGCTCGGTCACGAGAACATTGCGGTTGCCGGCGCCGGTAATCTTCGCGACAACGTTCGGCATGTCCCACGGCGCGAGGAACTGGCCCTTCTTGACGTTGACGACTTTTCCGGTTTTCGCTGCGGCGGCCAGCAAATCCGTTTGCCGGCAAAGGAATGCGGGAATCTGCAGTACATCAACGGCCGACGCGACCTGCGCGCATTGCTCCGCCTCATGCACGTCGGTGAGAACCGGGACCTTCAGCCTGTCGCGGATTTCGGAGAAAATTGGTAACGCCTGATGAAGACCAAGTCCGCGTGCCGACCTGGCGGACGTGCGGTTGGCCTTGTCGAAAGACGTCTTGTAAACGAAACCGACTCCCGCGCGCGCCGCAATCTCCTTCAGGGCGGCCGCCATCTCCAGCGCATGCGCCTTGCTCTCGAGCGCACAAGGTCCGGCGATCAGAGACAACGGCAAGTCATTGCCAAAGCGCACGGCGCCGATCGTGACGGTTGCGTTGGGTTTCTGGTCCAAAGGCTTTCCCCGCGGCGGACCATGAATGGCGGATGGGTTCCGGTCAACGGGCCTGCGCCGCTTCGAATATCAGCGTCGCGCCCATTGCATCGCCCGGCCCAATCACCATCGGATTTCCGGCGCAAAGTCCCGAAATGCCCGCCTGTTCCGGCACCGCCGTCAGCAGGCTCAAGTCGCCTGCACTAAAACGAAGCGCGGCGAGACGCGGGCCGCCGGATACGTCAGGCGCCTTGACGCCAAAGCGGCGCGTGAACGTGACGGGCGTCACCACTTCGATCACTCCGCGCCGCGTTTCGATTGTGACTCCTTCGTCGGCCGCAACCTTCGGCCCGCCGGCAAAAACTTCGAAGAAACGAGCATGGCGTTCCGGGCGTTCCGCCACCGCAACAACACCGGAAATGCCGGTCGCGCCACTAGCATGGTGCTGAAAGGCCGGATTCCAGAAATTCTCAGGATAGTGCTGCTGGCACGTCACAAAACGAATATCGGGTGATGCTTTGTCATTCGCAAAGGTCAATGAAAAGGCGACCTTGACCGTGGTGCCGTCGGGGCGCTTTCCCTCCCGCTCGAAGCGCATCGTCGGTGCAGTCAAAATACCCGCCGCGCGAAATTCGTTTTCGTCGGCACGAGCATCTTTCGATTCAAGAATCAGAACCGACAAGCCCTCGCCGCGTTGAATGAAATCGCGGTTGTAGGCGCCGAACAAGGTTGAAAATCCGTCGTCCCCGAGCTTGTCCGGCTCGGCCAAGGTCAGCAGCTCGATAAAGAAACCCGGAAACTGCACGATGTGATTATGCGTGCCCCAGGGGTGACGATTGCGCGCTCCGACCGTGAAGCCAAGCCGACGGTATAGATCGGCGGCGGTATCGAGATCGCGCACGGCATGAACGATATGATCAAGGCCTCGCCGCATCGCGGGCACTTACACCAGCCGGCTCTGCTCGACCGCAGCGCCAATAAAAGATGAGAACAGCGGATGCGGCTCGAATGGCCGCGACTTCAGCTCAGGATGAAACTGCACGCCGATGAACCAGGGATGGTCTTCGTATTCAATGATCTCCGGCAAGATGCCATCGGGCGACATGCCGGAGAAGCGCATGCCACGCTGCTCGAGCCGCCCTTTGTACGCGGTGTTGACCTCGTAACGGTGGCGATGGCGCTCCGATATTTCCGTCGCGCCATAAATTTGTGACACACGGCTGCCGCGCGTGAGCATCGCATCATAGGCGCCAAGACGCATGGTGCCGCCGAGATCGCCGCTCGCGCTGCGCTTCTGCAACTCATTGCCCTTGAGCCACTCCGTCATCAGGCCGACGACAGGCTCGGTCGTTGCACCGAATTCTGTCGAGTTGGCGTTCTCGATGCCGCACAGATTGCGCGCGGCCTCGAGTACGGCCATCTGCATCCCGAAACAGATGCCGAAGTACGGCACGTGCCGCTCGCGGGCGAACTGCGCCGCGCGGATCTTTCCTTCCGCGCCACGCTGGCCGAACCCGCCCGGCACCAGAATGCCGTTGACATGCTCGAGAAGCGGCGCGGCGTCCTCGCTTTCGAAAACCTCCGACTCGATCCAGTCGAGATTGACCTTCACCTTGTTGGCGATTCCGCCGTGGGACAGCGCCTCGATCAGCGATTTATAGGCGTCCTTCATTCCCGTGTATTTGCCGACAATGGCGATGGTGACGTCGCCCTCGGGGTTGCGGACACGCTCGTTGATCAGGCGCCAGCGCTCGAGATCGGGCGGTTGCCGGGGCTCAATCCCAAATGCGGCCAGCACCTCGGCATCGAGCCCTTCCGCCGAGTAGGCTTCGGGCACCGCATAGATATTGTCGACGTCGCGCGCTTCGATGACCGCGCTTTCCCGCACGTTGCAGAACAATGCAAGTTTTCTTCGCTCGCTTTCCGGGATCGGCCGGTCCGTCCTGCACAGCAAGATATCCGGTTGAATGCCGATCGAACGCAATTCCTTGACCGAATGCTGGGTGGGCTTGGTCTTAAGCTCACCCGCACTGGGGATGAACGGCATCAAGGTCAGATGGATGTAGATTGCGTGATTGCGCGGCAGATCATTGCCGAGCTGGCGGATCGCCTCGAAATACGGCAGCCCTTCGATGTCGCCGACGGTTCCGCCAATCTCGCAGAGGACGAAATCAAAGCCGTCATTACCCTCGCGGATGAAATCCTTGATCGCATTGGTGACGTGCGGAATGACCTGGATCGTCGCGCCCAGATAATCGCCGCGCCGTTCGCGCGTCAGAATGTCCTGGTAGATACGGCCGGTGGTAATGTTGTCGTGGCGCGTGGCGGGGCGGCCGGTGAAGCGCTCATAGTGACCGAGATCGAGGTCGGTTTCGGCGCCGTCGTCGGTCACAAAGACCTCGCCGTGCTGGTAGGGCGACATCGTGCCTGGATCGACGTTCAGGTAGGGATCGAGCTTGCGCAGGCGAACCTTGTAACCGCGCGCCTGCAACAGCGCGCCGAGCGCCGCGGAAGCGAGACCCTTGCCGAGTGAGGAGACCACGCCGCCGGTGATGAAAATGTACCGCGCCATGGGACCTAACCTTTAACCTCCGCGAATCGATTCGACGAGCGCAAATTGCTCAGATCCGCTCTGCATCTGTGCGTAGCTCGATAACTAGTCAGCTTCGCAGGGACTTGCGACACGATTTGCATGCTTTCCTCAAACTTGCCCCAACCTTTCCCGCCCACTCCTGATCCAAAAGTTGAAGGGGCCGGATTTCCCGGCCCCTTGGTTGTGATGTCACTTTGACTGCGGCACCTGCGGCCCGGACGGAGCCGCTGGCGTCGCCGGCGCAGCCGGCGGCGAGCCGCCTTGCAACTGGTTGAGCAAACCACCGCCGCCGCCAAGCGGTGGCGGAGCGCCCGGCGCCGTCGGCGCGCTCTGGCCACCCTCCAGGATGGAGGTTGGCTTGTGGCCGGCACCCGCAAGAATTGAAAGCAGCAGACTCGTCAGGAAGAACAGACCCGCCAGGATCGCCGTCGCGCGCGTGAGCACGTTCGCCGTGCCGCGGCTGGTCATGAAACCGCCGGTCGAGCCAATCCCGAGGCCGCCACCTTCCGAGCGCTGCAGCAGCACCACGCCGATCAGGGCGAGCACAAGCATCAGGTGGATGACGATAATGACGTGTTGCATCAGTCCAAAATCCGTTCAAACCGAGCCAATCCGGGCTTCCCGCCCGGGCGGCGCTATCCGGCTATATAGGAATTCGCCGGGGTCTCTACACGATCATCCGGCGTTTTTCCACCCCGGCCGTTGCTAGCGGTAAATCGCCGCAATCCCGAGAAAATCCGCCGCTTTCAGGCTCGCGCCGCCAACCAGAGCCCCGTTCACGTGAGGAACGGTCAAAAGTTGCCTGGCGTTGTCAGGCTTGACCGAACCGCCGTAAAGGATGCGCACGCCTCCTGCTTGTGAGGCAAAGCGCTTGCTCAACCGGTCGCGAATGAACGCGTGGACTTCGGCCACATCCGCCGCCGTCGGCGTGAGGCCGGTTCCGATAGCCCAGACCGGTTCGTAGGCGACCACCAGGTTCGCTGCCGTGGCCGCATCGGGCAGTGAGCCGTCGAGCTGGCGGCCGACAACCTGCAAGGTCTTGCCGGCTTCGCGTTCGGCGCGCTGTTCCCCGACGCAGACAATGGCGGTCAAACCCGCTCGCCAGGCCGCCTGTGCCTTCGCCCGGACCTGCGCATCCGTTTCGTGATAGTCGGCGCGCCGCTCGGAATGGCCAACGATCACCGCGCACGCACCGGCGTCAGCCAGCATTTCGGCCGAAACATCACCCGTGTGGGCGCCCGACGGCTCGGCGTGACAGTCCTGCGCGCCGATGAACACCGTCGAGCCGCGCGCCGCTCCGGCAAATGCCGCTATCAGGGTGGCCGGCGGACAAACCATCAGTTCCGCCTTGCCGGCGAAATCCCTGGAGCCGGAAATGATCCTGGCCAGCTCAGCCTCCGACGCCGCCAGCCCGTTCATTTTCCAGTTGCCCGCGACGAGCGGAATTATCCTGGCAGCCGCCATCCAGTCACCCTTTCCTGCGTGCGGTTATCAGACCGGCTTTGGCAAAGCCAGCGGTTCGGCTCGGGGCCGATCCTTCTTGTGTTGCAAGGAGTTGGGGCTGTCACTATGGTGCGCACGCCGCGCTTGGGCTAGACATGCGCGGTCATCCACCCCGATCAACGATTATTCAGGCACGAAATAGCGCGCGCATGCTTCGCGGTCTTCACAAAGCCTCCTCAACCTGGCTCGGCAAGGCCGTCATGGCCGCCGTGATGGGCGTCATTGCGATCAGTTTTGCGATCTGGGGCATCGGGGACATCTTCCGCGGTTTTGGACGCAATGCGGTGGCTACAATCGGCGGGACCGAAATATCAATCGAGCAATTTCGTCAGTTCTACAATGACCGCTTGCAGCAATTGGGACGCCAGGTTGGGCGGCCGATTACGCCCGACGAGGCGCGCGCCCGCGGGCTCGATCGCCAATTGCTCGGTCAACTGATCGCCGAGACCACGATCGACGAGCAGGCCAAGCAGCTGCGGCTTGGCATCGACAATGCCGAAATCGTAAAGCGCATCACATCGGATCCGTCATTCCGTGGCGCCAACGGACAGTTCGACCGTCAACGCTTCGAGCAGATTATCCGCCAGGCCGGATTCACGGAAAGCCGCTTCGTTGAGGAGCAGCGCCGCTCAATGCTGCGACGGCAGCTCGCGCAAAGCATCACCGGCGATCTGAAAGTCCCCGCAACCGCTTTGGCTGCGCTCAACCAGTATCAAAACGAGAAGCGGCAGATTGAATATGTCGCCCTGGAAGCCGCGCAGGCGGGAGATATCCCGGCGCCGACACCCGAGGTCCTGAACAAGTATTTCGACGAGCGCAAGACGCTGTTCCGGGCGCCCGAATATCGCAAGATCACATTGCTTCCCCTCGCCCCCTCCGATCTCGCAAAGCCCGATGCCGTCACGGACGCCGACGCCAAGGCTTACTTTGAGCAGCACAAGGACAGCTACGGCAAGCCTGAGAAACGCGAGGTTCGCCAGATCGTTTTCCAAAAACCGGAGGAAGCCGCCGAAGCACGCGAGCGCATCACAAAGGGTGCGACGTTTGACGATATCGCCAAGGAACGGCAGCTGAAAGAATCCGACACCGATCTCGGCATGGTCGCAAAATCGGACATCATTGATCCTGCCGTTGCCGACGCCGCGTTTTCCCTCAAACCCGGCGAGACGAGCGCGCCGGTGAAAGGCCGTTTCGGCACCGTACTGCTGCAGGTCGGGAAGATCGAGCCCGGCGAGGAAAAAACCTACGAGCAGGTCGCCCCGCAGATAAAACGCGAGATTGCCGAAAGCCGGGCAAAATCGGAAGTTGGAAACTTGCGCGACAAGATCGAGGACGAACGCGCCGCCGGCTCGACATTGGCGGAGACCGCTAAAAAACTCGGCCTCAAGTCCGTGTCCATCGAAGCGGTTGACCGGTCGGGGCGCGGGCCCGACGGAAAGCCGGTCGCCGGGTTGCCGCAGACCCCGAATGTCATCAGTGCCGCATTCGCCAGCGATGTCGGCGTCGACACGGAAGCGCTGCAACTGCCGGGTGGCGGGTATCTTTATTATGACGTGACGGGCGTCACGCCATCGCGCGAGCGTCCGCTCGAAGAAGTGAAGGATCAGGTCACGGCGCGCTGGCGCGACGATGAGATCGCGAAGCGCCTGCAGGCGAAGGCAGACGACCTTGTAGGGAAACTCAAGGCAGGTACGCCGTTTGCGCAAGCCGCAAGCGAAGCCGGCCTCAAGGTCGAGACCGCAAAAGATCTTCAGCGCGCGAAACCCGGCGGCTTTGTGCCGGCCAAGACAATCGAGGCGGTCTTCCGCACGCCGAAAGGCGTCCCGGCCAGCGCCGAAGGTGGAAAAGAGACGGAACGCTTCGTCTTCCGCGTGACCGATGTTGTCGATCCGCCTTTCGAAGCGGGCACTCCGCAAGGCCAGGCGATAACGACGACTTTGCAAAATTCGTATACCGACGACCTTGTCGGCGAATACATCACCCGGCTGGAAAATGACTTTGGGGTGACCGTCAATCCGGCGGCGCTCAATCAGGTCACCGGCGGCGGCACACAGCAGTAAACGATCTTATGCAAATCGAGCCGCCGGAAAGCGTCTTCGCGGACCATTACGGGCGGGGCGAGGCCCAGGTGGTGTGGACCACGCTGGTGGCGGATCTTGAGACGCCGGTCTCCGCCTTCTTGAAGCTTGGCGGCGGCAAGGCGATGAGCTTTCTGCTCGAGTCGGTGGAAGGCGGTGCCGTGCGTGGCCGTCATTCGATCATAGGGATCGAGCCGGATCTGGTCTGGCGCGCGGACGGCGCGAAAGCCGAAATCAATCGCTCGGCTCGCACCAACGGCGACACATTTGTCGCTTGCGCAGAGCCGCCATTGCAGGCCTTGCGTGCACTGATTTCCGAGAGCCGGATCGAACTGCCAAGCAGCCTGCCCCCAATGGCGGCCGGGGTATTCGGCTATCTCGGCTACGACGTCGTGCGGCGCATGGAGGAACTGGCACCGCCAAACCCCGACCCGATTGGCATTCCCGATGCCGTGCTCGTCCGTCCGACCATCATCGTGGTTTTCGACGCCGTAAAGGATTCGATCACGATCGTCACGCCGGTCCGCCCGGAGAAAAGCGTTGATGCCAAAACGGCGCTGGCGCGCGCTGTCGACCGGCTCGCGCGCGTCGTCGAAAATCTCGACCGTCCGTTGGACAAGTCTCTCTCCGGGCACGATGCGGGGCCGATCGATGCGCCCGCGAAATCAAACACAACCCCCGACGAATTCAAGGCAATGGTGCGCAAGGCAAAGGAATACATCGCCGCAGGCGATGCATTTCAGATTGTGCTTGCGCAGCGCTTCGAGGCGCCGTTTGCGCTGCCGCCGTTTTCACTCTATCGCGCGCTGCGCAGGACGAATCCGTCGCCCTATTTGTACTTCCTCGATTTCGGAAAATTTGCCGTCGCGGGGTCAAGCCCCGAAATTCTCGTCAAGGTCTCGGGCAACGTCGTCACCATTCGCCCGATCGCCGGCACGCGGCCACGCGGCGCCACCCCGCATGAAGACAAGGCACTCGAGGAAGATCTGCTCGCCGATCCAAAGGAGCGGGCCGAACATCTGATGCTGCTCGATCTGGGCCGTAACGATGTGGGCCGCGTCGCCGCCATTGGCACGGTCAAAGTGACGGACCAGTTTTTTATCGAACGCTACAGCCACGTGATGCACATCGTGTCGAATGTCGAGGGCAAGCTAGCAGGCAATCGGGACGCGCTCGATGCCCTCGTGGCCGGCTTCCCGGCCGGCACGGTTTCCGGAGCGCCGAAGGTGCGCGCGATGCAAATCATCGATGAGTTGGAAAAAGAAAAGCGCGGGCTCTATGCGGGCTGCGTCGGCTATTTTTCGGCAGCGGGTGAAATGGACACGTGCATTGTGCTGCGGACGGCCCTGGTGAAAGACGGCAGGATGTATGTACAGGCAGGCGCCGGTATCGTTGCCGACAGTGTTCCCGACTTCGAGCAGCAGGAATGTATCAACAAGGCGAAAGCCTTGTTTCGGGCGGCGGAAGAGGCCCGCCGGTTTGCCAGCGCAGCCAAACGAGGCCAGTAACCACCGCCGCGGCCCGCTCCTTGACCCCCCTTTGGGGCCACCGTAAACCCTTGCAAGCACGGTGGAACATGATCGTCCTCATCGACAATTACGACAGCTTCACCTTCAATCTCTTCCATTATTTGGCGGGGCTTGGAGCGGACGTCGCCGTGCATCGCAACGACAAGATTTCCGTTGCCGACATCATGGCGTCACAGCCTGACGCAATCGTGCTTTCGCCCGGGCCATGCACGCCAAACGAGGCCGGCATCTGTCTCGATCTGATCGGCAAAGCAGCGCCGACCATTCCGATCCTCGGTGTCTGTCTTGGCCATCAGGCCATCGGGCAGGCTTTCGGTGGCAAAGTTGTGCGTGCGGCGCCGATTCACGGCAAGGTTTCGGAGGTGAGTCATACCGGCACGGGAGTCTTTCGTGGAATCCGCGGCCGATTGAAAGCAACGCGTTATCATTCGCTTGTGATCGAACGGGCCAGCATGCCTGCCGCACTGAAAGTGAATGCCGAAACCGACGATGGCCTTGTGATGGGGGTCATGCACGATGCGCTTCCCCTGCACGGCGTGCAATTTCATCCCGAAAGCATCGCTTCCGAGCACGGACATTTGATGTTGAAGAATTTTCTGGACCTTGCCGCTGCCTGGAACGCAAAACAGGGACGGAGCGCCGCACCCCCGCTGAAAGCCGCCGAAATGCACGCGAGAGCCTGAGACGCCTAGCATGGCCGACGATTTCAAAGCGCTCATCGCCAAAGTCGCGACCGGCGCGAGCCTCACACGCGAAGAGGCCGCAGGCGCCTTCGACCGCATGATGTCGGGCGAAGCCACGCCTTCGCAGATGGGCGGCCTGTTGATGGCGTTGCGCGTGCGCGGCGAAACGGTCGATGAAATCACGGGCGCCGTCACGACCATGCGCTCCAAGATGCTCGGTGTTAAGGCGCCGCCGGGCGCCGTCGATGTGGTCGGCACCGGAGGGGATGCATCCGGCTCGTTCAACATCTCGACCTGCGCGGCGTTTATCGTCGCCGGGGCCGGCGTTCCGGTCGCCAAGCACGGCAACCGCGCGCTGTCGTCAAAGTCAGGCGCCGCCGACGTCCTGCAGTCGCTTGGCGTCAAGATCGACCTCGACGCCGAAAAGGTGGGTAGCTGTATCCGCGATGCCGGGATCGGCTTCATGTTCGCGCCGGCACATCATCCGGCCATGAAAAACGTCGGTCCGACGCGCGTCGAACTTGGCACCCGCACAATCTTCAATCTGCTCGGACCGCTGTCCAACCCGGCGAGCGTCAAGCGGCAAATGATCGGCACGTTCTCGAAGCAGTGGGTTGAGCCGATGGCGCAGGTGCTGAAAAACCTCGGCTCGGAAAGCATCTGGGTCGTGCACGGCTCGGATGGACTCGACGAAATCACCACAGCCGGCCCGACGAGCGTAGCCGCGCTTGAGAACGGCAATATCCGGACCTTCGAGATTTCTCCCGAGGACGCCGGAGTTGCACAGGGAAAGCCTGAAGCGCTGCGCGGCGGAGACGCCGAACACAACGCGAAGGCGTTGCTCGACGTGCTCAAGGGGAAAAAAGGCCCCTTCCGCGATGTGGCGATCCTCAATGCCGCTGCCGCCCTCATCGTCGCGGGCAAGGCGAAGGACCTCCGCCAAGGTGCTACACTGGCAGCGAAATCGATCGAGAGCGGTGAAGCGGAAGGCCGGCTCGACCGTCTCATTGCGGTGTCGAACGCAGCGGAGACCTAGCGTGTCGGACATCCTCACCAGGATCGAAGCTTACAAGCGCGAGGAAGTCGCCGCAGCCAAACGCGCTCGCCCGCTTGCCGCCCTTGAGAGGGAGGCGAAGACCGCGCCGCCACCGCGCGGCTTCGTCCGTGCAATCGAAAAGCGGATTACCGGCGGCGACTACGCCTTGATTGCAGAAATCAAGAAAGCAAGCCCCTCCAAGGGCCTGATCCGCGCGGATTTTGACCCACCATCGCTTGCCAAAGCTTACGAGGCCGGCGGCGCAACCTGTTTATCCGTGCTGACGGATACTCCCTCTTTCGAGGGCCGCCCCGAGTTCCTGGCGGCGGCGCGCGATGCCACCGCGTTGCCAGCACTGCGCAAGGACTTCATTTACGAGCCTTATCAGGTGGTAGAATCGCGCGTTCTCCGCGCCGATTGCATCCTGATCATCATTGCGGCGGTTGATGACGCCGCCGCGAGCGAGATCGAGGACGCCGCGTTTGCTTGCGGCATGGACTCCCTTCTTGAAGTTCATGATGAAGTTGAGCTCGAGCGCGCTCTCAGGCTGAAATCCCGGCTCATCGGCATCAACAACCGAAATCTGCGAACATTCGAAACGTCGCTGGCGGTGAGCGAGCGGCTTGCGCCCAAAATCCCGCGTGATCGTGTTGTGGTGGCCGAAAGCGGGCTCAATACCCCGGCAGACCTCGCCCGGCTCAAGCGCATTGGCGTCTCGACGTTCCTGATCGGGGAAAGTCTTATGCGGCAGGCCGATGTTGCCGCCGCTACCCGTGCGCTTGTCGCTCCGGAGCAACGCCGGGCCGCGGCGGAGTAACGACCATGGCAGGTCGCAAAAAGTCCAGTCCGCACCGCAAGCCGGCGGACGCTGCGGCCAGGAGCGCTCCCGCACCGAAACAGGCCGAGCCTGCGCCGGTTGCCCTCACCCATATCGACCAGCGCGGCGCGGCGCGCATGGTCGACGTCTCCGAAAAAGGCGCGACGGAGCGTATAGCGATCGCTGAAGGGCGCGTGGTGATGCGCAAAGAGACACTTGACCTCGTCATTGAAGGCAATGCACTGAAAGGCGACGTTTTGGGCGCTGCGCGGCTTGCCGGCATCATGGCGGCCAAGCGCACCCATGGTCTCATTCCGTTATGCCATCCCCTGCCGCTCTCGAAGGTCGAGATCGACATCAATCCGGAGCATTCGCTTCCGGGATTTCTGGTGCAGTCGACCGTGAAGGTGACCGCCAGGACCGGCGTCGAAATGGAGGCGCTGACCGCAGTGTCGATTGCGTGCCTGACGATCTACGACATGGTCAAGGCGGTCGAGCGTGGAATCCGCATCGAAGGTATCCGGCTGCTGCATAAGAGTGGCGGCAAGTCGGGTGAGTGGAACGCGGAGGGCTAGGCGTATCATGGCCCTGATGCCGGTTGCCGAAGCGCTTCGGCTCGTCCTCTCCGACGCCAAGCCATTGCCCGCCGAAGTCGTCGCACTCGATCAAGCCGCCGGGCGTGTGCTCACCGAAGACGTCGCCGCACTACGGACCCAGCCGCCCGCCGCCGTGTCCGCGATGGACGGGTATGCCGTGCGCGCCAGCGATGTCGCGACGGCGCCAGCGGTTCTCAAGGTCATTGGTGAAATTGCCGCCGGCCATCCCTTCGTTGGACAAGTCGCCGCCGGTCAAGCCGCGCGAATTTTCACCGGCGGCGTCATCCCCAGCGGCAGCGATACCGTCGTGATCCAGGAACTGACGTCGCGGGAGGGCGATGTGGTCACGATTCAAAAAGCGACTTCGAAGGGACGCAATGTCCGCGGACAAGGGATCGATTTTGCGCAAGGCGAGGTGCTGCTTCGGAAGGGCCGGCGCCTCAGCGACCGCGATGTGATGCTCGCCGCGGCCATGAACCACCCTCACCTCAGCGTGCACCGCAAGCCGAAGGTTGCCGTGCTCGGAACCGGCGATGAATTGGTGCCACCCGGCAGCGCACCTAAGTCCGGCGAGATTGTTTACTCCAACGGCTTCGCCCTCGCCGCGCTGGCGCGCGCTGAAGGTGCGGAAGTCCACGACCTCGGCATTGCCAATGACCGCGTCGATGCCATTGCGCAAGCGATCAAACGTGCGCGCGAGTGGAGCGCCGACATCCTCGTTACATCGGGCGGAGTCTCGGTCGGCGAACACGACCTCGTGCAGAAGGCGCTCGCTGCGGAAGGTCTCGACCTGTCGTTCTGGCGCGTCGCACTGCGCCCGGGCCGGCCAATGATGCATGGCCGGCTGGGTGCGATGCAGGTCCTCGGCGTCCCCGGCAATCCCGTTTCGTCCTACGTCTGCGCTTTTCTGTTTTTGGTGCCGCTGATCAGGCGGCTTTGCGGCCTTGACGACGTCGAGCCGCGGCCCGAACAGGCACGCCTTGGCCGTGATCTGCCCGCCAATGACGAACGCGCAGACTACCTGCGGGCGACCCTCGCGCCCGGGCCGGACGGTCCGGTGGCAACGCCTCTGCCGGCGCAGGACAGTTCTCTGATGGCCCCTCTGGCCAAAGCCGACTGCCTGGTGATTCGGAACCCGGGCGCACCGGCCGCATCGGCCGGTTCAGACTGCGTCATCCTTAAGCTAGGCCTTTAACGGCCTTTCGAGTTTTTCACTCCAAATTAAACAGTTGCGGAACACATATCGAACAGATAGTGTCCGTTCATGATTTGTTTCTGGCTTGGACCGGCCCCGGTCCTGGCCCGACGGGGAGAGACAGATGCTGACCCGCAAGCAGTTTGAGCTCCTGCGTTTCATCCACGAGCGGCTGACCGAGGCCGGTGTGCCCCCCTCTTTTGACGAGATGAAGGACGCCCTCGACCTGCGGTCAAAATCGGGCATCCACCGGCTTATTACGGCCCTGGAGGAGCGTGGGTTCATCCGGAGGCTGCCGAACCGCGCCCGGGCAATCGAAGTGATCAAGCTGCCGGATTCGGTGGGCCATGGCCTTGGGTCATCCCGTTCGCGCGGCTTTACGCCGAGCGTTATCGAGGGCGACCTTGGCCGTGTGCGTACCACGTCCGAGGACGATAGCGGCCGGCCGGTCGCCGTGCCGGTCATGGGCCGTATCGCCGCAGGCACGCCGATCGAAGCGATCCAGACACGCAGCCACGTCATCAACATGCCGCCCGACCTGTTGTCGGCTGGAGAGCATTTCGCGCTCGAGGTGCGCGGCGACAGCATGATCGAAGCCGGCATTCTCGACGGCGACATTGCGCTGATCCGAAAATCCGAAGCAGCCGACACCGGCGACATCGTCGTTGCCCTCATCGACGACGAGGAGGCGACGCTCAAGCGCTTTCGTCGCCGCGGCGCATCGATTGCGCTCGAGCCGGCCAACACGGCCTATGAGGTCCGGATTCTGCCGCCGAACCGCGTGCGTATTCAGGGCAAGCTTGTAGGACTTTTCCGGCGCTACTAATCGTCCGGGGTCAAGTCGTCCCGGTGCGGTTCGGCCCCGCGTGGCGGCTGACGGCGTGCCGGCTCCGAATTGTCGGAAATGGCTCTCGCACGATGCGTCCACGGCCGCTCCTGACTGCGTGGAACTGCGACCGTCTGCGTAAAACGGTCCCCCGTCCAGCGTAGCGCAACGGCGCCGTACGATTGCCAGATGGCACGATCAATCACCGTTGCGCGGCAGCCGGGCGGCGACTCGCGCTCTGAGATGACCACCGTGGCGCGCGCACAGTCCTCGGTGAAGGCCTCAGTTCCCAGGACCATCGATACCAAGCGGCCGTCGCCGAGCCTGCCGATGCAGCCGACCGCATCACACGTGACGCCCTTACCGAGATTCGCAACCTTCGGCACTCGCGCATCAGCGTCGGCAGCAAGCCATTCTTTGATCGCAAAAGTGTCACGGCCGGCCCGCAGGACGACGAGCCGGCCATCGGTGCCGCGAAACGCCGCCGTTTGACCATCCCCGGCGACGAGAATGTCGGGCTGCGAAGTCGTCAAGGCCCAGGCGATCGCACCCGTGGCAACGAATGCGCCGCCCCAGCGCAACGGCGTGCGCAAGAGACAAATGAACAGCAGTCCTGCGGTCCCCAAAAGGAGAGGACCGACTCCAAAGGCCGGCATGCGCCCCACGGCACCCGGAAGCGATGCCACCCACAAGGCAACTGCATTCATCCAGTCGATACCCTGACCCATCAGTTGCCAGAACGGCGCGTCGAAACCGAACGGCATGCTCACCACGCCGAGAATGCCCATCGGCATGACCAGGGCCGATACGATCGGCATGGCGAGCAGGTTGGCCAGCACGCCATAGGGCGCGAGCCGGTGAAAATGGTAGGCGGCGTAAGGCGTGGTCGCGAGGCCGGCCACCAGCGAGGCCAGGATCAGGCTTGCCATCTCACGGACGCCCCATAACGCGACGCGCGCTCCGAGCTGGCTGTCATGGTTGGCTCCCCATGGAAGGCCATGTTGGTAGGCGGCAACCAGCGCCAGCGTCGCCGCAAACGACATCTGGAAACCGGGATGCACGATGGCGTGCGGCGCCAGAAGCAGGACGACAATCGCCGCCACCGCCAGCGTACGAAAGGTCAGCGTCGGACGATCGAGCATGACGCCGATGAGCACGATCGCAATCATGATGTAGGAGCGCTGGGTCGCCACTTCGGCGCCCGACAGCAGCAGATAAAAGCTCGCGGCCGCGAGCGCTGCGGATGCCGCCCATTTCTTGATGGGCCTTCGATGGGCGAGCAAAGGGATCAGCGCCAATATTGCGCGGATTACAAAAAACACGATGCCCGAGACGACAGCCATGTGATAGCCGGAGATCGACAGCACGTGCGCAAGGCTCGAGACATACATGGCATCGTTGACCGGCGCGGAGATCGCATCGCGTTTCCCTGTAATCAACGCCGAGGCGATGGAGCCTCTATCGCCGGGCAGCGCCGCGCGGATGCGGTCGTCGATCGACTCGCGTATTCCATCGATTACGGTGGCGTATCGCAGCCAAAAGCCCGCTTGCGCCGGGGCCGGTTTGATCCTGATAGCACCGAGCGCGTAGCCCGAAGCGCCGATTTTTTGAAAATACATATCGCGCGCAAAATCGTAGCCGCCGGGCCGCAGCGGCTGCATGGGCGGCGACAGATGCGCCTTGAGTTCGACAAAACTGCCGACTGGTGGAGCGGTTCCTTTGCGTACGGCGACGCGCACGCGCTGCGGTGCGGAGTTGGTACCGGGCGCGTCAAAGTGCTCGACGCGGATCACAATGCGATCGCTGCGCTCCCGCTCCTCGCGGATTTCGACAAACCCCGACAGCGCGGCGCTTGCGATCGGCGTTTTCAGGATCGGGTGACTGATGCGCGCGGCCTGCAAAGTCGCGACCGCAAGCCCCGCGAGCACTCCCGCTACGGCAACCGCAAGCGGAAAACCGAATGGACGTCGCCGTGCCAGAAAGGCTATCGCTGCCGCGGCCGTCGCCAGCGGCAGAACAGCCCATGCGGCGGGCTCGCGGTCGGCAGCGAAATAACTTGCGATGCCGGTTCCGAACGCTACCGGCACCCACGGGCTCAGCCGTCCGGGCGCCAGTTCCGCCAGCAACCATCCCGACAGCAAGCCGCGCAGCCGGCCGGCCGTCCCGGCCACGCCGTCCGGCACCGCCAGACCGGCTGGCCGCCGTGCACCGTCAAAGGTCGGCGCCCAGGCTCTGGCGCCTCGTGGACGTCCAAATGAATCGTTTCCCCGAGCCAAGGCGCCATGCGCCTCCCGACGCCAGCAGCACAACCTCGCTTATGTTAGAACAATCACAGGTTGCGATCAGCAGCAAAACGTCGGATGTGGACTTCGTTGACGCTCACGGCCGAGCGGAATTTTTTGCGGTCAGCGGGTTGCTGTCGACAACTTGCCTCCAACCTGTATGGCCTTCGGCCTCGTCTGTACGTACGAGGAGGCCCCGTACTTCTAGCGCGACACGCTCGCGCTATTTCCCAACTTCCTTGGCGTAAGTGTCCCGCAATCCGACCGTACGATTGAAAACAGGCCGACCAGGCTTTGAGTCCGGATCTGGACAAAAATAACCCTGCCGCTCGAACTGGACGGGTGCCGGAGAGTTGCCCTCGGCCAGAGCAGGCTCGACACGTGCGTTCGACAGCACCTCAAGCGAGTTCGGATTGAGATCTGCTGTGAAGTTTTCTCCGCCTTTCGGATCGGGCCGCACGAACAGTGGATTATACAACCGCAGTTCCGCCGGCAGCGAGTGCTCTGCGGACACCCAGTGGATCGTCGCCTTGACCTTACGGCCGTCCGGAGCATTGCCGCCGCGTGTCTGCGGATCGTAAGTGCAATGCAGTTCGGTCACGTTGCCACTCGCGTCCTTAATAACCTTGCGGCACCTAATGAAGTAGGCATAGCGCAGCCGCACCTCGGTGCCCGGAGAAAGCCGGAAAAACTTCTTTGGCGGATTCTCCATGAAGTCGTCCTGCTCGATATAGAGCTCACGGCCGAACTTTATTTTACGCGCGCCGGTATCAGGGTTGTCGGGGTGATTGGACCCCTCCAGCTCCTCAACCTTTCCTTCCGGATAGTTTTCGATGACGACCTTGAGCGGCCTTAAGACCGCCATACGGCGCAGCGCGGTTCGGTTGAGAACCTCGCGAACCGAAAAATCGAACATGCCCATGTCGACGACGCTGTTCGCCTTGGCTACCCCGATCCGCTTGACGAAATCGCGGATTGCCTCGGGTGGAACGCCGCGGCGACGCAACCCTGCAAGCGTCGGCATCCGTGGGTCATCCCAGCCGCTGACGTGGCCGTCACGCACCAGCTCGGTAAGAACCCGCTTCGACAGCACGGTATAGCTCAGATTGAGGCGCGCAAATTCATACTGATGCGGCTGCGAGGGCACCTTGAGGTTCGCAATGAACCAGTCGTAAAGCGGACGATGGTCCTCGAATTCCAGCGTGCAAATGGAGTGCGTGATGTGCTCGATCGCGTCAGACTGGCCGTGCGCAAAGTCGTAGCTTGGGTAAATCTTCCACGCCGTGCCGGTGCGTGGATGCGGCGCGTGCAGAATGCGATATAGCACCGGGTCGCGGAGATTGATGTTGCCCGACGTCATGTCGATCTTGGCGCGCAGGACCCGCGCCCCGTTCGGAAATTCCCCCGTCCGCATGCGGCGAAACAGATCCAGGTTTTCCTCGACGCCGCGGTCCCGGAATGGGCTGTTCTTGCCCGGCTCGGTCAGGGTGCCGCGGTTAAGCCGCATCTGCTCCGGGGTCTGATCGTCAACATAAGCCTTGCCGGCCCGGATCAGATCCTCCGCCCAGGTGTAAAGCTGCTCGAAGTAATCGGACGCATGGTAGAGGTGTTTACCCCAGTCGAAGCCCAGCCAACGGACGTCGCGCTCAATCGCGTCGATATATTCCTGCTCTTCTTTTGCAGGGTTCGTGTCATCGAACCGCAGATGGCAGCGTCCGCCGAACTCCCCGGCGATGCCGAAATTCAGGCAGATCGATTTGGCATGGCCGATGTGGAGATAGCCGTTTGGCTCGGGCGGAAAGCGGGTAACGACCTGTTTGACACGGCCGGCATCAAGGTCGCCCTTGACGATGTCGCGGATGAAATCGCGGCCCACTTCGGTCGCGCCCGTCTCGCCTCTTGCCTTTGCATCGGTAGCCATGCTTCCTCAGACGTTACTTGAAGGCGTATCCCGCGGCCCGTATGACTTGGCGCTCACCTCGATGTCAATCGCGCTGACTTTCACCCTGCTGACTGTGGTAGACGGCTCACGATGAACGAGCCCGTCGTTACTCGTTTTGCGCCCTCGCCCACCGGGTTTCTTCATATCGGTGGCGGCCGCACGGCCTTGTTCAACTGGCTGTACGCCCGCCGGCATGGCGGCAAGATGCTGCTGCGGATCGAGGATACCGATCGCGAGCGCTCCACAGCGGCGGCGATAAACGCCATTATCGACGGATTGACCTGGCTCGGACTTGCCTGGGACGGGGAAATTGTTTTCCAGTTCTCACGTGCCGCGCGCCACCGCCAGGTGGCCGAGCAACTGCTTGCCTCGGGCCACGGCTATCGTTGCTATTGCAGTCAGGACGAGCTTGCCGCGATGCGCGAGAAGGCGCGGGCCGAAGGCCGCACGCGTCTCTATGACGGACGCTGCCGCGATCGCGATCCAAAGGACGTTCCGGCCGGTGTCAACCCGGTGATCCGCATCAAGGCGCCGTTGACGGGAGAAACGGTCGTCGAAGACCAGGTCCAGGGCCGCGTGGTCTGGCAAAACGAAAATCTAGACGATTTCGTCCTGCTGCGTTCGGACGGCACTCCAACCTACATGCTCGCGGTCGTCGTCGACGATCATGACATGAGTATTACCCACATTATCCGCGGTGACGATCACCTCAACAATGCGGCGCGGCAGACGCAAATCTACCAGGCTCTCGGATGGAAGGTGCCTGTGATGGCACACATCCCCCTGATCCATGGACCGGATGGCTCCAAGCTGTCGAAACGGCATGGCGCCCTTGGCATCGATGCATATCGGGCCATGGGCTACCTGCCGGCCGCAATGAGGAACTACCTTGTGCGGCTCGGCTGGGCGCATGGCGACCAGGAAATATTTACGACAGAGGAGATGGTCGCCGCTTTCGATCTTCCGCAGATCGGACGGTCTCCCGCACGTTTCGATTTCACGAAACTTGAGAGTCTCAACGGTCACTATATCCGGTCGACCGACGACGCGTCCCTCATGGCCGCACTCGAGCAACTCTTGCCGCACATTGCCGGCGGACAGGAACTCGCCAGCAAGATGACACCGGCGCTGCGCGGAAAGTTTCTGGCTGCCATGCCCGCCATGAAGGAACGCGCCAAAACTTTGATCGAATTGTTCGATGCCTCACGGTTCCTTTGGGCCAACCGGCCTATCGATATCAATGACCAGGCGAAAGCCCTGCTGACCGACGAGGCCAAGGCGCTGATCAAGGCCCTCCTCCCCGAACTGGAAGCCGTTTCGGAATGGAATGCGGGCTCCGCCGAGGTTGTTGTGAGGCCCTTTGCCGAACGGGCGGGCCTGAAGCTGGGCGCGATTGCTCAGCCTTTGCGGGCGGCACTCACCGGACGTACAACGTCTCCTCCGATCTTCGACGTACTCGCGGTTCTCGGCCGCGACGAAAGTCTCGCCCGCCTGCGCGACCAGGCGGCGCCATAAGTTTTCAAATCAGGCAAAACCGCCGAGGAACGCCTATATGCCGGGCATGTAGCCAACGTTGGGCTATCTTGCGGTGCACAGTGGGATGGGATACCCACAAAGCTCGCGGCCAAATTCGAGGGCTCGACCATGGACGCCAAGACCAGCGCCAAAAACAAGACCGGCACTCTGACGGTCGGCAACAACAATTGGGACATGCCGGTACTGCCGGGCACGATCGGCCCCGAAGTCGTCGACATCTCCAGGCTCTACGCCGATAGCGGAATGTTTACCTACGACCCCGGCTTCACCTCGACGGCGAGTTGCGAATCCAAAATCACCTATATCGACGGCGACGAAGGCATTCTGCTCTATCGCGGCTACCCCATCGAGCAGCTGGCCGAGCACGGGGATTTTCTGGAGACCTGCTACCTCCTGCTGTACGGCGAATTGCCGACCGCCGCGCAGAAGACCGATTTCGACTATCGCGTGAGCCGCCACACGATGGTCCACGAGCAGATGAGCCGCTTCTTCCAGGGCTTCCGCCGCGACGCGCATCCCATGGCCGTCATGACCGGCTGCGTCGGCGCGCTCTCCGCGTTCTATCACGACTCGACCGACATTTCCGATCCGCACCAGCGCATGGTCGCCTCGGTCCGCATGATCGCAAAAGTGCCGACGCTTGCCGCGATGGCATACAAATATTCAATCGGTCAGCCCTTCGTCTATCCGAAGAATGATCTCGACTATGCTTCCAACTTCCTGCGCATGTGCTTTGCCGTGCCGACCGAGGAATACAAGGCAAACCCCGTGCTTGCGCGCGCGATGGACCGAATCTTCATTCTGCATGCCGATCACGAGCAAAATGCCTCGACTTCGACGGTCCGCCTGGCCGGATCGTCCGGCGCCAATCCGTTTGCCTGCATTGCTGCAGGCTGCGCCTGCTTGTGGGGACCCGCGCACGGCGGCGCAAACGAAGCCGCGCTCAACATGCTGCGCGAAATCGGATCAGTCGATCGCATTCCGGAATACGTCAAACGCGCAAAAGACAAGAACGATCCCTATCGGCTGATGGGCTTCGGTCATCGTGTCTACAAGAATTACGATCCTCGAGCGAAAATCATGCAGAAGACCTGCCATGAGGTTCTGACCGAACTCGGAGTGAAGGACGACCCGCTTCTCGACGTCGCCATGGAGCTCGAGAAGGTCGCGTTGCACGACGATTACTTCATTGAGAAAAAGCTCTATCCGAACATCGATTTCTATTCAGGCATTACCCTCAAGGCGATGGGCTTCCCGACCACGATGTTCACCGTGCTGTTTGCGGTCGCGCGCACAGTGGGCTGGATCGCGCAATGGAAAGAGATGATCGAGGATCCGAAGCAGAAGATCGGCCGGCCGCGCCAGCTGTACACGGGAGCTACGCGACGGGATTATTCCCCGATCTCGCGCCGGAAATAATTTGCCTCAGCTCGCCTTGCCGTTGCCCCTGCCATTGAGCTTGGGCGCGGTCGCACCATCATAGGCCCATTGCACGTAGACGCCGGCCCAGGTGAATCCACCGCCGAAGGCCGCGAGCACCATGCGGTCGCCGCGCTTCAGTTTCGGTTCATAGTCCCACAGGCAGAGCGGGATCGTCGCGTTGGTCGTATTGCCGTATTTATGGATCGTCACCATCACCTTATCCATCGGCACGCCCATCCGCTCGGCCGTCGACTCGATAATGCGCTTGTTGGCTTGATGCGGAACCAGCCAGTCAATCATGTTGGCGCGCAGATTGTTGCGTGACATGATCTCGCCCGCCACTTCCGCCATTTTGGCAATGGCGAACTTGTAGACCGCGGCGCCTTCCTGATGCACGTAATGAAGTCGCTTTGCGACCGTTTCCGCGGTTGGCGGTATCCGGCTGCCCCCCGCTTTCTGGTGCAGGTGAATCATTCCCGACCCGTCGGAACGAACAAGCGCGTCCATGATGCCAAAGCCGTTCGCGTCGGGCTCAAGCAGCACCGCCCCTGCGGCGTCACCAAAGAGAACGCAGGTGGCGCGATCGGTATAGTCGATGATCGACGACATCTTGTCGGCACCGACCACGATGACCTTGCGCGCCGCGCCGGTGGCAATGAATTGCGTCGCAATCGCGACCGAGTAAAGAAAGCCCGAACACGCGGCCTGTACGTCGAAGCTGCCGATATTGCGGATGCCGACCATGTCGCAAATCATGTTTGCGGTTGAGGGGAACTGCATATCGGGAGTCGTCGTCGCACAGATCAGAAGGTCGATCTCCTCGGGTTTCGTCGTTGTCTTCTGCAACAGCCCGCGCACGGCTTCCGCCGCCATGTGCGATGTGCCAAGGCCATCGCCTTTCAGAATATGACGTTCCTTGATTCCCGTACGCTCCGTGATCCAGGCGTCGCTCGTGTCGACCATGCGCGCAAGCTCGCTGTTGGTCAGCAGGTCCGGCGGCAGATAGCCGTGGACGGCCGTGATCGAGGCGCGAGGAGAAAGGGCCAAGGGCTGGAATCCGGTTTTCTGCAATGGCATACGCCCAACAGCGTTGGGCGGCAAGCTATTGTTGCCGTACTGCGCTTCTGCTTCCGGCCGCCGCAAGGACTAACGACGCAGCGTGTGCGCTCGGCTTCGCCTTTCCTATTTCCATTATATCGTCCAACTGGCTGAAGGCTTCGGTTTGCCTGCGGCGATCCGGCGTGTCGGCAAGCAGCGGAACCAGTGCGGCGGCGAGTCCGTCCGCGCTGCAATCGCGTTGAAGAAATTCCGGGACGACATTCGTTCCCAGAATAAGATTGGCAAGGATCGCCGACGGAGCATGAATGAGAAGACGGCCAACGATTTCCTCGACCAGCGATACTTTGTAAGCGGCAACCATCGGGACGCCGGCAAGCGCCAATTCGAGCGTCGACGTCCCCGATTTTGTCAGGGCCGCGCGCGCCGTCCGGAAGGCCTCGTGCTTCTCGTTTGGATCCGTGATGACGCGCGCGGGGATGGGCCACGCCGCAACGGCTGTTCGCACGGCATCCGCAAGCCGCGGCACGGCCGGGACGACCGCTTCAAGGGGGCCGTATTGTTCGACGACACGGGCGATCGCCGAGCCGAATACCGGCGCCATGCGCCGAATTTCACCGGTGCGGCTCCCCGGCAAAACCAGAACCAGAGGCGGATCTGCCTGCCGCAGGCGGGCTTCAAGTTCATTTGGCCTTAGATCAGTCAACCGTTCGCTCAGAGGATGGCCGACAAACGTGCATGAAGGCCCATTGAGATCATTCATCGCTTTGGGCTCGAACGGAAGAAGAGCCAGCACGTGATCGATATAGTCCCGCATCGCGCGCGCCCTGCCGGGACGCCACGCCCAGACCGAGGGGCACACATAGTCCACGATGGGAATATCAGGGGCGCGTTCGCGCACGCGGCGTGCCACGCGATGGGTGAATTCCGGGCTGTCAATGATGACCAGAACATCCGGTTTTGCCGCGATGATGGCATCGGCGGCTTCCCGGATACGCCGCAGGACTTTCGGAAGCCTCGCCGGGATCGAAGAAAAACCGACGATCGCGAGGTCCCCGAGAGGAAACAGACTTGGAACACCTTCGGCAGCCATATAGTCGCCGCCGACACAGGAAAAGTGCGTCTTCCCCTGGGTGCGATCCCTGATCGCCGCAATCAGCGCCGCGCCCAGCCGGTCCCCGGACTCTTCGCCGGCGACCAGAAATATATGCGGGCTCATGGTGTCGACTCGAACGGCACACCGACCACAAATATTCCGGAGCGATCTGCTTCACGCACAACACTTTCGGCATCGGCAATGACGGTCTTGTCGGCCACAACCGCAATACCTGCGAGCCCGGCGCGGGAAACACCGCTTACCGTTCGCGGACCAATCGACGGCAGGTCGAACCGCTGGTCCTGACCGGGCTTCGGCGCCTTCACCAGCACACCGGTTCCCGCCGGAGCGCCAATGCGCCCGCCTGCATGCAGCTCGGCAACCCGCGCCAACATCTGATCCGTACCCTCGGCAGCCTCAACCGCCAATATGCGCTTGCCGGCCACGACAGCGGCTTGCCCAATATCGAAAGCGCCGCTTGCCCGCAAATATGCGAAACCAAACGCGATGTCCTCCCGATCTTTCTCCGAGGCATCAGCGCGGCCGAGGGCTCCTTCCGGCACCAGGATCTCGGGCGCCACCTCATGTGCTCCGATGAGGTGAAAGCCTTGCTCTTCAAACAGCGCACTCACGCCGGTCAGCAGATGGTTGTCGCCACCGCGATAGGCCCGAATAATCTTCGGCAACGACTTGATGGCCAAAAAATCGGGACGAAGCGACCACAAGGATGGCCTGACCAGCGCGCCGATCCACACGACATCGCGGCAGCCTGCCGCCCTGGCAAGCCGCGTAAACGCCCCAAATTGTCCTACCCGAAGCCAATGATGCCGATACCGCGCAACCATGGCCGGCTCGGCGTGGCCGGAAATCGGAAACAGCACGAGATCGCGCCCCTGCTTCGCAGCCGAATCCGCCACCGCCAGAGGCAACGTGCCGCCACCGCAAATCAGCGCGAGCGGGCCGTCCTGACCAACGGCTGTGGCGTCGCTCATGTCTCCTCGTCCGCCTCGTTGCGCTTGACAGCCATCGTCAAGGGCCGCTTCGCCGTACGAATGAACTCTATGATCGTCCCGACAAGCGGGTCGCCGGCATACTCTGCGGCAACGCGATCGACACGCGAGCGAAACTCTCCCTCACCAAAAAACAGGGCGCGATACGCCGCGCGCACGCGCTGAACATCCGCCTTCGCCGCACCCCGGCGCCGCATACCGATGACGTTGAGCCCAATCAGATCGGCGAGCGGACCGTGCGCCATCCCAAACGGAATGACGTCGGCACGCACGCCGCTCAGCCCAACGATCATTGCGCCTTCGCCGATACGGACAAACTGGCGAACTGCGACGCCGCCGCCAAAGACAACATGATCACCGATGGTCACGTGGCCGCCGAGCACCGTGTTGTTGGCAAAAACGATGTGGTTTCCGACCTTGCAGTCATGCCCGACATGCGCGCCCACCATGAAGAAACAGCGTTCGCCAACTTCGGTGACGCCCCCGCCATCCTCGGTGCCCGTGCTCATGGTTACGTTTTCCCGGATGTCGCATTCGGCACCCACGTTCAATTGCGTCGGACCTCCTCGATAGCTGAACGACTGCGGCGGCGACCCGAGTGACGCGAACGGGTGGATCACCGTTCGCGGTCCGATCGTGGTGTGACCGGTCAGATTGACGTGAGCAATCAGGCGGCAGCCGTCGCCGACACTGACGTGCGCGCCGATCGTGCAGTACGGACCGATCAAAACATCTTTTCCGATCGTGGCCCCGGCTTCGATCCGCGCCGAGGGATCGATCATATGCGCGCTCATGCGTCGGACAGCATAGCCCCGACCTGGGCCTCGGCAACGACCTGGCCGGCCACCTTTGCTTCACCGCGATACCACCACATCGACTTTCGGCGCGCGATGCGGTCCATGTGATATTCGATGGTGTCGCCGGGCCGCACGGGCTTGCGGAATTTTGCCTTGTCGATGGTGAGAAAGAACACCGATGTCGGCTGCGCCCCCGTCGCCGCTATGCAGAGCACGCCCGCCGTTTGCGCCATTCCCTCGATCATGAGCACACCGGGAAAAACGGGATTGCCCGGAAAGTGACCCTGGAAATGCGGCTCGTTGATCGTGACGTTCTTGATACCGATGCCATGCTCGTCGCCGCGGATGTCGATTACCCGGTCCACCATGAGGAACGGATAGCGGTGCGGCAACATCTTGAGCACCACCGAGATGTCCGCCGCCTCGAGTTGGGTCACGGGTTTGCTCATGACAACGGTCTCATTTGTCGTCAGCGTCCGCGCCGCCCTTCCGGCGCGCGAGCCGCTCAAGGATCATCATTTCGCGGAACCACAGCTTCAAAGGCTTTGCAGGCGTTCCGCCCCATCGCGCGCCGGCGGGCACATCGCCGTGAACCACGCTGACACCCGCAATCTGCGCGCCTTCGCCGATCGTAATGCTGGTATTCAGGCCAACGCGCGCGCCCAGCACAACAAAATCCTCAAGAGTCGAACTGCCTGAAATTCCGGTCTGAGCGACGATAACGCAATGTCTGCCGATGCTGACATTGTGGCCTACCTGAACCAGGTTGTCGATCTTGGTACCCTCGCCGATGACCGTGTCGCGAATGGCGCCGCGATCCACCGTTGTCCCGGCTCCGATCTCGACGTCATCCTGAATGATAACGCGGCCGACCTGGGGGACTTTGAGATGTCCCTTCTCCCCCATCACAAAGCCGAACCCGTCCTGCCCGATATTACATCCCGGATGTACAATGACCCGGTCGCCAATGAGAGCATTGCTGATCGCCGTATTGGCGCCGATCGAACAATCACGGCCGATCCGGACGCCGGCGCCGATCACGGCATTCGCACCGACGGTCGTTCCGCTGCCGATTTCGACCTGCGGGCCGATCACCGAACCAGGTTCGATGGCGACGCCATCCTCCATGCGTGCGCTGGCGTCGACATGCGCTCCGGCGAAATTGCCAGGCTTCGACAGGGATGACGGCCGCAACGCCTGCGGAAACAATTCGCGTGCCGCCATAACAAACGCGCGATAGGGCTCGCGCACGGTCAAAACCGAAACGTGGTTCGGCAATCCTTTCGCAAGCGCTTGCGTCGTCAGGCATGCGCCGGCGTGTGTGGCGGCTGCCGCCGCGGCAAAGTTCCTGCTCTCGAGAAATGTGAGGTCGCGCGGGCCAGCCCGGTCGAGCGGCGCAATGTTCACGATGCGGCTTGTCTGCGGCGACCGCGAGGTGATCGCTGCGCCGGTCACGCCCGCAATTTCGTCAAGCGTAAGACCCGCGGACTGCCGTAGAAATACGGGCTCGTTTATCCTGCCGGAATCTGACCCGCCGCTCCTGCCGGGAGTCGCCAAGGTCAGAACTTGGTGCCGCCACTGAAGCGGAACACCTGCGTCCGATCGCAAACTTGAGCACCGCCCCCCGCGGGGGTCGCGCAGTATTTCGTGATCGGATAGGCCAGATCGAAGCGGAGCGGGCCAAGCGGTGAATCCCAGAGCAGGCCGACACCGACCGAACTGCGGATCATGGACGGGCTGTTGAGGCCGACCTGGAGCGTTTCGCCGGTCACGCTCCAGCTTGTGGGTCCTTGGTAGTCCCACAGCGAGCCTGCGTCCGCGAAAGCCGCGACCTTGATGCCGATATCCTTGGGCAGGAAATACAACGGCGTCTGGGCTTCCACGCTCGCTCCCCAATAGAGCGATCCACCGAGCGGGTCATTCGTCGTGCCAGGCGTCAGGTCACGCGGTCCCAGGCCCGCCGGCGCGAAGCCGCGCACGAGTTGCGGTCCCATCTGGAAGTGGTCGAGCATGCGCAGCTGTTCGCCGCCCCAGCTGGAAATGTTGCCGGCTTGCAGCTTGAGGACACCGACCACGTCGTTGAGCACTTCGTAGTATGTGCGCCCTTCCACCTGCGTTCTGATGAACTGTACGTCGCCCCCGACCCCGGCAAAATCCTGCCGCAGCTCGGCAAAGATACCGCTGGTCGGGATCTTGTTGTTGTCGAGGGTGTTGTAGGAGAGCGTGTAGCCGACCATGGAGACGTTCACGGGACCTGCGGCCAGCTCTTTGCGGACCGCCAGAGACGCTTCGCCGTCCGCGTAACAGCCATACGGAACGTTTACCTGATTATCCAAGCCGCTGGCTTCAACCGTCGGGTTCACGCCAGTACCCGGCGCAAGACCTGTTGCCGGCGCGAAGTTCGAAAATTGGCAGTTATTGTACTGGGTCGGCAGCGTAATCTTCTGCTGATAGAACGTGTAGCGCGGCTGAAAGGCTATTTCCTCGGTCAGCGCAAATCCGAGCCGGAGATTGGTGCCGATGGTCTGGCTGTCATACGAAATGTAATTCGACGCCAGGTTCTGCCGGGCGAAGACGTCGATGCCGCCGGCCATGCGATAGCCGAACAGGAACGGCTCGACGAAAGACAAATCAAAGCCGCGAACGCGTTGGCCGTAGGT